>NZ_CP199753.1:2047500-2382500 GCF_052655985.1 Alishewanella sp. HL-SH05
ATAATGGGTCAGCGACTTACATTCTGTAGCGAGGTTAACCGAATAGGGGAGCCGTAGGGAAACCGAGTCTTAACTGGGCGAATAGTTGCAGGGTGTAGACCCGAAACCGGGCGATCTATCCATGAGCAGGTTGAAGGTTGGGTAACACTAACTGGAGGACCGAACCCACTAATGTTGAAAAATTAGGGGATGACTTGTGGATCGGAGTGAAAGGCTAATCAAGCTCGGAGATATCTGGTTCTCCTCGAAAGCTATTTAGGTAGCGCCTCGAGCGAATACCATTGGGGGTAGAGCACTGTTTGGGCTAGGGGGTCATCCCGACTTACCAACCCCATGCAAACTCCGAATACCAATGAGTACTACTCGGGAGACACACGGCGGGTGCTAACGTCCGTCGTGAAAAGGGAAACAACCCAGACCGCCAGCTAAGGTCCCAAAGTAATGATTAAGTGGAAAACGATGTGGGAAGGCATAGACAGCTAGGAGGTTGGCTTAGAAGCAGCCACCCTTTAAAGAAAGCGTAATAGCTCACTAGTCGAGTCGGCCTGCGCGGAAGATGTAACGGGGCTAAAATCATTCACCGAAGCTGCGGACTTGCATTATGTGCAAGTGGTAGAGGAGCGTTCTGTAAGCCTGCGAAGGTGTCTTGAGAAGGATGCTGGAGGTATCAGAAGTGCGAATGCTGACATGAGTAACGATAAGGGGAGTGAAAAACTTCCCCGCCGAAAGACCAAGGGTTCCTATCCCATGCTAATCAGGGTAGGGTGAGTCGGCTCCTAAGGCGAGGCTGAAAGGCGTAGTCGATGGGAAACAGGTTAATATTCCTGTACCGGCCAATACTGCGATGGGGGGACGGAGAAAGCTAGGCAAGCGCGGCGTTGGTAGTCCGCGTGAAAGTGTGTAGGTTGAGAGACTAGGAAAATCCGGTTTCTTAAGACTGAGACACGAGACGAGTCACTAAGGTGATGAAGTTGCTAACGCTATGCTTCCAGGAAAAGCCTCTAAGCTTCAGGTATTGGTGACCGTACCCTAAACCGACACAGGTGGTCAGGTAGAGCATACCAAGGCGCTTGAGAGAACTCGGCTGAAGGAACTAGGCAAAATAGTACCGTAACTTCGGGAGAAGGTACGCTCTTTGATGTGAAGCCCTTGCGGTGTAAGCATTGGAGAGTCGCAGTGACCAGCTGGCTGCAACTGTTTATTAAAAACACAGCACTCTGCAAACACGTAAGTGGACGTATAGGGTGTGACACCTGCCCGGTGCCGGAAGGTTAATTGATGGGGTTAGCGCAAGCGAAGCTCTTGATCGAAGCCCCGGTAAACGGCGGCCGTAACTATAACGGTCCTAAGGTAGCGAAATTCCTTGTCGGGTAAGTTCCGACCTGCACGAATGGTGTAATGATGGCCAGGCTGTCTCCAGCCGAGACTCAGTGAAATTGAAATTGCGGTGAAGATGCCGTATACCCGCGGCTAGACGGAAAGACCCCGTGAACCTTTACTATAGCTTGGCACTGAACATTGACCCTACATGTGTAGGATAGGTGGGAGGCTTTGAAGTTGGAACGCTAGTTCTGATGGAGCCGTCCTTGAAATACCACCCTTGTATGTTTGATGTTCTAACGTAGGTCCCTGAATCGGGATTGCGGACAGTGTCTGGTGGGTAGTTTGACTGGGGCGGTCTCCTCCTAAAGAGTAACGGAGGAGCACGAAGGTTGGCTAAGTACGGTCGGACATCGTACGGTTAGTGTAATGGTAGAAGCCAGCTTAACTGCGAGACAGACACGTCGAGCAGGTACGAAAGTAGGTCATAGTGATCCGGTGGTTCTGTATGGAAGGGCCATCGCTCAACGGATAAAAGGTACTCCGGGGATAACAGGCTGATACCGCCCAAGAGTTCATATCGACGGCGGTGTTTGGCACCTCGATGTCGGCTCATCACATCCTGGGGCTGAAGTCGGTCCCAAGGGTATGGCTGTTCGCCATTTAAAGTGGTACGCGAGCTGGGTTTAGAACGTCGTGAGACAGTTCGGTCCCTATCTGCCGTGGGCGTTGGATGATTGAGTGGAGTTGCTCCTAGTACGAGAGGACCGGAGTGAACGAACCGCTGGTGTTCGGGTTGTCATGCCAATGGCATTGCCCGGTAGCTACGTTCGGAACGGATAACCGCTGAAAGCATCTAAGCGGGAAGCCGGCCACAAGATGAGTCATCCCTTAGACTTCGAGTCTACTAAAGGGTCGTTGAAGACCACAACGTTGATAGGTGAGGTGTGGAAGCGTGGTGACACGTTAAGCTAACTCATACTAATTGCCCGAGAGGCTTAACCATACAACGCCCAAGATGTTTTAAGAAAAGAATACAGTGTGAATTTACTTATCAGATTGCCGAATATTGGAACACGTTTTTATCAAATCCTTCCATGGATTTGACCCTAACGGGCAGCACTAAAGTGCGTTAAAACGTGTTCCCTACAAGTTTTTGCCTGGTGGCAATAGCGCTGTGGAACCACCTGACTCCATTCCGAACTCAGAAGTGAAACGCAGCTGCGACGATGGTAGTGTGGCATTCGCCATGCGAGAGTAGTACACCGCCAGGCACCTCATTCAATAGAAAAGCCCTACTCGCAAGAGTGGGGCTTTTTTATTGGTTGAAATACCCTAGCCGGTGCACTGCTCGAGCCGGGCGACACCATGCGACAAAAACGTCTGGAACGTTTTTGGACAGCTTTAGCTGGCCGCGCAGCGGCGAACCCCAGGCAAGGGGTGAGCAAAGTAGTACGGTGAAGCCGGGAGACGACAAGCCAACAGTTTGGTTTGACGCCGGCTGAACGCCCTTCGCTCTGCGAAGGGCATGAAGGCACCTCATTCAAGCAAAAGGCTTATCCTAACGGGTAAGCCTTTTTGTGTTGAAGCGCCTCGCGGCGCTGGTGGCATTGAGCAAAGCCATCCTTGGCCTGCATCGCTTCGCGACCTGCCTGCGGCAGTCCAAATTCGTTCCTGAGGAATTTGTCGCCATGCGATTTGGTACTTAAGAATAGTAAAAGGCAATTAAAGCAGTTAGCTCGAATTGTTCCGAGTAACGAAGTACGCCGTTAGACAAATTTTTAACGGGACGTCACCATCATGCTCAAAACTCAAAACTCAAAACTCAAAACTCAAAACTCAAAACTCAAAACTCAAAACTCAAAACTCAAAACTCAAAACTCAAAACTCAAAACTCAAAACTCAAAACTCAAAACTCAAAACTCAGCGTTAATACACCTTCCTTCTGAACGTGTGTTCAGTACCGCCCAATCTCTGGGTTCGCTCTAATCACGCGTGCAGTATCAATGACAAAACGCTTCCAAGCATGGCCACGGTATTAACAATGGCTTTCTTATAAAATTTAAGAGATAAAACCGTGCTTTTATGTGGTTAAAAAGCATTTCATTAGCAACTCAGTGGTTGTTGCTGCACGAGGTATGGCTTGAGTTGTGGCTAGTTGTTGGAAAAAGCATCAGTTAAGTCGCATTTGCGTGTTTTTGCAGTCGTAAATATTGTTTGCTGCATGGTTAATTCACTATTCTAAACAATAAAAAACCCACTAAAAAGTGGGCTTTTGATAAGAAAGGATTAATTACATTTTTGGCATGACAACAGTGTCTAACACGTGGATCACGCCATTGCTTGTTTTAATGTCTGTAGCAATTACTTGCGCGCCGTTGACATAAACTTTGCCATCTTTTACTTCAATGGCTAAATCTTGACCTTGTACAGTCGTTGCTTTAGTTAGTTTTACAACATCAGCAGCCATCACTTTGCCAGCGACTACGTGGTAAGTTAAAACGCTGGTAAGCGCTTCTTTATTTGCGACTAACGCATTTAAATCTGCAGCAGGGATTTTGGCAAATGCGGCATCATTTGGTGCGAATACAGTAAATGGGCCTTCGCTTTTTAACGTATCTACAAGATCAGCCGCTTTTACTGCAGTGACTAAAGTGGTGAAATTGCCAGCAGCAACGGCAGTATCAACGATATCTGCTTTCATGCCATGGTTGTGCGCTTGTGCGACAAAAAATAATGATGTTGCTAATAACGAACCTGTGATCATACGTGAGAGTTTCATAATTTTTCCTTTTAGCTTTAGGTTAGACATAAAAGTCGCAATAGAAACGCTGTAGACAGTTGCAAGGATCAGATTTATATTTTTTAATTTTGCTGAAACCAGATGTTAACTAATTACGTAGCTGGCACCATTAATGCAAACATGATTGATAATATGCCCTTTTTTTGCTGCATTTTTGCTTTAAAAATCGCCAAAGTGAGTCTTGTGCAACGTGTTTTATGAATTGATCCATTTGCTATGTCGGTACGAGTTGACTAGTAATTGCCAGTCAAATAGTTGCATACTATTGTCGAATGATCACCAATATGGCTATAACAATGTTTATGCAAGTTTGTCGCGCAGCAAGAACTTTATGGGTTGTTTTGATGTTACAAATCGTGGGATGTAGTCAAGTCAGCACATACGCGCTGGATCCGCTGCAACAGCAACGTTTGGCACAAGCCAATTTGCAATATAAAAGTTTAATTGCGGATATAGAGCAAGGCCCTGATCCCGCTAGATTAGCCACGTTACGTAAGCATTATATAAGTACTTCGTTTTACCAGCCTCATACCATGACGGAACGCGTGTTATCGACAGCAATGTTTGATGCTATCAAACAGCAGCAATGGCAAGATTGCTTGTTACAAAGTGACAAAATTTTAAAAACAAACTATATCAGCCTTAATGGTCATTACGGTGCCATGCTTTGTCATTTGGAAAGTCAGCAACAGACACAGGGCGAATATCATCAAGAGGTGTTAGACAGCTTAATGGCGGCTATCTGGCAAAGTGGCGACGGTAAAAGTACTGCTTCAGCTTTTCAAGCTACCAGTACAACTGAGTTGTATACTTTTATCCAAATGCATGGTTTTGATATTCAAGCACAAGCGTTGCTTTGGCAGGATGACACGCCTTATGACGTGATGACGATTGTGAATCCAAGAGATGGTACTGAGTTTGTTTGGTATTTTGATATCAGTGCACAAATGTTGCGTAGCAAGTCAACGGCAGGGCTATGATGCAAGATCGTAATCTACGTAACTTTTATATCCCCGAAGAGCAGTCTATTTACCTCTTAAATGCCAATGATGCGAAAAAGCTGAAAGACTGGGTGGCGCTTTGTATTGATGAGTTAGAGAAACTGGGATACCAACAAATTAGTTTACTGGGTAAGGGCGCTTATGGCTTTGCCTTTGCGGGTTTTGGTATTGATGAGCATCCTTATGTTTTTAAATTCTCACGGATCAATTTGCCGCAGCATATTCAAGAACGTTTAGCGGATGAAGCCTTTATGCTATCGCAGGTCGATCATCCTGCAGTGCCGCCTTTTGTCACTTATCAGGTGATTAAAAAGCAGGGGATCTTAATGATGGGGCGGGCTCCCGGTATCGATCTGGAGCAATATAGCTTATTACATGGGCGTTTACCGGTAAAACTCATCATTTCTATTGCCGGACAATTAGCCGATTTACTCTGGCATTTACGACGTAATCAAAAAGACGGTGAAGCCTTACCGATTGTCCATGGCGATGTTAAACCGTCTAATTTGGTGTTTGATGAGGAAAGCGGCCTCGTAAGCTTAATTGATTGGGGCTCATCCGTTTTTGCACAACTTGATCATGAAGGACATTACTTATCCAATAATGTGATGCAACTGATGTCGGCAGACTTACAGAATTCGAATGCTCGAATGGGGGATGTATATTTCACTGGGCCTGAGCAACGTGCGGGGCAGTTATCTAGCCCGCGTTTTGATGAGCAAGGTGTTGCCAGCACGCTATATGCCTTAGCATCCGGCCAACCTAGCCGCTTTGGTCGTAAAGCGATTCCGGCTAGAAGTCTTGGTTTACCGCTCGAATTTGCCACTATGCTCGATGGTATGTTGTCCGATGATTTAACATTACGCGAACAAGCAGGGGACTATTTTTTACAGCATATGGCCCGTTTGCAGCGCTTAGTGTTACCAGAGCTGCCATTGTTTAATGATGATCCTTTGTTACCGGTGTGGGTAAGCGATCAACAGCGTGAATTAGACACAGTGGTTTACTCTTCACGTAAATCGTTTTTGCGGGAGCACAATGAAGATAAGGATATTGGCTATGTCGATGATGTGCAACTCGAGCGATATTATAAAAATTATTTAGAAGGTATGGGCGAGACAGAAAAAGCCTTTATTGCGGCAGTCAGCCGTTTAGCCCGTTATCCGGTGGTAGGCGGTATTGCGATCCACTGGCAAGCTAATGGGGTTTATATCGATTGTAGCTTAAACTTGTACAATGATAAGTTGGCGCGAGCCTTTGCATTAGCTGTTAATAATGTGGTGACTTTAGCGCGCGCGATCAGCAAAGTTGGTATCTTCAAAGCGTGTTTATTCAATGCCCGCAACACCATTCATATTAGTCGTGAGTCGACTCAGCTGCCTTTTATTCCGGCGGAGAATAGCGTCATTCCTTATCAATTAGCCCCGGTGATCAGTTTAGAAGAGGCCAGCAAGCAACATTCTTACTTTGAAGATGGTAAAGATCCGGATGAGCAATTGGTGTTGCCTGATGCGATTATGGATGATATTGCTCGGCTTAACTTAATTCGACATACCGGTTGTATTATCTTTGAGGTAGCGCCACTTTATATGAAAGTGCATAGCTATTACCGCTTACTCGATCCTACCGCTGAACGCGAGTTTAATGCCTTACTACAAAGTATTTTAAGTAAAGTTGCTTTAATCAGTGGTGAAGGCGTCGGTGGCTTTATGAAGTTGCCTTACAAAGATACGCGACGCTTTAGCCATCAACCACAAGCGCCACAATGCTTGTATCCGGCAAATCCATATAGTTTTGTCGTTTAATACGGCAAGGCTGTTGAAATAAGCAGCAAACCAAGCTTTCCGCGCTGAATGTCGCGCTCTGGCTGCGTGGTTTAAGCTAAAAAAGGTTTAAATTAACGCTTAAAACAAGTAATGTATGGCCTTTAGTGTAACCTGAATTTGATAAGAAGTATGTCGAGCGAGAAAAGCGCCAATTACCGTTTATTGCTAGAGCAAGCACGTGGCTTGTTAGAGCACGAATCTGATCTGATCGCCAATATGGCTAATCTCAGTGCCTTGTTGTTTAATGGCTTACCCGATCTCAATTGGGCAGGCTTTTATATTATGCGCGAAGGTGAATTAGTTTTAGGCCCGTTTCAAGGGCAAGTGGCTTGTGTGCGCATTGCCGTGGGTAAAGGTGTTTGTGGAACCTGTGTGGCCACAGGCGCTATTCAACGGGTGGCAGATGTCCACGAGTTCCCGGGTCATATCGCTTGTGATGCTGCCAGTAATTCAGAAATTGTCTTACCCGTGCGGCACAATGGTATCGTGATTGCGGTACTCGATATTGATAGCCCTTTACTAAACCGCTTTGATGACATTGATGAAGATTATCTGGGTCAGTTAGTCGACATTTTTGAACAACGTTTGGCTCAGGTTTAATGAAAGATTTATTATCTGTGCAGGATTATTTACTGCAAGTTGATGAAGTCGGTGACTGGGATGGCGAAGAAGAGCTAGTAGCAGATAAGTTTAATGCTATTGCTCACGCTGTCTGGGATGCTTTACCCGACACCCTAACATCAGTAGAAATAGCGTTTTTGATGCCGCAATTGTGGGAACAATTGCGCGGAGACACTATTTTATTGGATGTAGATCAAGACGAGTTGGTTGGTTGGGCGCTATCTTTTGTCCAACAACAAATAGATGAAGGCATAGCAGAACTGCTTGCTGAACAAGATGATGAAGAAGAGTGAATCCTGAATGACAAATTCCCCTGCTGAGCTAGTTGAAGCAACAGACCTACCTACTGCCGAACATGCAAAACTGGCCAATGTGAAAGATGTACTGGCGTATTTAGTCAGTGAATTCCCATTGTGTTTCGCTGCTGATCAACAAGTTAAACCTCTGAAAGTAGGTATTTTTCAGGATTTAGCTGCACGGCTTGCTGCAGATAGCCCAGTGAGTAAAACCCAATTACGTCAAGCGTTAAGAGTTTATACCTTAAGCTGGCGTTACCTTGAATCTGTAAAAGAAGGCGTTAGTCGCGTTGACCTTGACGGTCAAGCTGCAGAGCAAATTGATGCACAACAAGCTGAGCATGCCGCAAAATTATTAGCTGAAAGTAAACAAAAAGCCGCTGAGAAGCGTAAAGCTAAAATGCAAGAGCAACGTGCTAAGCAAAACGTCGCCAAACCTGTTGCTGCCGGTGTTGATAAAAAAAGACCGAACAAAATGGCAGAACGCGTCTCTAAGGCTCAGAAGGTGCCAGCAAAAGCGACACCTGTAAAAGCCACAATTGACGTTGCGCCCGTTGCCGTCACGTTAACAACCGTTGAACCGACGCAGTTAGCGACAGGTGATAAAGTGCTTGTTAAATTAGGCTCGTCACCGATGCACGCCACGATAACTGAAGTGAATTTACCGGATGTAACGGTGCAACTTGGTTCTGGCATGATCATCAAAACACGTCAGGATAGCTTGTACAAAGCTTGACGAATATAGAGAGTGTTATGAAGAAATTATCCCTGATAACGGTTGGTTTATTTTTAGCTTTAGGCGTAACAGCAACAACACCTGAGCCACTCGACAGTAGTGCGCTACCGGTTATTAGCCAATCAGCTCAACATGCCACAGCGAGTAAGCGCATTGCAGCAACATTCACGCGATCGCATTATTTGCCTGTGCAATTGGATGATGCGTTGTCGGGACGAATTTTTGACCTCTATTTAAAAAATCTCGATTATTATCGCAATCACCTGATGGCGTCAGATATTGCTGATTTCGAGCAATACCGTAATCAATTTGATGATGGCATTAATCGTGGCAATTTAACGTTTGCTTTTGACATGTTTAATTTGGCGCAACAGCGCCGTTTTGAGCGTTTTGACTTTGCGTTAGCGCAGTTAGCGCAAGATTACGATTTTGCTGTCAACGATGAGTACGTTTACGATCGTGAAGATGCTGCTTGGCCAGCCGATTTAAATGAATTGAACGAGTTATGGCGTCAACGCGTCAAGTTTGATTTGTTAAATCTTAAACTCACCGGTAAGACCGTTGATGAGGCGAAAGAGATCCTGACTAAGCGTTATAAAAACACGCAAAAACGCTTAGTACAAACACAAAGTGAAGATGTGTTTCAAATTGTGATGAACTCTTTTGCCCGTGCTGTAGAAGCGCACACCTCATATTTATCACCTCGTAATGCTGAACGTTTCCAACAAGAAATGAACTTACAGCTAGAAGGTATTGGTGCGGTATTAAGAGCAGACGAGGATTACACCGTCATTCAAAGCTTAGTTCCCGGTGGTCCTGCTGACTTAACACAGAAAATTAAGCCAAAGGATCGTATTGTCGGTGTCGCACAGGAAGCGAAAGACTTTGTTGATGTCGTAGGCTGGCGGTTAGATGATGTGGTCGATCTGATCAAAGGGCCCAAAGGCAGTAAAGTACGTTTACAAGTATTGGGTGGCAGCGAAGCGAACAGCCAAACACAAGTGATTGAGATTGTTCGTGATAAAATTCGTTTAGAAGATCGAGCAGCCAAATTTGAAATACTGGCCCCTAAATTAAGCGAGTTACAAAGTAAAATCGGTGTCATTAACATTCCTGGTTTTTACAACAATTTATCAGAAGATGTGAAAAAGCTTCTGGTAGAGGCCAATGAACAAAAAGTGGATGCGCTTATTATCGATTTACGTGGTAATGGCGGTGGTTCTTTACAAGAAGCCACATTATTAACCGGTTTATTTATTGATCGTGGCCCAGTGGTGCAAATCCGTTATGGTGATGGCAAAATTGGCTTAAATGGGGACAGCGATGGCGTATCTTATTACGACGGCGCCTTAACCGTATTGGTCGATCGTTATAGCGCTTCTGCTTCAGAAATTTTTGCCGCGGCGTTACAAGATTATGGCCGTGCTCTTATTATAGGTGAACAAACCTTTGGTAAAGGTACGGTGCAGCAGCATCGTGGTATTGGTCGCATCTATGATATGTTTGAGCAACAACTAGGTAGCGTGCAATACACTATGGCCAAGTTTTATCGGATCAATGGCGGCAGTACGCAACACAAAGGTGTGATCCCTGACATCACCTTCCCATCGCCAATAGATCCAGCGGAGTGGGGTGAAAGCAAAGAAGAATATGCCTTACCTTGGGATGCCATTGCGCCTGCGCAATATCAAGGGTCTACGGGTATTCAGCAACAAGTGCCGATTTTGCAGCAAAAACATCAACAGCGCTTAGCCAAAGAAACGGAATTTCAGTATTTGCTAACCGATATTGCCGAGTATCAACAGCAAAAAGATGAGAAAAGTGTGTCGTTGAACAAAGCAGAGCGTATCGCCAAACGCGAAGCGGATGAAGCGCGTGCGCTAGCGCGTACAAATGAACGGTTAAAACGTTTAGCGTTACCTGCGGTGACCTCAGTAGATGATGCCCCAGAGTTATTATCTAAATTGGATCCGTTTTTAGAAGAGGCGGCGCATATTACTGTTGATTGGATACAGTTAAACCAAGTCGCTAAAAAATAAAACATGATTTAGCCAAAGGCGGTTTTTACCGCCTTTCTTTTATGTTACAAAAAAGACACCATAATAATTATAAAAGGGCCTTATAACGATGGCAGCGCCAAAATCCCCCAGTATGTTAGATGCGTTAATACCCATGGTGGTATTAATTACGTTACTTGGTTGTTCGGTTTATTTGTTTAAAGATGATTCCTCATACGGGCCCAATCAAATTGCGTTATTCATTGCCGCAGCAGTCGCGTCCTTAATTGGTTTGAAAAACGGTTACCATTGGCAAAGCATCGAACAAGCGATCGTCAAAGGCATCTCGGTGTCCTTAGCCGCGGTGTTGATCTTATTGGCGGTAGGTGCGTTAATTGGTACTTGGTTATTATCGGGCACGGTTCCCACTTTAATCTATTATGGTTTGCAGCTTTTAAATCCTTCTTGGTTTTATGCCGCCAGCTGCCTGCTGTGTGCCATCGTTGCC
Source organism: Alishewanella sp. HL-SH05 (assembly GCF_052655985.1). Next base: position 2,058,609 of record NZ_CP199753.1, read on the forward strand.
ATGAGTATCGGCAGCAGTTGGACAACGGCCGCTACCATTGGTGTCGCCTTAATTGGTGTAGCAAGTGGCTTAGGGTTGTCTCCCGCTATTGCGGCTGGTGCTATTGTGTCAGGGGCCTATTTTGGCGATAAAATTTCGCCCTTAAGTGAAACGACCAACCTTGCTCCTGCGGTGGCTGGTGCCGATCTTTTTGAGCATATTCGTCATATGTTGTGGACGACTATTCCGAGTATTATTCTGGCGCTGTTTGGCTTTGTGATCATTGGCTTTAACAGCGATGTTTCTGCGGATTTCCAGCATATCACTGACATTAGTAACATCTTACAGCAACAATTCAATATTAGTTTATGGTCATTAGTACCGTTATTAGTGCTGTTGGTCATGGCGATCAAAAAAGTCCCCGCATTTCCTACCGTCTTCATTGGTGCCTTGTTGGGCGGTGTGTGGGCGGTATTATTTCAAGATGATCTCCTGAGCCGTTTAGCATCGGATGATTTACCGCGCGCCGTGGCTGTTTTTAAAATCATTTGGCAAACTTTATTCGCCGGCTTCTCTATCTCTACCGGTAACGAAAGTATGGATGACTTACTCAGTGGCGGCGGTATGGCCAGCATGCTCAATACCATTTGGTTAATTTTTAGTGCTATGGTGTTTGGCGCTGTGGTTGAACACATCGGTTTACTACGCAAGTTTGTTGAAGCCATCTTAAAGTTAGCTCGCAGCAGTGGTTCATTGATAGTCAGTACCATGGGCACCTGTTTAGCAACCAATATTTTAACGGCAGATCAATATATTTCGATTGTGATGCCTGGGCGGATGTTTAAAGAGGAATATCAACGGCGTAATTTGGCCCCCGTAAATTTATCTCGAGCGCTAGAAGATGGTGGCACGATCACCAGCCCCTTGATCCCATGGAACACCTGCGGTGCTTATATGCACGGTGTATTAAATGTGAACCCACTGGATTACTTTATTTATGCGTTCTTTAATTTAATTAACCCAATATTGGCCGTAATTTATGCTTACATGGGCATAAAAATCCTAAAACTGACGCCTCCTAAATCAGTGGTTGAACGCGTATTGGCAAATTAAATTCATTATATTTACTATCTTCGCTGATGCTTAAACGCCTGAAGCTGATGATCTTAATGCTAACGTCTCGTTATGGCGATAAGGGCTTTGTTTTACTTATCCCATAATCTAGCCTCAGGCTGGTTTGTGGTGATAAGTAACGATTTTAGGAAAAAGGCGAAAAGCCGCCCGACTGAGTTAGCCGCATCAGATCTTGTTTAGGTTTTTGTTATTGAACAGCGACTTCAACACAGGATTTTTTATGAACGACACTTTACATCGTCAACCCAAACGGCTTGCAGACTATCAACCTTCTTGTTTTACTATTCGTACCATTGATTTAACCTTTGAACTAGCTGCCACGGCAACTCGGGTGACGTCTATATTGCGTTTTAAGCGTAATATGCCAGGTAAAATGGTGTTAGATGGTCAACAATTAATTTTAGAGAGCATCACGTTAAACGGTGAAACTTTAACTGCTGCCCAGTACGAACTTACCGCTGATAGTTTAACGTTAAGCAATGCCCCTGATGAGGGTGAATTAGAAATTGTTACGCTAATTAACCCAGCGCAAAATACCGCTTTAGAGGGCTTATACTTAGCCGATGGTGTGTATTGCACCCAGTGCGAAGCGGAAGGTTTTCGGCGTATTACTTATTATCCCGATCGCCCTGATGTCCTAGCGATATTTAGCACCACCATCATCACCGATAATCAGGCATTACTGTTTTTATTATCGAATGGTAATAAAATCAGTGAGCAAACCTTATCTGATGGTCGTCGTGTAGTGCGTTGGGAAGATCCCTTTCCCAAACCCGCTTATTTATTTGCTTTAGTCGCGGGAGATTTTGATTGTCTTAGCGATAACTTTGTTACCGCTTCAGGGCGTTCAGTGCTGCTTGAGTGTTATGTGCAGAAGGGCGATTTACCACGAACTGAGTTTGCTATGGCTTCACTAAAGCGGGCGATGCGCTGGGATGAAACACGCTTTGGTTTGGAATATGATTTAGATCGTTATATGGTCGTCGCTGTTGATTTTTTTAATATGGGCGCGATGGAAAATAAAGGCTTAAATGTTTTTAATAGTAAATTTGTTTTAGCGGATGCGCAGTCAGCTACAGATTTAGATTATTTTAATATTGAATCTATTATTGGCCATGAATATTTTCATAACTGGACGGGCAATCGCGTGACCTGCCGTGATTGGTTTCAGTTAAGTTTGAAAGAAGGTTTAACGGTTTTTCGCGATCAAGAATTCAGTGCAGATATGGGCTCACCCACCCTCAATCGAATTGATGCCGTTAAAGTTATGCGCACCGCCCAGTTCGCCGAAGATGCCAGCCCAATGGCGCATCCGATCCGACCTGAGCAAGTGATCGAGATGAACAATTTCTATACGGTAACGGTGTACGACAAAGGCGCCGAGGTGATCCGCATGTTGCAAACCATTTTAGGTAAAGCAGGCTTCAGTGCAGGTTTAAAGCTGTATTTGCAACGCCATGATGGCCAGGCGGTTACCTGCGATGATTTTGTTCAAGCAATGCAAGATGCCAGTGGTATTGATTTAACGCAGTTTCGGCATTGGTATAATCAGTCCGGCACACCTGAGCTTACGGTAAAACAGCAATATGATGCAACAAACCAGCAATTAACGTTAGATATTAGCCAATTTACTCCTGCCAGTGCTGAGCAAGCAGAGAAATTGCCTTTACTGATCCCGGTACGGATCGAATTGCTCTATCAAGATGGTACTCCCGCTCGGGCTGAGCTATTACTCCTGTCTGAGCAGCAACAACAGTTTAAATTAGATCAAATACCTCAACAACCGTTAGTGGTGTGGTTAGAAGATTTTTCAGCACCGGTAAAATTACATACTAGTTATCAAGCAACCGATTTATTAATGATTGCCAGCAGCGCCAGTAATGGTTTAGCGCGTTGGGATGCGATGCAACAATATTGGTCGTTATTAATTGCTGAAGCGATAAAACAGCAGCAAACACCCGTGTTATCAGCTGAATTAATCGCGGTATTTCGTGGCTGGTTGCTAAAGCCGTTAGCCGATCTGGCTTTAACGGCAGAGCTATTAACCTTGCCTGATTTTGATACTTTGGCAGGGCAATATCATGAGATCCCGGTAGCAGCCTTATTGCAATGTCTCACCTTGCTGCAGCAGCAGATAGCGAAAAGTTTACAGGCCGACTTTGCTGCTTGTTATCAGCAAATCACTCGCGAGCCTTATCAATACAGTGAGCAGGCGGTAGCAAAGCGTGCTTTAAAGCGGCGCTGTTTAGGTTATTTAGCCTTGACTACAGAGGGGGAGAATTGGGTGGCGCAGCATTATCAGCAGGCTGACAATATGACCGATCGTTTAGCCGCGTTGCAATCGGCGCAGGCGGCCGCCTTGCCAAGCGCAGCGCAGTTGTTAGAACAATTTGCACAACAGTATCATGCCAATGTCCAAGTTATGGATAAATATAGTAATTTGGTTGCCGTTACGCTAGGTGATGATGTTTTTAGTAAGATGCAGCAAGTTACCGAGCGCAGTTGGTTTAGTTGGAAAAACCCAAATCGCATCCGCGCATTATACAGTGCCTTTTCACAGCGTAATCCGCAACAATTCCATCGGGCAGATGGCAAGGGGTATCAGTTACTAGCCGATGTTGTCAGTAAATTAGATCCGGTCAATCCACAATTAGCCGCGCGTTTATTGACGCCATTATTGTCTTGGCGACGTTATGATAAAGTACGAAAGCAGCAATTAATTGCCATGCTATCGGCATTGTTGGCCCAGCCTGGTTTATCGGATGATGTCTTTGAAAAAGTCAGCAAAAGCTTGCCATGAATCGCCAGTACCTGTTCTCCGGTTTTATTTCAACTGAGAAGTGTCAGCAGTTTTACCGCGGTGAAATACGCTATGTTATTGTTACTGCAGACAGTGGCGAACGTATCCAATTGGCTTTTAAGCACTTTAAACCTTTTATTAGTCAATTGGGGATCCGAGGACGATTTCGATTAACCTTGACCAACAACGGAGATTTCTTTAGCTTAGAGAAAATTAATTAGAGTAATAACTTCAAACGATAGCCTGCTGAATATTCTTAATTTGATTTGTGTTATTTCTATATTAATCAATGCTTTGGTGATTTTGGTCTCTGGTCTGTCCTGATGGGTTAAACTGTGGTCTGACCAAATCGCATGCCATATTGGCTAAAAAACGAAAAAATGAATGTAAATCAATAGATTTACGCTGTAGCAAGCCTTGCTAACGCCCAAAAATGATGTAATTATTTTAGTGAAAGAGTCTGCTTATGCTTGGGCATAAGAAACAGATCACAACTAAAAGAACAGACCATAACCTGTTAGACAGGGGGGAGACAACAACATGTTAAAAAGTCCCAACCGCTTTGCAAAAAGCCCATTAGCTGCGGGTGTCACTGCCGCGCTGCTCATGCTCGCCTATGCACCTGCACAGGCAGCATCCTTTAGCTTAGGTGATGTTGATATCGTTTTCGATTCAACTTTCTCTTACGGTGCCAGCTGGCGTACTGAAGAACGCAACTGGGATACCATTGCGAAAGTAAACCATCCACGTTTTGATTGGACAGGCTATAACGCGGCCACTAACGTGATTTACCCCTCTGCTGATATCTGGGCTCAACCAGGTGCTTATTCAAGCAACGGTGATGCGGGTAATTTGAATTTTGATCGTGGTGATATGTTCAGTAGCTTATTTAAAGGCTTACACGAAGTTTCCATCACTAAAGATAACATCGGCTTTTTTGGCCGGTTTATGTATTTTTACGACACTGCACTGAACAACGGTAACTTTGCTTATAGCAATCCGTTAAGTGGTGCTAGTGTTGACCCATGCGCTGACGATCGTTCAAGCGAGTTAGCCTGTAAAGATATTCGCTTATTAGATGCATACATCTATGGCAACTTTTCTTTCAATGACGGTATGACGCCGGTGACCGTGCGTTTAGGTAATCAAGTATTAAGCTGGGGTGAAAGTACTTTCATTCCACACGGTATAAACATTACACCCGTTGACGTAGGTATTTTACGTGCACCGGGCGCCGATTTAAAAGAAGCCTTTATTCCAACGGGTATGTTTACTGTATCGATAGGTTTAACTGAAAACCTGTCGACAGAAATGTTCTATCAATACGATTGGCAAGAAAGTTATTTACCGCCTCCAGGCACTTATTTTTCAACCAATGACTTTGCTGGTCGTGGTGGTTATGCACAAAACATTCAGCTAGGTTTTGCTGGTAACCCTGATATCGATCTGGCGTTCTTGCTACAAAACTTAAATGGTTTAGGTGCTGCAGTTGCCGCAGGTCAAGTCAGTGCAGCGCAAGCAGCGCAATTATACTTAGCCTACCCAACAAAAGTGGCGTTACGTCCAGCGGGCTCTGCGGGTGAGTTAACGCCTGAAAATGGCGGTCAGTACGGTATTAAATTTGAATATTTTGCACCTAGCTTGGGTGATACCGAATTTGCACTGTATTATATGAACTACCATAGTCGTGTACCTGTTATATCCGGTGTTGCTTCTAACTTTGGCTCAGCGGCTATTCAAGCTGATATTGGTTACTTGGTACAAAACGCAGGTAACTTAGATGCCAGCAATGTACAAAATCTACAAGCGTTCTCTAAAGGCATCTTAGAATACCCTGAAGATATCAAATTGTACGGTTTTAGTTTTAACACTAACTTAGGTACCACCTCTGTAGCGGGTGAGATTTCTTACCGTCAAGATGATCCTCTACAAATTGATGACGTGGAGATTTTATACGCGGGTATGCCAGAGCAGTTAGCCAATGCAGGTTTACGTCCTGATTTAGCGGGTATTTCTCAGTTAGGTCGTGACATTGGCGTAAAAGCCACACCAGGTAACTATGCGCAAGGTTATATCCTACGTGATACCGCACAAGCTCAAGTCACCTTAACCCATTTGTTTGGCCCAATGTTAGGTGCTGATAACTTTACGATGTTGGCTGAAGTCGGTGGTGTCAGAATCAACAATATGCCAAGCCAAGACGTATTGCGCTTAAACGGGCCCAGCACCGATCGTAGCGGTGGCCCGTTAATTGGTGCTAATGGCGTGTCAGATGGTTTGCATACTGGCTTATCAAATGGTGCTGAAACAAACCCGTTCCCAACTGCGTCAGCCTGGGGTTACCGGATCTTAGCAAAAGCTGATTACAATAACGTGTTTGCTGGGGTGAACTTATCTCAACGTTTAGTGTTATCACATGACGTGAATGGTATTACACCTGACCCACTGTTTATGTTTGTTGAAGATCGTAAGTCGGCATCTTATGCCTTGTCTTTCGATTATTTGAGTAAATGGTCTGGTGAACTCAGTTACAACTGGTTCTGGGATGGTGTTGGTACAACAAACAACATTGCAGATCGCGATTTTATTTCATTCAATATTAAATACTCTATTTAAGGGACGAGCACGAATTATGAAAAAACTCACCCTGTTAGCTTCAGCTGTAGCGTTAGTGTTCAGCTGTAATGCACTGGCTAAATTACCGGCTGATCAAGTTGCCCGTTTAGGTCAAGATCTTACGCCAATTGGCGCAGAACGCGCGGGCAATGCCGATGGTTCTATTCCGGAATGGACTGGTGGTATTAAATCTGCTCCAGCGGGTTTTACCCCGGGTAATCACCATCCAAACCCATTTGCTGATGACAAAGTGTTATTTACTATCAGCAAAGCGAATCTTGAGCAATATCGTCAGTTTCTAAGCCCTGGCCAAATTGCTTTATTTGATTTGTATCCTGATACATTCAAAATGAATATCTACCCAACACGCCGTAGTGCGTCTTTTCCACAGTACTTTTATGATGCAACTAAACAAATTGCTGGTAGTGCTGAGTTAGTGCAGGGGGGCAATGGTTTACGCAATGCCGCTATTGGTATTCCGTTCCCTGTGCCATCTAACGGTGTTGAGGCGGTTTGGAACCACATTGTACGTTACCGTGGTGTAGCCGCCTCTCGTAATGGTGGCCAAGCTGCACCGACGTCGAATGGTACTTTCACGATCATTGGTTTTGACGAAGAAATCATGTTCAAGTATTCACATCCTGATGCGACGCCGGCTGCATTAGAAGCGGAAAACATCCTGTTCCGCTTTAAACAAAGCGTAAACTCACCTGCGCGTTTAGCGGGTACAGCGTTGTTGGTGCACGAAACCATGGACCAGGTGGCAACACCGCGCCAAGCATGGACTTATAACACCGGTCAGCGTCGTGTTCGTCGCGCACCAAACGTGGCTTATGATGCACCAGGTACTGCGTCAGATGGTCTGCGTACCACGGACGATTTCGATATGTTCAACGGTTCTCCAGATCGTTATGAGTGGACGTTAAAAGGCAAACAGGAAATGTTTATTGCCTACAACGATTACAAACTGCATAGCAACACCCTTAAGTATGACGATATTTTGCAAGCCGGTCATATTAATCCAGAACATGTGCGTTATGAAAAGCACCGTGTGTGGGTGGTTGAAGCAACCTTAAAAGAAGGTACCCGTCATGTTTATGGTAAGCGAGTATTCTTTATTGATGAAGACAGCTGGCAGATCCATGTAGCGGATTTATATGACAACCGTGGTGATTTGTATCGTGTTGCTGTTGCTCATGGCTTGAACTACTACGAAGTGCCAACGCACTGGAGTACTTTAGAGGTGTATCACGATTTGAACTCTCGTCGTTATATCGCTATCGGTTTAGATAACGAAGACAAGATGTATGATTTCTCGGTAACCCTGTCTGATAATGATTTCACACCAGCTTCGCTGCGTCGTGAAGGTACTCGATAACACTTAGTTCGAAACAAGGCTGGCTAGTAGCCAGCCTTTTTTTTAACAAGACAAGTGTCATTCACTGCTATATTTTAATTAACTGACGCGCTAAGCAGAGTGAACTCAGCTCATGTATAACAAAATTTTTACCGGATGTCTGGCCGTGATGTTCCTGGTTCAGGGTGCTTATGCACACGCCAGCGATGCAGACGAAAACACCGAAATGTCGCCTAAAGCGGCTTATATGATGCCGTTGGCAAGCCAATCGCTCTTAACTGATGTGGTTAAGGTCGGGCAGCAAGGTTTTGCAGCTGTGGGTCAACGTGGTCACATATTGCTGAGCAATGATGCCAAAAACTGGCAACAAGCTACTGTGCCTGTTCAATCATTACTTACTTCGGTCTATTTTACAGACGATCAGTATGGCTGGGCGGTTGGGCACGACGCGACCATTTTACATACTCAAGATGGTGGCAAAAACTGGCAACTGCAGCAATTCCTGCCAGAACAAGATAAGCCTTTGATGGATATTTATTTTTTCAATCGGCAACAAGGCTTGGCTATTGGCGCATACGGTCTGTTTTTTACGACGTCTGATGGTGGAGTGTCTTGGCAACCGACCTTCCACAAAACCTTAGTTTCAGCAGATGACGCTGAATATTTAGCTGATTTAGAAGAAACCGATCCTGAAATGTATTTATTAGAACGCGAGTCGGTGTTGCCACATTTTAATCGGTTAATTGTCAACGATCAGCAAATCATCATGGTGGGCGAAGCGGGTTTTATGGCCAAAAGTGACGACGCCGGCGCTAGTTGGCAGCGTTTAGAAGAATTTTACAATGGCTCCTTGTTTGCTGTGCATCGCACAGAACAGGGCAGTATTGTGACTGCGGGTTTACGCGGTCACGTTTTTTTAAGTGAGGATGATGGCGATAGTTGGCAGCAAATTGATTTGCCGGTGTCTGCTACCCTCAACAGTCTTTTTGCTGATTCAGCAGGTCGACTGTTTATCACTGGTAATGCTGGCGCACTGCTGCGAAGCGAAGATAACGGTCAAAGTTTTCAAGATATGTCACAAGCCGATGGTCGCGCTATTTTAAATGGTGTCGCCCTTGGTGAGCAGTTGTTACTGGTCACTGAGGTAGGCATTAAATTAACACCATTAAGTAAGTCTGAATAATATGAGTATGAATTGGCTGGTAAATAAAATTGAAATTGGCTTGTTTCGGCATCGGCTGATCGTGATTGTGCTTTTTGCACTCACCACGTTATTGCTGTTGTTTAAAGCAACAGACATTAAATTGGATGCCGCTTTTAGTAAGAACATCCCCTTAAAGCATGAATACATGCAAACCTATCTGAAGCATGAAGCGGATTTTGGTGGTGCAAATAACATTCTGATCGCCATGTGCGATGCCAGTGGTGATATTTTCAATGCCAATTTTTTTGATAGCTTTCGTCGTGCCCACGATGATGTGGTGTATACACCCGGTATTGAGCGGGTATTAGTTAAATCTCTGTTCAGTCCTAGTACGCGTTTTATTGAAGTGGTAGAAGATGGTTTTGCTGGTGGCCCAGTGATCCCGGCTAATTTTACGGCTGACGCGCGTGGTCTTGCCAAAGTAAAAGAAAATACCGAAAAAGCGGGTGTGGTTGGCCGGATGGTTGCTGACGATTACAGCTGTGCCATGATCACCGCTTCGTTATTAGAGTTGGATCCAGAAACCAACTTACCCGTCGATACCATTGCTTTTGCCTCGACGTTAGAAAACGACATTCGGGCAAAATATCAATCTGAGCAAATCAGTGTGCATATTATTGGTTTTGCCAAAATGGTTGGCGATGTGGCTGAAGGTGCTAAGGGTGTCGTGGCGTTCTTTGGCGTTGCGATTGTAATCACTTCCATCATGGTATTTTTGTTCTCCGGCTCGTTAATGCTTACGGTATTGCCCATTGCTTGTTCATTAATTGCGGTGGTTTGGCAAATTGGTTTATTAACGGTACTGGGTTTTGGTATCGATCCGATGTCGATACTGGTACCGTTTTTAGTCTTTGCCATTGGTGTAAGTCATGGTGTGCAAATGATTAACTCCACCGGTAAACGGGTTGCTAGCGGCATGAATGCAAAAACGGCCGCCCAAGCCAGCTTCCGCAAATTGTTAGTACCAGGTGGTGTGGCGCTGTTATCGGATACGGTGGGTTTCTTAACGCTATTAATTATCGAAATTGGCGTGATCCGTGAGCTTGCTATCACAGCCAGTTTAGGTGTTGCTGTGATCATCCTGACTAACTTGGTGTTGTTACCGGTGTTAATGTCGTTTGTGCGCTTTAGCGATAAGTACAAGCAAAAAGTAGCTGCGCCTAATCTGCGCGCGGAAAAAGTATGGATGGCCTTATCGGCCTTCGCAACTCGGCCTTATGCAACGGTCATTTTACTCGCTACGGCCTTGTTATTTGCTTATGGCCATTGGCAAAGCCAGCAGTTAAAAATCGGTGATCTGCATGCCGGTGCCCCGGCTTTACATGAAGACTCTCGTTATAACCAAGATACCTTTATGATCACCGACCGTTTTGCAATTTCGGTGGATTATATCAATGTGATGGTTGAAACCATTCCAAGTGCTTGCACTCACCATGAAATAATGGATCGGATCGATCAATTTCACTGGTTAATGGAAAACGTACCTGGGGTGCAGTCAGCCGTTTCTTTGCCGTCGGTATCAAAAGTGATTAACGCAGCCTACAACGAAGGTAATGCGAAATGGCGAGTTTTACCCCGTAACACACAAAGTTTGGTGCAAGCGTCTTCGCGCGTTGAAACCAGCACGGGTTTACTTAACGCCGATTGTTCGGTGATGCCAGTGATGTTGTTTTTAGAAGATCACAAAGCTGAAACCATCGAGCGTGTTGTTGCTGCGGTGAAGCAATACGGTGCAGAATTAGGTGATGAGCAAACGCGGTTTGCGTTAGCGACAGGCCCTGCAGGAGTGATGGCCGCCACCAATGAGGCGGTGAGCGATGCGCAACAACCGATGATGTGGTATGTCTATGCTGCGGTCATCGTATTGTGTTTACTGAGTTTCCGCTCTGTTCGGGCAACGGCTGCCGTGATTATCCCGCTGTATGTCGTATCCGTGTTAGCGACCGCGTTAATGACGAAACTGGAAATCGGTTTAACCGTATCAACGTTGCCAGTGATTGCGCTGGGTGTGGGTATTGGTGTTGATTACGGCATTTATATTTTATCAACAATGAGCCAGCAGTTGCGTGAAGGTATGCCACTGCGCCAAGCTTATTTTGAAGCCTTAAAAGAGCGGGGCAGCGCAGTCTTGTTTACAGGTATCACCTTAGCGATTGGTGTAAGCACCTGGGTGTTTTCAGCACTGAAGTTCCAGGTAGATATGGGGATCCTGTTAACCTTCATGTTTATTGTCAATATGCTCGGCGCTATTGTGGTTTTACCGGCACTGGCGAGCTTCTTTTGGCGCAAAAACTAAGCGATTGCGCTTAACGCGTTTTGACATATTTATGCAGTGATGCAATGAGAAAATGGCCGTAAGGCCATTTTCTATTTAGGGTGCTTGAATAATCAACCAAATCTTCAGGCTAAACACTGGTTTAACCAGCATAAAAGCCAGAAATATCACTTCAAAAGCGCTACAATAATTACTACACTGCACCTGCACCATCCCTTATAATTTTGTGGATCATGCGACCTCGCAGTGATTGATAAAAGGATGTAATAATAATGACCAAGTTAGACAGTCTACCCTCAGTGTTACTACAAAACGTCAGCAAGCTCATCAAACAAAAAGTAAAAGAGCAAGTAACGTTAGTCGAAAAGTTTGCTTTAACCCTCTATGGAAATATGTCCAACGAAGATTTAGTCGGTCGTAATGACAGTGATCTCTATGGTGCTGCCCTCAGTTTATGGCAAACATTAAATCAGCATGCCGATGCTGCCGCACGGATCCGGGTGTTTAACCCTGAACTGGCTCGCCATGGTTGGGAATCTAAGCACACTATTGTTGAGTTAGTTGTGCAAGATATGCCATTTTTAGTTGATTCGGTGCGAATGGCGTTAACCCGTCATGGCATTACCGCACACTTGTTATTACACAACCCGCTGCAAACTAAACGTGAGAAAGACGGCACCATAACCGATTTTTCAAAATTAGGTCGTTTAACCGATCCCACCACACAACAAACCGTGTTTCATATTGAAATTGACCGGATGACGGATGCTAGCGCTATCGACGCGTTAAAAGCCGAGTTGTTGTCTGTGATGGAAGATGTGTCTTTAGCTGTGCAAGATTGGCAACCGGCTAAACAAAAATTAGAAGCGGTGATCGCGGCATTACCTAAGCATGCGGGTAAAGCCAGCAAAGAAGACATCGCCGAAACTACGGCGTTTTTAAATTGGTTAGTGAAAGATAACTTCACTTTATTGGGTTATCGCGCTTATGACATTAATCCGGTAAAGGGCGATTACCAAATTGTTGCCCATAAAGACAGTGCGCTCGGCTTAATGCGTCGCTCTGAACCACGTGATTTGATGTTATCCGAATTACCCGAACGTGGCCGTGTGCAAGCGTTAAATAGCTCGTTGCTGGTATTAACCAAAACCAACAATAAATCTCGTGTACATCGCCCAGCCTATATCGATTATATCGGTATCAAGCGTTTTGATAAGAATGGTAAGGTGGTGGGTGAGGATCGCTTTATCGGTCTTTATTCATCCAGTTTGTACAACAACAGTGCAGCAGATATTCCATTACTGCAAAGTAAACTGCAACAAGTGATGACCCGTTCAGAATTCGCGGTGGGCACACATGCCTACAAAGCGTTATTGAATATTTTAGAAACGTATCCGCGTGATGAATTATTACAAGCGAACGTTGATGAATTATTAGATGTGAGCATGGGCGTACTGCAAATGCAGGAGCGTGACATGACACGTTTATTTTTGCGTGCAGATACCTTTGGCCGCTTTGTTACGGCGATGGTTTATGTGCCGCGAGAACGCTATAACACGCAATTACGTAAAGATACGCAAGCCTTACTGGCACAAGCTTTAGGATCGACTGAGCCAGTTGAGTTTACTACGTATTTCTCTGAATCTGTGTTGGCCCGCACCCATTATTTGGTGCGGATCAATGACCGCCAAGTTGAGTATAAAGTGAAAGAAATTGAACGTAACCTGGTTGAAGCCGCCCGTACTTGGGAAGATAAACTCGAAACAGCCTTAATTGGTGTTTATGGCGAAGCCAAAGGTCGTGACCTTAGTCGTAAGTATTTACTTGCCTTTCCACGAGCCTATAAAGAAGACATGTTACCGAATGATGCCTTGGTTGATATCGGTAAGTTAGAAGGCTTAAATGCTGAACATAAGCTGGAAATGTTGTTCTACCGGCCACAAGAAGAGAGCAAAGACAGCAAAGCAGTACGTTTAAACTTATTCCATAAAGATCATCCTATCCACTTATCTGATGTGTTACCGATGTTAGAGAACTTCGGTTTACGGGTTATCGGTGAAACGCCTTATGCAGTGAAGTGTCCGGATGGTTCTGTTAGTTGGATCTTAAACTTCGCTATGGAGTTAACGGGGGAGTTACCGGCCGACTTTGCTGCAGCACAACAAAGCTTTCAAGATTCTTTAACCAAAGTTTGGTTAGGGCAGTTAGAAGACGATGGTTTCAACCGCTTAATTTTAGGTGCAGGCATTACTGGTCGTGAAGCGTCAATTATTCGTGCGTATGCTAAGTATAAACGGCAAATTGGTAGCACCTTCTCGCAGGCTTACGTTGAAAATACGTTCTCGCGCTATGCGGGCTTAGCCGGTTTATTGGTGCAGTTGTTTAGCATGAAGTTCGATCCAAAATCGAAAGCTACCGCTAAGTCGATTGAAAAACTGGAAGAGCAAATTGCCGCACAGTTAGAAAATGTCGCTAACTTGGATGATGATAGGATTATCCGCCGTTTCGTTGATATGATTAACGCAACCTTGCGTACCAACTATTATCAAAAAGCGGCTGATAACAGCGACAAGCCATACATCTCATTTAAGATCAAACCTGATCTGATCCCTGAAGTGCCATTGCCGCTACCGATGTTTGAAATTTTCGTTTATTCACCTCGGGTTGAAGGTGTGCATTTACGCTTTGGTAAGGTGGCGCGTGGTGGGCTACGTTGGTCAGATCGACGCGAAGATTTCCGTACCGAAGTGCTTGGCTTGGTTAAAGCTCAGCAAGTTAAAAACACCGTTATTGTGCCGTCAGGTGCAAAAGGCGGTTTTGTATGTAAAAAACTACCGGAAACCGGCGGGCGTGAAGCCTTTATCAATGAAGGTAAAGATTGCTATCGCACCTTTATTCGTGGTTTGTTAGATATTACCGACAATATCGTGCAAGGCAGTATCGTTCCACCTACTGATGTTGTGCGTTTAGATGAAGATGATCCGTATTTAGTCGTCGCAGCAGATAAAGGCACGGCGACCTTCTCAGATATATCAAACGGTATTTCAGAAGAGTATTCCTTCTGGTTAGGTGATGCCTTCGCCTCAGGTGGCTCTAATGGCTACGATCACAAGAAGATGGGTATTACTGCTCGCGGCGGTTGGGAAGCGGTTAAACGCCACTTTCGTGAAATTGGCATCAATTGTCAAACGACCGATTTTACCTGTGTCGGTATCGGTGATATGGCCGGTGACGTATTTGGTAACGGTATGCTGTTGTCAAAACATATCCGCTTGCAAGTGGCATTTAACCATATGCATATCTTCGTTGACCCGAATCCTGATGCGGCAAGCTCGTTTAAAGAGCGCGAGCGTTTATTTAATCTGCCGACATCAACTTGGGATGACTATGACAAGTCATTGATTTCAGAAGGTGGTGCTATTTTCAGTCGCAGTGCGAAATCCATCAAACTTTCACCACAAATGAAAGAGATGTTAGGCACGAGCAAAGCGACCATGACGCCGAATGAATTAATTCGTGAATGCTTAACCATGCCAGTGGATTTAATTTGGAACGGTGGTATCGGTACTTATCTGAAAGCGACGAATGAAAGTCATGCTGAAGTGGGCGATCGTGGCTCAGAAGCCCTGCGGGTGAATGGTCGTGATTTAAAAGCGAAGATCTTCGGTGAAGGGGGTAACTTAGGTGCGACGCAGCGTGGTCGTATCGAGTTTGCTAACAACGGTGGTCGTATCAATACCGACTTCGTTGATAACGTCGGTGGTGTCACCTGCTCTGATAACGAAGTTAATATCAAGATCCTCTTGAATGCGCTTGTCACAGGTGGTGATTTAACCATCAAACAACGTAATAAGTTGTTAAACGAAATGACGGATGATGTGGCGGCAATCGTGATTAAAGATTGTTACCGTCAAACGCAAAGCATTAGCTTGTCTTCATTACTCGGCTCTGAGCAAATTAAAGAATACACGCGTTTTATCCACGCTTTAGAAAAAGACGGTAAGCTAAATCGTGAATTAGAATTCTTACCTTCTGATGATGATCTTGCCGATCGTATGGCTAAAGGCATGGGTTTAACCCGTCCAGAACTGGCTATCCTAACGGCCTATGGCAAGATGGTATTAAAAGAGCGTTTAGTTACGCCAGATATTTCCGATAATGCCTATTTCCAACAGTTACTCAGTGGCGCTTTTCCAAAAGTATTGCAAACAAAGTTTGCTGAGCAAATCAGCCAACACCCGTTAAAAGCCGAAATTATTGCCACTAAACTGGCCAATATGCTGGTTAATGAAATGGGGCCTAACTTTGTGCAACGTATGTTCGAAGAAACGGGCGCCTCAGTATCGGAAGTGGCCATTTGTTATGCTATCGTCCGTGAGTTGTTTGAAGTGGGAAGCCATTGGAAACAATTAGAGTTACTCGACAATAAAATTGCTGCAGATTTACAAAGCCGTGTGCTGTTCCAGTTACGTCGTACTATTCGCCGTGCCACGCGTTGGTTTGTGCGTCATCGTGACAAGTCATTAGATATCAAACAAACGATTGCTTTCTTCCAGCCTGCTTATAATGATCTGGTTCACGATCTGTCGAAATACGTGGCCGAGCGTGAAATGCAGGAATTAACGGAAAAGAGCAAGGTGTTAACTGAACAGGGTATCCCGGCTGAGATTGCCCGTTATCTGACGCAGTTAAGCACGGTATTTTCGGTAATGGATATTGCC
Organism: Alishewanella sp. HL-SH05; assembly: GCF_052655985.1. The sequence continues at coordinate 2,074,695 of NZ_CP199753.1, forward strand.
CAAGTGGCGGATAATCAACAACTGCCATTAGCGATGGTGTCAGAAATTTACTTCAAACTGGGCGACAAGCTGGAGTTACATTGGTTCCTCGAGCAAATCACTCGGCAACCGGTTGCCAACCACTGGCAAGCGCTGGCACGTGCCTCTTATCGTGAAGAATTAGATTGGCAACAACGAGGTTTAACTGCGGTAGTGGTGAAAAACTGCGGTAATGCTTGTGATACCGACGAAATAATTGACAATTGGTTAGATCAACATCATAGCTTAGTTGAGCGCTGGCGCTCAATGTTAGCCGAGTTTAAAACAACGCAAAGTCATGAATTTGCAAAATTCTCAGTGGCGATGCGTGAATTGATGTTGTTAAGTCAGTCAGTTTGATGCTGTTGTTTTAGCCGTAAAGTCATTACAATACCCCGGTTTTTCCGGGGTTTTTTATTGCAGGACCAACTATGTTTTATTCATTGACCAAGAAACTGTTATTTACCTGTGATGCTGAACGCTCGCATGACTTCGCTTTAGGCAGCCTAAAACGGTTAGCGCATTCTCCTGTTGCAGGCTTATGGCGGCAACAATTAGTGGCAAAACCCAAAACGATAGCAGGGATCCATTTTGATAACCCGGTTGGTTTAGCCGCCGGTCTAGATAAAAATGCGGATTGTATTGATGCTTTTGGCCAAATGGGTTTTGGCTTTATTGAAGTAGGTACAGTAACGCCACGGCCACAAGCGGGTAATGATAAGCCGCGGATGTTCCGTTTACCACAAGCCGAAGCCATTATTAATCGCATGGGCTTTAACAATAAAGGTGTTGACTATCTCGTTAACAATGTCAAAAACAGCCAATACAAAGGCGTGCTGGGTATTAATATTGGTAAAAACAAAGATACCCCGAACGAGCAGGGTAAAGATGACTATATTCACTGTATGCGCAAGGTTTACGCCCATGCCAGCTATATCACGGTCAATATTTCATCGCCAAATACGCCGGGCTTACGTGATTTACAATTTGGTGAAGCCTTACTCGATTTATTAATGGCGGTAAAAAACGAGCAATTAGACTTACAAGCTCAATATGATAAGTATGTGCCGGTTTTCGTGAAGATAGCACCGGATATGGATTTAATCGCGGTGGAACAAGTCGCTGACACCTTACTGCGCAGTAAAATGGACGGTGCTATTGCCACCAATACCACTTTAGATCGTAGCCAAGTGGTGAATTTACCTTTTGCCAATGAAGCAGGTGGCTTAAGTGGTTTACCCGTACAACACAAAAGTACGGAAGTCATCGCTCAGTTACGCCATAAAGTAGGTAAAGACTTTCCTATTATTGGTGTGGGCGGTATCAACAATTCGGCTTCAGCGCAAGCAAAACTTTCGGCAGGAGCAGATCTGCTACAAGTTTACACCGGTTTTATCTATCATGGCCCTAAACTCGTGAAAAACATCGTTGAATCGCTATAAAAAAACGTTTTTAATGTGAATTGCGCTTTTCAAATCTGATCTGCGTGCTATAGTACTTTGTAGTTATCTGTTCTGTTTCAAGGAGTAAAGAACATCAGATGTTAACGCCATCAGAACATTGGGTTTGGCATTATTGCCAAGAAGCAGATCGCTTGTTGTTAACCTTGAGTGCATCGTCATCGTTCACTTCCGAGTTAACGGGCGCTGTGCTCAATCAAAAAATCGTCTCACAGCCTTTTTCGTTAGAGGAAGCTGAGGCGTTTTGGCGTTTTCATGATGTGTTATTACCTTTGCCCTTAAGTGATGAAGAGCGAGAACAGTTTGCTTTGCACGCTTTAGCTAATCGTTATCGCCAATTATCTGCGCATAAAAGCTGGTATTTCGTTACTCAGCGCCAACAAGACATTGGTTTATATCAGTTAGTGCAATTACAGGGTAAAGATATTATTCCTGCTTTAGTGGTCGCTTCAGACTTAGAATGTATCGAATGTTTACTGCTGACCAAAGGCGAAACCTTAGCGGGTAAGTTGCTCACTCGTGGCAGCGTGATCCGCGTATTGCGTAATCGTGCACAACTCTTTGAAATGAACGTTGATTTTGCCCAAACGGCTTAAATTCATCCTTTATGTTTACTGCTACATTAAATGTCGATATGGGTATTAGGGCTAGGTGAAGCGCTTTTTGTTTCCTGTAAAAATCATTTCAGTGAGTTATTCAACGCAAAATCAGCGATGGTTATAGCTTCATTAACACATATTTAGTGATTAAGTACCGTCTGTTATTAATCCCTCTTGTCTTGTTTCATCTTTATGGCCTGTTGTTACCCGTTGAAGTGATGATGTCAATTCAAATAGCAAAATTTCAACATGACTTTGCTTCGCCCTGCCAAATATACTTAACAGAATTACAGGCCCAGCCTTGGTGGCATCGTGTGTTTTCATCTGCGGCTCATATGCTGGCGCCGATCCTTTAGGAGTATTGTTATGCTAGAACAAACAAACTATCAGCAGTTTATCGATGTGCTAAAGCAGGCCATCCGTACCGAGCAACTGGTGAAAATAGTCTTGAGTAAATACCATGGTAAAGAAACTGCTTTGCAACGCTTAGAAATTACCCCTGTGCAGCTAAAAGCACAATGGCAGCTAAAGTGTGTTTATCATTATCAAACCAATCATGTTACAAAAAACTTGCTGCCAGAGCAGGCGCTTAGTGTTATTGCGGGGTTATTACTGAATGATTTTCGGCAAGCTAATTTAAATACTAGCTCGCAGCAATGTCAGCTTAGTTTAAGCAAAAAAGGTAAGTTTCTTATAAGCTGCCAAGCGCACCAAGTCCAAGCTGTGAATGTGGCCAGTCATAATCGGCAAAAGCAGCGCTATGTCGAGCAAAGCCAGCCGTTTTTAAAAGCGTTAGGGGTCACTGATCAGCAAGGTCAGATTATTCCGGCGCTATCCAATAAATGGAAACAGCTGAATAAGTTTGTCGAAATTTTAGCGGCTGCGGTAAAAGAAACCGGTTTGAGTCAGCGGCAACAGTTACGCGTAGCCGATTTTGGCTCGGGTAAAGCTTATTTAACCTTTGCTATGCATGATTACTTTACCCATACCTTAGGTTTAACGGTGCAGGTTACCGGTGTAGAGTTGCGTCAACCTTTAGTGGATTTATGTAATAACACGGCCCAATCGCTGGGGTTAAGCGGTCTGAATTTTGAACAAGGTGATGTAAAGCACTTTAAAGCTCGGGGTATTAATATCATGGTGGCGTTACATGCTTGTGATACCGCGACGGATCACGCACTGCATATGGGGATCCGTACCGGAGCAGAGATCATCATGTGCTCACCCTGTTGTCATAAAGAAATTCGCCCCCAGGTACGCTTACCCGACGTGCTAGCCCCCATGCTACAGCATGGTATTCATTTGGGGCAGGAAGCAGAAATGCTCACCGACAGTTTGCGCGCATTGCTATTAGAAGCACACGGCTATCAGACCAAGGTGTTTGAGTTTATTTCGTTGGAACATACCAGTAAGAACAAAATGATCTTAGCAACAAAGCGCCAAAGCCCTGAGGATAATAGCGCTGTGTTAGCCAAGATTGCCGCTTTAAAGCAGTTTTATGGGGTAGAGCAGCATTGTTTGGAGCAATTATTGGCGGCGTCCGCAAACACCGCCTCTTGTTAGAGTGTTAACGCAGAGCCGCCGCCAATTGTTTTACGGCAAGGTTCTGTGGGCCTTTTTTGGTGAGATAATTGCTTGCGCTATAGCCCCACCAATCCCAACAGCCAAACGGGTTTAACGTGCTTTTTTCAACTTGCGGATATAACACCACCAGTTGATTAGCTTCAGCATAGTCATTTAAACCGGTTTGTCGCAGATAGGCTTCTCCAATCTGGCTAGCGTCTTGTCGACAGCCATGAAAGCTAATGTGCAAGTCACAACGTTGACCGGCAGCACAGCTTTGCGGGATATACACATAACCATACTGTGCTAACTGACCTTGACTGGCGGGTGCTAACTGGTGTTGATCCAGTTTCAGTAACTGACCAATCGGATCCGTAGCGGCTTTTAAAGGTTTCGCCAAGATATGGCCCAGTAGTTTTGCTGCAGCGTCATACTGACAACTGGCGATAAAAGGTGATTCTGATTTATCACACTCAGTTAAACCGGCTTTTGCCGTGGGAAAGTGGTGCGCAAAAGGTTGATCGGCCACAACGGCTAACTGCGCTGCAGGTAACCAATGAGTATATTGTTTGGCTAAGGCCGCGCCGACTTTAGCTGACACGGTTTGATCGGCACTGCCATTGAACAACCACACTTTAGCGCCTTGTACCGCGCTCAGTGGCGCTAATTCTCCCGCCTCGCGTAACTGATTCAGTTTCGTTTCAATAGAGGCTAAATCAGGCTCTGAGTTCGGGTTCGCCATGCAGTGCCCCATAGCAATACGTAAATCGCCTTGAGCACAGTTAACCGGCCCAGCGGCTAAAATGGCGACCCCCGTCACTTCTTCAGCATAAGCTTGATGAAACTGACCGGCCATATACCCGCCGGAAGACAAGCCTGAAACGGTGATATTTGCGGTTAAATTCAATTTAGGTAAGGGTTCGCTGGCCGCGAGAGAGGTACTGACTACCATAGCACTGAGCACAGCTAAACGACATGACAACATAGTCACTCCAAAAATAACAATTAGATGCCTTACTATCGGTCAGCATGCGACTAACGACAATAAGGCTTTAGTACAGTAGCGAGCGGTAATTAATCTTCAACCAGTAACGCTACACCGCGACCTCGTGGATCGGCCACGGCGATCGGTGTCTGATTTTCAATTTTAATTAATTGAATATCGCCAAGGTTCCAGTTTGGCGTGTGAAGCTGATATCCACGCTGTCTTAACTCTGCTGCCACTTCGCTGGCTAAATTGGCATAGGGTTCTAAGCGAATTTGATCTTGAGGTAATAATTGATGATGAAAGCGCAGCGCAGCTACCGCAGCAGCGGGAGTCATTTTATAATCGTAAATATTCAGCATCACCTGAAAGATACTGGTGAAAATGGTTGAGCCACCAGGTGTGCCAATCACTAATTCCAGTTTTTGATCTTTTAACACAATACTCGGCGTCATCGAGGATAACATGCGTTTTTTCGGCGCAATGGCATTGGCATCGCTACCAACCACACCAAAAGCGTTCGGCACACCGGCTTTGGCAGAAAAATCATCCATTTCATTATTCAATAAAAAGCCTGCATCGGTCACCACAACACCACTGCCATAATCTAAATTCAGGGTATAGGTATTTGACACCGCATTACCGGCTTTATCGACGATGGAAAAATGCGTGGTTTGCTCAGATTCTAAACCCGGGCGTACTTTTGCCGTCTCTGAAATAGCCTTGGCATTCACTTCACTGGCGCGCTTGGCTAAGTAACGCTGATCGAGTAAGCGTTGCTGTGGTACTTCAGTAAAATCAGGATCACCAAGATAATCGGCACGATCGGCAAAAACGCGTTTTTCGATTTCGGCAATCAAGTGAACGTATTGGGCCGAGTTATGGCTGACATTAGCAAAGTGGGGGGCATTCAGATCTTTTAACGTTAGCAATTGAATTAACGCAATACCTCCTGAGCTAGGTGGTGCGACGGTTATCAATTGTTTATCGCGCCAAGTAGTCACAATAGGGTTGCGCCAGACTGCCCGATAATTAGCTAAGTCTTCGGCACTGATTAAACCTTGCCCCCTTGTCATTTCAGCTAACAGTAATTTTGCGGTTTCACCTTGGTAAAAATCGGCTGGCCCATGCTCAGCAATTCGGCTTAAGGTTTTTGCTAAAGCCGGTTGTTTAAACTGTTCGCCTGGGCGCATTGCGCCAAAATAGTCAGCAAAGTTTGTCCGTCCGGCATAACGTTGCAGTGCATTCCCTTCATAATGATAGGCTTTATCTGGCACGGTAAAGCCTTCCTCTGCCAGTTTAATCGCTGGCGCGACTAAACTTGCCCAAGGCAAGCTGCCGAATTGCTGGTGTGCTTGCCACAAGCCCATGACGGTACCTGGCACGCCCGAAGCTCGATGACCCACTAAGCTCATGCCTTCAATCACTTCACCTTCGGCATTTAAATACATATCACGGTGCGCTTTTGCCGGTGCCATTTCCCGATAGTCAAGAAAATAGGCTCTATTGTTAAACCACAGTGTCATAAAGCCACCGCCACCGATATTGCCTGCCTCAGGATAGGTTACCGCTAAGGTTAAAGCCGTAGCCACTGCTGCATCAACGGCATTGCCGCCTTGTTTTAGCACCGCAGCCGCTACTTCTGCACCATAACGATCTGGGCTGGCGACCGCACCGGCGCTAAGAACGTTTTCTGCCTGCACGGGAGACATAACGGTGAGACAAACAATCAGCCCTAAGCGGCTGAACGGACGAGTGAAGAAAGACATAGCGAAGCTCCGAACAAAGATGAAACACAGAACATAGCATTGACGTTTAAGAAAAGAAATCGATGTTGTAATGCGTTTTTTGTCTTAGCAAGAATAAAGCGGCGTTGAATGCTGTTTTGCAAAGCATTTATGGGCTAACTTAAGGCGGTCAGTGCCATCCAGCATGCAATACACCTTCGATTGACTCAGCGCTTAGCAAGCGGGTGAGCAACAAAAAAAAGGCGCCCAATAAAGGCGCCAAATGTCAGGTTAGTGTTGTATCACCAAAAATGCTAACAACGAGCGTTAATATAAGCACTAGCTGATTTTACGTTTTGATCTATCGCAAGAAATAGCATAATCAACCGATATACTTGCTGAGCCCGCTGAAATAACGTACATCTAATAGCAGAACTTATTCACTGAAAAAGGTAGAAAAGACGATGAAAGTTTCCGTTTTAGCGGCATTGCTAGGTGTTGCTTGTGTTAGTTCATTCGCAGCAAGCCCCGTTGGTATTGTTATTCATGGTGGTGCAGGCACGATCAACAAAACACAGATGACAACCGTGCAGCAACAAGCCTATGAAGCGGCGTTAACCCAAGCCGTAGAGCAGGGTTACGCGGTACTACAGCAAGGCGGTAGCAGCTTAGATGCCGTGACTGCTGCAGTGATGCTGTTGGAGGATTCACCGTTATTTAATGCGGGCAAGGGGGCGGTATATACCTTTGACGAGCAGCATGAATTGGATGCGTCAATCATGCAGGGACAAGACCGACAAGCCGGTGCCGTGGCGGGGATAAGTACGATTAAAAACCCCATTTTATTAGCGCGCGCCGTGATGGAGCAATCTGAGCATGTCATGCTTGCTGGCGCCGGAGCTGAAGCCTTTGCAGATACCTTACCACTTGAGCGAGTGAAAAATACCTATTACAACACCGAGTTTCGGTATGAAGCCTTGCAACGCGCTAAGCAAGCTATGGCACCGCAACCGCATCAAGCACAGATCCCATTTGATCCAGCCTGGCGCATGGGCACCGTGGGCGCGGTTGCGATAGATCAGGCTGGTAATTTAGCCGCTGCCACTTCAACCGGTGGTATGACCGCGAAACGCTATGGCCGCATTGGCGATGCTCCGGTGATCGGTGCCGGTAACTTTGCGGATAACAGCAGCTGTGCGGTTTCTGCGACAGGCCATGGTGAATACTTTATCCGCTATCAAGTGGCTTCTGATATCTGCGCACGGGTTAAATATCAAGGTAAAACGGCCTCTTTGGCCGCGCAAGAAGTCATGAGTGAACTGGCAAAAGTAGGGGGCACTGGCGGTGTTATTGTGGTGGACGCGGCAGGGCAATTAAGCTGGGCGTTTAATACTGAAGGGATGTACCGCGCAATGCGTGGCGCAGTCACGCCATTGCGGGTAGAAATTTTTAGTGACAACGCTGAGAATTAATCGTTAACCCCCCATGCAAAATTAACCTGATGAGCTAAGCTTAAAAAGTTAACTAACAGGTTGTTGTGGGGGAAATATGGATTTACTGAAAGTCGCTGATTATATGAATAAGCATCCCGTGACGTTTAATGCGGAGATGCCAGTAGAAATGGCTGTTGATCGATTAATTAAATGCCGACAAACCGGTGGGCCGGTTATTGATGAACGGCGCAAAATTATTGGGTTTATATCAGAGCAAGATTGTTTAGCCCGAATGCTGATGTCAACCTATCACGATCAGCAATCGTTTAAGGTGTCTGATATTATGCAAACGAATGTGCTGACGGTTAAAGACTACTACGGCATTATTGATGTGGCACAAACAATGTTGAAAGCGCAGCCGAAACTCTATCCGGTTGTCGACGATGATGGTTTTTTACTGGGGATCATTACCCGTTCCGCTGTGTTAGCGGCAATAGACAAGGAACTGCACTCGCATTACGGAAAAGTAGGTTAAACACTAACGCCTCAGTATATTTACACTTATTATGGTAAAGTGGGTTAATCACTGACGCCTCAGTATATTTACACTTCAGTTAGCCGGCGGTGTAGCGTATTACTGGATTGCCGCCCCCTTACTTGGTAGCATTGCGCCCTCTGACTTCTGAGGGCGTTATTTTGTCTGCTACAGCACCATTTTCTGTTTCCGAATGTTACGCAAAATTGGCTGATTGCTTACTGCAAGATCAGTTTCGTTTCCGTCGCCAATTATCTGCGCTAAAAAAACTCGCTGACGTTGCAGCACAACAAAGTAAATTGTCTCGGCTTTGTGCCGATATTGAGCGCTCCATGGCGCTGCGCCAAGTGCGGGCGAAAGCTGTGCCGGCGCTTCATTATCCTCAAGAGTTACCGGTTGTTGCTAAAAAAGATGACATTAAAGCCGCCATTGCTGCGCATCAAGTGGTGATCATTGCCGGTGAAACCGGTTCGGGTAAAACCACTCAGATCCCGAAAATTTGTTTAGAGCTGGGCCGAGGTGTGGCCGGTACGATCGGCCATACCCAGCCCCGCCGTCTTGCCGCCCGAAGTGTTTGTGCGCGTTTAGCTGAAGAATTAGATTGTCAGGTTGGGCAGCAAGTTGGTTATAAAATCCGCTTTGGCGATCATACTCATGCCGACACCTTAATAAAGTTAATGACCGACGGTATTTTGCTGACCGAGATGCAGCATGACCGGTTTTTAAATCAATACGATACGTTGATCATTGATGAAGCGCATGAGCGCAGCTTAAATATCGATTTCTTATTAGGTTATTTGAAGCAATTATTACCTAAGCGTCCTGATTTAAAGGTCATTATTACTTCTGCAACAATTGATCCGGAACGGTTTTCGAAGCATTTTTTCGATGCGCCTATTGTTGAAGTGTCGGGGCGAACTTATCCGGTAGAAGTGCGTTATCGCCCTTACAGTGAACTGGATGATAAAGATGGCGATCAGTTGCAAGGTATCTTTGATGCCGTCAATGAGCTCTATCAAGAGCCGCCAGGTGACATTTTAATTTTCTTAAACGGTGAGCGTGAAATTCGTGATACGGCCGATGCGCTAGAAAAACTGCAATTACCGCACACCGAAGTGTTACCGCTGTATGCACGGCTAAGTGCTGCCGAGCAAAATCGGATTTTTCAGCAACATGCAGGCCGACGCATTGTGTTATCAACCAACGTGGCCGAAACTTCCTTAACGGTACCGGGGATCCGTTATGTGATCGATCCGGGTACTGCGCGTATTTCGCGCTATAGCTATCGCTCCAAAGTACAACAATTACCCATTGAAGCGATCAGTCAAGCGAGCGCGAATCAACGCAAAGGCCGCTGTGGTCGGGTCGCTGCCGGTATTTGTATTCGTTTATATAGCGAAGAAGACTTTATCGGACGCCCCGAGTTTACCGATCCGGAGATCCTGCGTACGAACCTTGCATCGGTGATTATGCAAATGCTGGCGCTGGGATTAGGTGATATTGAAGCCTTTCCTTTTTTACAAAAACCCGATAGCCGCTTCGTCAATGATGGTTTAAAACTATTAGAAGAGCTCAGTGCAATTGCACAGCAGCGCGGTAAAGACCCACTAAAATTAACCGCGTTAGGAAAGCAACTGGCACGTTTACCTATCGATCCGCGTTTAGCTCGGATGGTGATAGCCTCCAGTGATAATGGCGCCTTGCGGGAAGTGTTAGTGATTGTGGCGGCGTTATCGATCCAAGATCCGCGAGAGCGGCCACTGGATAAACAGCAAAAAGCCGATGAATTACATAGCCGCTTTGCCGATCCGGATTCTGATTTTAGCAGTTGGCTTAAACTGTGGGATCACCTGCAACAACAGCAAGAAGCCTTAACGAATAATCAATTTCGACGTAACTGCCGGTTAGAATTTTTAAACTACCTACGTGTGCGCGAGTGGCAAGATCTCGTTGCGCAATTAAGCCAGGTGGCCCAAGAGCAGCAACTAAAAAGCAACGAGCAAGCCGCGAATTATCAGCAAGTGCATATGTCATTATTAAGCGGCTTATTAGGGCAAATTGGCTGTAAAGACAGCGAAGCCGATTATTTGGGCCCGCGGCAAACCCGTTTTTATGCTTTTCCGGGCAGCCATTTGTTCAAACGCAAACCTAAATGGGTTATGGCCGCTGAATGGGTTGAAACCAGCCGTTTGTATGCGCGAAGTTTAGCTAAAATTGAACCCGAGTGGGTTGAACCCTTGGCGCAGCATTTGGTTAACCGCAGTTACAGTGAACCGCATTGGGAAAAGAAAAAAGGCGCTGTCGTCGCTTATGAACAAGTGACGTTATACGGTGTGATCATTGTTGGAAAAAGACCGGTTCTGTTTAGCCGTATTGATGAAGCCGTGTCTCACCAATTGTTTATTCGCGAAGGCTTGATTAATGGCGAGTCGGGGCTACAAGATGCATTTTTACAACACAATCAGCAATTAATTGAGCAGGTGCAATCGCTCGAAGAGAAATCTCGGCGTCGCGATATTTTAATCGATGATGATGCGTTAGCCAGTTTTTATGCTGAGCGTATTCCCGTGTATGCTAATAATCGTGTTGATTTTATTAAATGGTGGAAGAAAAAACGGCAACAAGATGCGACTTTTTTAAATTTCGATCCTGATGCTTTATTACAGCGGGATGCCTCAGATATTACCTCGGCTAAATTTCCAGAAAGCTGGCAGCAGGGAAATTTAACCTTACCATTAGAATACCATTTTGCACCTGGTGAACCTGATGATGGTGTCAGTGTATTGATCCCGCTGGCGCTGCTGAATCAGGTTGAAAATACCGGTTTTGATTGGTTGATCCCAGCATTACGTCATGAATTACTGGTGGCTTTGATTAAATCGTTACCAAAAAACTTGCGGCGTAATTTTGTGCCCGCGCCAAATTACGCCGATGCCTTGTTGCAAAGCATTCAACCAGAGGATGGCCCTCTGTTAGACGTTGTTACGTATAAATTAAAACGAATGTCGGGGCTGAATATTCCGGAAGATGCTTGGGAGCTGTCAGGCTTAGCGGCGCATCTGCGGATGAATTTTAAAATTGTCGATGAGCGCAAGCTCGTGGCTCAGGGGCGCTCGTTGGCTTTGTTAAAACAGCAGCTGCAAGGTGAAGTACAGCAAAGCCTTAGCGAAGTGGCAGAGCAGGGTATTGAGCAAGCTGCGCTGACGAACTGGACCTTTGGTGATTTACCGCAAGAGTATGTCAAGCTGCAAGCGGGTTTTGAAATTAAAGCCTTTCCGGCTTTAATTGATGAAGGCGATAGTGTCGCCATTCGGCTGTTGGATAATCCGCAGCGCGCGCAACAAGAACATATCAAAGGCTTGCGTCGCTTATTATTGCTGAATATTCCATCCCCGGTGAAGTATTTACAAGATACGTTACCTAACCGCGCCAAATTGGGTTTGTACTTTAATCCTTTTGGTAAGGTATTAGAGCTGATTGATGATTGTATTGCGGCAGCCACCGATGAGTTAATTACGCAAGCACTGCCGGTACAAGATGCCAACGCGTTTCAGCAGCTAAAAGAGCGCTTACGTGCTGATTTAGCTGAACGGGTGCGGCAAATTGCGCTGCAGGTTGAGCGGATCCTTAATCAGTATCACGAAATTCAAAAGCGTTTGAAGGGCAAAGTCGATTTGGCGCATTATCAGGCGCAAGCCGATGTGAAAAGTCAATTAGAGCAATTGATTTTTAAAGGCTTTGTTACAAAACATGGCGCTTCGCGTATGGACGATTTACTGCGTTATCTCAGTGCTATGGTGAAGCGTTTAGAAAAACTGCCGGTCGATCCAAATCGAGATCGTTTGTTAATGCACGAATATCAACACGCCGAACAAGCTTATTTGCAACTACTTGGCAAATTTGCTGGGCAACCCTTACCTGAGGCCGTAAGCGCGATAAGTTGGATGTTACAAGAGCTAAAAGTATCACAGCATGCGCAGCAATTGGGAACGCCTTATCCTATTTCTGCGAAGCGGATCCTTAATGCCGTACAAGAGCTTAAATAATATACTTGCAGGCTGTGTTAAGCTTGCTAAGATTAAGGTTAAGTAGTGTAAGGAAATCGATATGGTAAACAGGAATGATAACCGGCATTTTTACCGCATGATGGTAAATGCTGATGTAAAGCTGATGATTAACGACCCAGAAGCCGCCCGAGTGGTAGATGGGGTTTGTCGAGATTTAAGTGCTTCGGGGATGTCGGTTGAAACCGATGAGTTGATTGAGTTAGGCACTTTAATTCGCATCCGTTTAGAATCGCCGAATGCCAGCGTACCGCCGCTTGATGCGACGGCTAAGGTGATGCGTTGCAGTCAAGACAGCGAAGAGAGCTACAATTTGGGATTAGCTTTCATCGAGCTTAACTAAAGCGGTTAATCACTCAGTGTCTATAAAACGTTGCTATGCTTTTAATAAAAAGGCGTAGCAACATTTTTATTGGCTGATGCCAGCAACATTGCCATCATATAGGCTACTGCTGCTGACATATTCTCATGTCAATTACATCACACTGGCATACTCTGTCATACAGAGCTTTAATCTGCATTGCTGCAAATATTCAGCAAATCTCAAGCGGCCTTAATATATTTTGCAAATTAAGCCTTTCAAGTAAAAGCCTTCAGGAAAAAAGCTGGCAATCAGATGGTCACTGTCTTGTTGTAAGCGTTCGATAAACAAACAATCTCGCTTGGCATCCAGCGCCGCATCGGCCACGACTTTTTGAAATAATGCTTCTTCAATTAAGCCTGAGCAAGAAAAGGTGAAGAGCAAACCGCCAGGTTTAACTAATTGCATCGCTAAGCGGTTTATATCTTTGTAACCCCGACAGGCACCATTGAGTTGTGATTTATTATCCGCAAACTTCGGCGGGTCTAATATAATCATATCAAAGGTTTTGCCTTCTTCTTGATACTGTCGTAATAACTTAAACACATCGGCCTTTGTATGGGTGAGGGCATTTAAATCTAAGTGATTAAGCTCGGCGTTACGGTTGGCGGTAGTTAAGGCTAACTCTGACATATCCACGTTAGTCACATGACGAGCACCGCCTAATAAAGCAGCTACGCCAAAGGTACCGGTGTAGCTAAAGCAGTTTAACATCTCGGCATTTTTGGCATACCGACGCACGGCTGCACGGCTGGCACGTTGATCGAGGTAAAAACCGGTTTTGTGGCCTTCAATAATATCAACAATCAGCGTCATACCGTGCTCTTTAATGAGCACTTCGCCGCTTTCGCGGGGTAAATGTAACCAGCCTTTAACCAGTGGTAAGCCTTCTTTTTTACGGATATCAACATCTGAACGCTCGTAAATACTGTGCTCAGGAAAAACCTGTTGCAAAGCGCTTACCAGCATTTTGCGTTTGGCATCCGCCCCCGCGGATAATAATTGCACCACCAATACATCGGCGAATTTATCGATAGTAATGCCGGGAAGATCGTCCGACTCGGCTGCTATGATGCGTAGGCCATTGGTATCTTCGGTATTAAAGACACTTTGACGGATCTGCCATGCTCGGCTGATTTTACGTACAAAGAAATCAACATCAATCGCTTCATCTTGTTGGAAAGTCCAGATGCGAGCGCGAATTTGTGAACTCGGTGAATAGGCTGCCCGTGCCAGCCATTGTCCTTTACTACTGAGTACTTCAACCGTGTCGCCGCGATTAGGGGTATTTAACACCTTATCTATGGCATTGGAAAACAGCCACGGATGGCGGCGGTTTAGAGCCTTTTCACGACCATCTTGCAAGACAATTGTAGGTAAGTTTACGGTTCTATTCATGATTTTATGTACGCTGTGCTAGACTAAAGGGCGTATTTTAGAGAAGAGACCGACAAAGCTAAAGTAAATTCGTAAAGCTATCGTTATGGAGTGCTATGAACAAGCCAATTCCGCAGCAAATGCTTGCCGTTTCGGTACAGCAACCCGGTAAAAACAGTGTTTTAGTATGGCAAAGCCAACCTATACCAGAATTGATGACCGGTCAGCTATTAATTCAAGTAGCGGCTTGTGGGATTAATCGTGCTGATTTGATGCAGCGCCAAGGGTTGTATCCGCCACCGCCAGGCGATAGCGACATTTTAGGCTTAGAGGTGGCTGGCATCGTGGTGGCGGTGGCGGATGCCCGTTTAGAGGCTTGGCTTGGCCGGCAAGTGTTTGGTTTAGTCAATGGTGGGGGTTATGCCGAATATGTGGTGATGCCAGAAGCGCATGCTATGCTCGTACCAACTGGCTGGAGCATGGTTCAGGCCGCAGCAACCGCAGAAACCTTTTTAACGGCTTACCAATTATTATTTACCGAAGGCCAAGCGCAACCTGGCCAGCGTGTGCTTATTCATGCGGGAGCCAGTGGTGTTGGCACTTCTGCTATTCAATTAGCCAAAGCTAAAGGGTTGCATAGTGCCGTTACGGTGGGCAGTGCTGACAAAGCCGAGGCATGTTTAAAGCTCGGTGCTGAATATGCTATCAACTATCGGCAGCAACAGTTTAGTGACGCGTTAAAACAGTTTTGGCCAGAAGGCTTTAATCTGATCTTAGATCCGGTTGCCGGGCCTTATATTAATCAAGACGTGGCCTTATTAGCTCAAGATGGTAAGATCATTATTTATGCGATGATGGGAGGACGCACGGTGCCCGAATTCGAACTCGTGCCGTTATTTCGAAAACGCGGCCAGCTTTGGTGTTCTACCTTACGTAATCGCGATTTAGCCTATAAGGGCAAGTTAACTGCGGACTTTATTCACGATTTTGCAGCAGATATGGCCAGCGGCAAGGTTACACCCGTGATCCAGCAACAATTTGCTGCCTCAGATGTCGAGCAAGCACACCAACTGCTGGCGTCGAATCAAACCATTGGAAAATTAGTTTTAACATTTTAATTGATTGGTGTTTCGCCAAGTGAAAGGACGACATAACGCATGGCAGTTAGTTTTGGCAAGGCCAACTATGCAAAAACGGTGCAAAGGCTGATAGAGCGGATTTATAACCATAGTCCGTTGAAAGACTCCATTTATGAGCAAGCTGTGCTCTGGTTTGCCGCTAAGCCACAGGAAGATGCACAGGCTGCTGCGTTAGAGCAGCAATTGTATTTATTTGAAAACAATCACAGCGGCGCGAAAGGTAAGGCAGGTACAGCGCGTAATTTAAAAGAGGCCGAAAGCCAATCTCAAGAATTCAATAATCAAATTGAAGAGGCAAAATTTCAGCGTTATAGCGAGCTAGAAGCGATTTGTTATGACGTATTACAGCTATGCCAAAGTGACACCTTTGTGGATACGAACCAGCAAACTGCCAAGATGCTCGGTACGATCCAATTGATGTCGCCCACTAAAGGCCGACATGTCGCCAAAACCAACCAAAAAGTGCGTCATCTTTATAAAGCATTACTCAGCTTACGCCTGTTAGACCGTTTAGTCATGGACGGTCTGATTGATCATCCGTATATCATGGAATGTTATCAAGCCAGTAAAGAACTTCCTTATGCGGACAATGCTATTCACCATCCTTATCGCGATAATATTCATGTCACGGTGTTAATGGCGGCGATTTTACAAGATATCGGCCGTTGTCATCCCAGCTGTCAATTGCTGTTGAAAGGGCCTGAAGGTAACTTCGATGAGTTTCGTGAACTCGAGGCGGATGAGCGCAATACATTTTTACAGGACAGTTACACTGAAGCGTTTAACTATGTGCAGCATGCACTGAGTAAGGGCCGCTATCGTGGGCGCGCTCGTGATGAGCGAGATCGCTTTGTGCGTGATGAGGAGCAAAAACGTGATTTATTGCTGTTGCTGCTGAAACAAGCGGCCCGGCCGCAAGAGGGCATTGGTAATGTGCTGCGGATCCCGCAAATCTATACTTCGATGGTGTTATCAACCAAGCAATCTTACAATTATGAAGATCTGCCAAAGGCCGCTTTGGCGCTAGATAAAAGTGCTGAGCTTGGCAAAATTAGTAAAAATAGTGTGGCGGGTTTTTTGCGGATTGTCGGGATGTTTCCGCAAGGTTATGGCTTGCCTTATATTCCAAAAGACTCTGATGGTAACGACATGGATCGTTATGAATACGCCATCGTTGCCGGGCTTTATCCGAGCAATTTCCGCCAGCCGTTTTGTCGTATTGTGACCTACAGTTTAACTTACCAAGCGTCTGCGCGAGCTTGTGTGTTAAGCATTGAAAATAACTTATATTTTGCGCCTGCCCGTAAAAAGCTTGAAGTGATACCAGAAGAGCGTTTGTTAGATATTTTACGCAAGCTCGTTTACGACTTCCAAGAGCGCATGGCTTCACCGCTCATTCCAAAGTTTTGGCATCCTTATGATTATTTTCTACATACCAAAAACCAAAACTTGTGGAATAAAGCCATAGTGATCTCGAACTAAGCTAGCAAAGCACCCTAAGCCGAGCCAACTCGTGCTTAGGGTTTTGGGGGGATTCAGGCTCTATCAAGCTGTCAGAGGGAGCGAAGGGGGGCGCATCTTCTTGGATATTGGGCACAAAGTTGTTGTGTTTTACTGTTGGCTCAGAGGCAACATCTGACTGGGCGACCCCTTCTGCAGTTGCTTCATTTGCTGTCGTGTTTTGTTCTGCTAGCGGCTCAACATCATCACGCATTTGTTGCTGTACCAGCTCTTCATCAACTCGCGGATCTAAAGCGGCCGCTAAAGGCGATGACACTAAATCACCCGAAGCCAGTTGATAATCGGAAGGTTGCTGTTCGGATAGCAGTCGGGTCGCCACTTTTTGGTTGTAATTGACCCGCGCCAAGCGCAAGAACAAGATCACACAACATACCGCCATATAGAGGTAAAGCATGCTATTACCAAACAGCTGCATGCTAAAAGAGGCCACTAAGGGCCCTAAGGTTGCACCAATACCAAAGGTCAGTAAAATGGTGGCGGATAGCGCGACACGCTCACTTTGTTCAATACGCTGATTGGCCATGGCTGTCGCCAGCGGATATAAAGTAAAGGCGAGGATGCCAAAACAGAAGGTCGCTGCTAACAACAGTAGGGTGTTAAGAGGGACTAAGGCAATCACTAACACAATCAGGCCTAACAAAGCACTATTGACCCGGACCAGACGACTTCGCGGGATCCGATCCGATAGCTTACCCATCGGCCACTGCGCTAATAAGCCGGCTAAAATAGTGGCAGACATAAAACTGGCAACTTCGCTATTGCTAAGGCCAATACCCGCTGCAAAGGCGGGCGCTAAACCGTAAAATGAACCGGAAATCCCCCCCGCAATTAAAATGGTGGTGAGAGATTGCGGTACTTTACGCCAAAACGCCATGATTTTGAGCGGTGCAGGATGCAGCGGCTGTGGGTGGATGCGCCGAGTGAGTGCAATTGGCACAATGCAAAGCGCATAACAGATACCAACCAGTAATAACGGCTCTATTCCCAGCTGTGGAAAGAACGACAACAGGGTTTGACCGCCTACCATGCCAAGGTAAGACACTATCATATAACCCGCAAACACGGAGCCACGCTGTGAGCTATCGGCTTGCTCGTTCAGCCAGCTTTCAAGCACCATATACTGACACATCATGCCGGTGCCAACGAGCAGACGCAGCAGCAACCAAATTTCAAGTGTATCGGTAAGTGCGTGGCACAGGGCCGAGGCCGTTACAATACTGGCGCTGGCCACAAAGGTGCGAATATGACCCACCCGCGCAATGAGTCTATGGCCTACTTTGGAGCCCGCAACCAGACCGAAATAGTAAGCCGACATCATGCCACCAATCCACAGTTGCTCGACACCATCGCGGGCTAATGACAACGCTAAATAGGTGGTCAGTAGGCCGGCTCCCAACACCATAATCAGCGTGGTGGAAAACAGCGACGAAAAACTGCGAAATGGCGATGGCATCCTTTACCTCTAAGTGTTTAACTGTGTTACGCGTTACTTAACGCGCATGCCGGGCTGAGCACCGTCATCTGGGCTTAACAAGAAAATATCACTGCCGCCAGGCCCCGCTGCGAGCACCATACCTTCAGATAAACCAAAGCGCATTTTGCGTGCAGCTAAGTTAGCGACCATCACCGTTTGGCGACCAACGAGGCTTTCTGGAGTATAGGCCGCTTTAATGCCTGCGAATACCTGACGGGTTTCACCCGCGCCAATATCTAAGGTTAATTGCACTAACTTGTCAGCGCCTTCAACCGGCGCGGCGGCAATAATTTTGGCGACGCGCAAATCGATTTTGACAAAATCATCAATGCTGATGGTGTCGCTAATCGGTTCACGCTCTGCACTTGCTATTGGCGCAGCAGCAGGCGCTTTCGCTTTTGCGGCTGTGCTGCTGGCATCTGCTGTGGGTTGTAAGTTTTCGGTAGACGCCGCGACCATGGCTTGCACTTTAACCGGATCGACACGCTGCATTAAGGCTTTAAACGGGTTAATCGCATGATTTAATAAAGGGCTTTGGTAGTGTTGCCACAGCAGTTCGGTATTTAAAAAGGCTTCGCTATCCGCGGCCATTTTCGGTAACACCGGCTTAAGATAATGCATTAACACGCGGAATAAGTTTAAACCCATAGAGCAAACATCATGCGTTTCTTGTTGTTTGCTCTCGTCTTTGGCTAATACCCAAGGCGCTTTGGCATCAATATATTGATTCGCACGATCAGCAAGCGCCATAATGTCGCGAATGGCCTTCGCAAATTCACGTTGCTCATAGCTTTGCGCAATGCTGCTACCGGCATTAATAAAATCTTGATACAGCTCTGGCTCGGCCAGCGTTGCCGACAAGGTGCCATTAAAGCGCTTACTAATAAAACCGGCACAGCGACTGGCGATATTGACCACTTTGCCGACGAGATCAGCATTCACTTTTTGCGTGAAATCTTCGAGGTTTAAATCGAGATCGGTAATACCACTGGTTAATTTGCTGGCAAAATAATAGCGAAGGTATTCAGGATCTAAGTGCTCTAGATAGGTACGTGCTTTGATAAAGGTGCCGCGCGATTTTGACATTTTCGCGCCATTTACCGTGACAAAACCATGTGCATAAACCGCGTTGGGTTTGCGAAAGCCCGCGCCCTCTAACATGGCAGGCCAAAACAGGCTGTGGAAATAAATAATATCTTTGCCGATAAAATGATAAACCTCGGCATCTGAGCCGGGTGCCCAGAAGCTGTCAAAATCGACATTGATGCGATCGCACAAATTTTTAAAGCTGGCTAAATAGCCAATGGGGGCATCTAACCATACGTAGAAAAACTTACCTGGCGCATCTGGAATTTCAAAGCCAAAGTAAGGCGCATCACGGCTGATATCCCACATTTGGAGGCCATCTTTAAACCACTCTTGTAGTTTATTGGCCATTTCATCCTGCAGGGCACCGCTACGCGTCCAGGCTTGCAACATCTCTGCAAAGGCCGGTAAGTCAAAGAAGTAATGTTCACTGTCTTTTAAAATGGGCGTTGCGCCTGACACAACCGACCGTGGATTTTTAACTTCTGTTGGGCTATAGGTTGCGCCGCAGACATCACAGCTATCGCCATTTTGATCTTGTGCGCCGCACTTAGGGCAATCGCCTTTGACAAAACGATCCGGTAAAAACATGGATTTTTGTGGATCGTATAACTGGCTAATGACTTTACGTTTAATATGTCCCGCAGCGTTTAAGCGGTTATAAATGGTATTGGCAAACTCGCGATTTTCTTCACTGTGCGTAGAATGATAATTATCAAAGGCCACGCCAAAGTCAGCAAAGTCAGTGCTGTGTTCAATTTTGGTTTGCGCAATCATCTGCTCAGGACTAATGCCTTGCTGCTGCGCTTTAAGCATAATCGGTGTGCCGTGGGCATCATCGGCACACACGTAATAACATTGATGGCCACGTGCTTTCTGAAAGCGGGCCCAAATGTCGGTTTGGATATATTCCAATAAATGACCAAGGTGGATGGGGCCGTTTGCATACGGCAGGGCGCTGGTGATCAGAATTTTCCGTGTTGACATTAAAGGTCGCTCTTACATAAATGACTGAAAATATATGCGCTAATGATACTATAGCCGCCATTAAATCGCATCCGGCATTGTCAGATTGCTGGGAAAAATGCCACCCTTTTTGGTTTTTGAGGAGTCTCGATGTTTAATTGGCTGAAAAAATCAGCAGTAACCCAAACACCACAGGCTGAGCCTTGGCAAAACGCGTTGTTGGCAATTCGCCAACAGGCCCCGGTATTTAAAGCGATCCACACGGTTATTTTGGTCGCGTCGGGCAAAGGTGGCGTGGGTAAATCGACTACGGCTGCAAATTTGGCCATGGCGATGGCTAACGCGGGTGTGCGCACCGGCTTGCTTGATGCCGACATTTATGGCCCTTCTTTACCTACCTTGTTTGGCTTAACGGGGCAAAAAGTTAGCTCGCCCGACAATAAATTAATGCAACCCCTGCAGCAGCATGGGGTAACATTACAATCTATTGGTTTTTTAGTGGATCCCGAGGTTGCCAGTGTTTGGCGTGGCCCAATGGCAAGCCAAGCTTTACTGCAACTGATTAACGAAACAATTTGGCCGGAATTGGATGTATTATTGATTGATTTACCCCCAGGCACCGGTGATATTCAGTTAACTTTGTCACAAAAGTTACCGGTAACCGGCGCGGTTGTGGTAACTACACCTCAAGATTTAGCACTGGCCGATGCC
Organism: Alishewanella sp. HL-SH05; assembly: GCF_052655985.1. The sequence goes on from NZ_CP199753.1 coordinate 2,095,714, forward strand.
CAAAAAGCCATTAGTATGTTTCGCCAAGTGTCTATTCCTGTACTGGGCTTAGTTGAGAATATGAGCTTTTACCTTTGCCCAAGCTGTGGTGCGCATGATGATGTATTCGGTAGTGCCGGGGGGCTCAGGTTGGCTGAGCGCCATCAAGTCCCGGTACTAGGGCAATTACCTCTGCAAGGGAGTATTCGTCAGCAGTCGGATCTGGGCGTGGCGTTAACACAAGGCGATGCGGCCATGGCCGCTTTGTATCATGATATTAGCTTATCGCTTTTACAGCGGGTAAGCGGTGAATTACCGGAGTACGCTTCGGTTGAAATTAAAATAACGGATGATTAAACATGAGATTATGTGACCGCGATATAGAGCGCTACCTAGCCGACGGCAAAATTTGCATCACGCCAGCCCCCGATGTTGACATGATCAGTGGCGTGAGCGTCGATATTCGTTTGGGTAATAAGTTTCGGGTATTTGTTGCGCATGCCGCACCTTACATCGATTTAAGTGGCCCCCGCGCCGAGGTGGATGCGGCGTTACATTCCGTCATGAGCGATGAGATCGTGTTAGCCGATGATGGGGTATTTATTCTGCATCCCGGTGAATTAGCCATTGGTGTAACGTTAGAGTCAGTGACCTTGCCTGATGATATTGTGGGCTGGTTGGATGGCCGTTCGTCGCTAGCGCGTTTAGGCTTAATGGTGCACGTGACGGCACATCGCATTGATCCAGGCTGGTCAGGTAATATCGTTTTAGAGTTTTACAACAGTGGTAAGTTACCCTTAGCTTTACGCCCTAATATGAAGATAGGCGCGTTAAACTTTGAACTGATGACTGGCCCTGCTGCCAGACCTTACAATAAAAGGCTGGATGCGAAGTACAAAGAACAAACAGGGGCGGTTGCCAGCCGGATTAGTCATGACCATAAAGGTGGCTGATCTAAAAAATAAAAAGCCCACGTATCAGGTGGGCGCAAGCTTATAAAGCAAAAATGAAGCGCAATGATTATGCAATAAAACTGCATAGTCTGGCAACTGTGTGCTAAGCATAGTGATTGGTTTCTGTGTTTTAAATGCATAAAAATGATTTTTTATTAGCTCAATACAGCTTTAAAGGAAGTGAAATGAAATTATATGGCTCACAAACCTCACCTTATGTGCGACGCATTCGTTTGTTACTGGCGGCACAGCCGTATGAGTTTGTTGATATGCAAATTTTTGCAGAAGGCGATCGTGAAAAGCTTTTAGCCTTGAACCCGACACTTAAAGTGCCGATGTTTGAGCATGACGGGCAAATGGTGTTCGATTCAGGGGTTATTTACCGTTACCTCACTACGGTTTTATCATTACCCGCCTTAAGTTGGTATCAAGAGAATCAATTAACGGTGATTAACGCCATTAATGATTCACTGGTTACGTTGTTTTTATCTGCGCGAAGTGGCTTAGATACTAATGAAGATCGGTTGTTTTTTAATATACAAAAACAACGTATTGCCGCTTCGATGTTCGTGCTAGAGCAACAAGCGCAAAACCATGAGTTTGCCCAGTGGAATTATATAGCGATGTCACTTTACAGCTTACTAGACTGGGTGATCTTCAGAGAATTGTTAGAATTAGACGAATACCCGGCGCTGCAGGCCTTTTATGCTGAAAATAAACAACAAGCTGCCATTGCAACCACCGATCCGCGTTTAACTTAAGATCTTGGGTAGTAAGTTATAAATAGCGAAATAGCGAAATAGCGAAATAGCGCCATGGCGACGTTCATGCCATGGCGTAACAACTTAGCCTTGCTGCAATACTTCCGGTTCAATTAAAACGCTTTGTGTCGCATCAGATAACCAAATTTGGCTTTCGCTAATATTACATTGAATTTGCATATTACGGTTAAATAGCTTAGCCATATCCGCTACTGCTTGTTCGGGAATGTCGATAACGGTTAAATTTTGATAGCGAGCTAACGCCGCGCTGTTGGCTTTCCACCACACTGGAACAACGCGGCCACCATAGCAATATAGTGTTACCTTTTTAGCGCGGTTACAGGCTTTTCTCAGCCATTTCTCATCAACTTGACCAAACTCAACCCAATGCGCGATTACACCATCTAAACCTAAGTCCCACAACTCTGCTTCATCTTCACTACCGCTAAGCCCTTTGGTAAAACCTAAGGTTTCATTGGCATTAAGGGCAAAAGCCAGTAATCGCACCATTAATCGTTCGTTATTTTCAGAAGGATGCTGCGCTAAGGTTAAACTGTGATCGGCGTAGTAATGCCGATCCATATCCGCAATTTGCAATTGTACTTTGCACACTGTCGCTTTAAGCGCCATAACCATTCCCAGCTTATGAAAAAACGCAGTGTACCTTAAAGCCTGAAGTTTTGAATAGTTAGCTGTTTGCACCAAGGTGTTATCGTTCTCTCGGGGGCAGATACCGAGCTCTTTTTTGCTTTTAAATCCCATTACGTTGCAAGCCAGACAGGCTTTCTCGGCCAAGGTTTTAAGACGAGGGGTGTTTGAGTGAGAAGCGGTAGCGCCGAGCGAGTTACCTCGTCGCCTTGGTCGTGGAAGTTTGGCTGGGCTTTCGCAGCAACGTGGGTCGCCTTTTCTTTGCGAGACTTTCTTTTGGCGACGCAAAAGAAAGTCTCTCGCCAACGGCGAAAAGGTTAAGGGCTACTATCCTAAATTTCACCATAATACTTCAGATAAAGTGTTTTGCCTTTTGTACATTTACCTAACCTTCTGGCTCAACCTCTGGCAACCTTTGGGGTCAAATAACCAGAACTCTTGCCAACTAAGGTAGACCACCAATGGCGAAAGCGTATACTTCGGCTTAAATCACTCAACATTATCTGCTGAGGAATATGCATGGCTGAGAACAAAACAAAACCTACCTCGGTGTCTGTTGACGATTTTATTGTGTCGATTGACAATTCTTGTCGTAGAAACGACGCATTGACTGTTTTAAACATTTACATCGAAGTGACCGGACTTTCCCCGGTGATGTTGGGGCCATCAATTATAGGTTTTGGCGCATTGCATTATGTTTATGATTCAGGGCGTGAAGGCGAAATGCCCGCTGTTGCTTTTTCACCTCGTAAAGCAAATATAACTTTTTATGTTAGTGGCAATGTCGAAAAAGCAGAGTAACTTTATACTCGTTTGGGTAAGTACAAAAAATCTGTGGCGTGTCTTTATGTCAACAAACTGGCTGACATTGATCTACAGGTTTTACGCGAAATAATTACCCGTGATTATGCCAGAGCATGTCAAACTTTAAGTCCAAGTTGTGCAAAATCGTAGTTTTGTCTGCGATAAGGCAGCGTTGGGGTCAGCAACAGAGATCAGATACCGAGAACACGTCCGAATGAACATTCACTTGATTAAAAACAGCTCGCCAGCAACGCCAGTTGGCAGACGGGCATTGTCGCGGTTTTTTGCTGCAAAATTTTCAAGCATCAGCTTTAGCTGCGGCATGTGATTGTTATTTTTTAAGTGGGATATACTCTTTATCGTCGCCGATGACGCTGGGGAATTTGCCATTTTGCCAATCCGCTTTTGCTTGCTCTATTCGCGCTTTACTGAAAGACACAAAGTTCCAGTGTAAATAAGGGGTCACAGTAAATTTTTCGCCTCCTAGCATGATAAATCGTCCGCTTTGCAGAACCGTCATTTCAGTGTCGGTATCATCGAGCAAGACAAACTCACCCGCACCATAGGTGACCCCGTTAATGTCTATTTTTCCGCTAATAGGGAATATCGTGGTTTCATGCGTTGGATGGGGTCTGGTAATTTTGCTGTTTTCATCTGCCGTTATGTCGATATAAAACATCGGCGAGTAAGTTTTAACGGGTGAGCTCATGCCGTAAGCTTCGCCGACAATAAGCCGCATCATAACACCCTCGTGAATGAGGTGAGGTAGTTGCTGTTTTTTTACATGAGTAAAAGAGGGATCAAGTTCAGCCATCTGCTCTGGCAGTGCGATCCAGCACTGTAAGCCATTAATGGCGTGCTTATTCGCTCTTACTTCAAAGGTTTCTCGCTCGGAATGGGTTATGCCTTTACCTGCGGTCATCCAGTTGACATCTCCTGGATGTATTTCGACATGATGTCCTAACGAATCTCTATGCAAAATACTGCCTTCGAACAAATAAGTCAGTGTGCTTAGGCCAATATGTGGATGCGGTCGCACATTGATACCTTGCCCAGCAGGAAAATCATGTGGGCCAATTTGGTCAAAAAATATAAAAGGCCCAACCATTTTTTTATCTTGGTGAGGCAGCACTCTTTTTACTTGTAAGCCACCTAAATCGTGTGTTGTTGCCTTCAGTACTTTTGCCATGTGGTACTCCTTAACAATGCAGAAATTAAGTCTACTCAGCACGGTATCATTCTAAACAGGGTAATAATATTAGAATAAAAGAAGCGAATAGTTCTATTTAAAAGAACTAATGCGCAGGTTCTGATTGACATGGACCAGAATAACCTTGGAACCTTTGAGGTCAGATACCGAGATCTTTTTTTAAGCAGAGCTTAACGTTTTCGCTGTTGGCGAGATACTTTCTTTTGTGTCGCCAAAAGAAAGTATCCAAAGAAAATGCGACCCAATTTCGCTCGAAAGCCCGACTGCTCATACGTTGTCCAAGGCGAAAACGTCACTCGCGCTAGGCTTCGTCGCCGCACTCAAACACCCGTTTTCTTAAAACCTTGGCCAACGATGATCAGCCGGCTCGCTGCCAAGGGAGTGAATATCCGTTGAGGTATGTGCTTAGCTTCTATAGCTTGTTGGTGACTATCGGCTTGAAATAATTCATCTAACAACGAGGCACTTTTTTAAGGAACCAAAAGAAAACTTATAGCCAATGGCGAAAAGGTTAATGGTTATGGTAAAAACAAAGTAAATTTAATGCTTAATTGCCAATTCAAATTGTTTGTTTTCAGAAAACGGGATTTGGTGTTACTACAGTTTTATTTCGTAGTGCAATCAATAGTATTTTTCATTCCGAGGATGGTATGGCTAGAGTTCGCTGCATGTTTATTTTAATTGGAATGAGTTTTTTAGTGTTAACGTCTATTGGTGATAGCTATTATCGAGATTGGGTATACGCCAATCAAATAGCCGATTTTGGTTTGGCAGATTATCTGCCAAGTATTACCGGAACCATTACCTCAATTTTTTTATTAATCGGTTTAGCAAAAGACTGGATAACTAAAGCGCCCGAATCAGCATTGTGGATCACATGTGGTTGCGCAACTTATGAGTGTTTACAGCCAGCTGTGGGAACCGGTGTGTTTGATCTTCAGGACTTTATTGCTGTTTTTGTTACCGGGGGTATTGTTGTGTTTACGCTTAACAAAGTAAATGCAAGCATCTTGCGTACTGTAAAACATCAAGCGTAATAAGCATCATAGCCAGCGGTCGCTTGTTCCGCAAAAAACTGATTTGTTAGATTGTTCGAAACCTGCAGAGTCAGATAACGAGCACTTGATATACCCTTATTCTAAACACCTTGCTCAACAGTATTCAGTTGCCTCGTCGCAAGAGCGGGGCATATTCTTAGAAGTAAGCGTTTAGCTGTTGAGCTTTCATGTGAGTTGCCATGAGTGACTCTGACCGGCTTTCGGGGCTGTAGTCGCATTCTGACTTTATTCGTAAATGCGCTAGCAAAGAGCTCATCGTCAGGTGAGGGCCGTGATAACAAAGTGTTTTATCCGCCTAAGCGATAGCCACCTAGGCGGTATTAAAATGCTATATCAAGGCTTAATGAGCTTTGGTTTGCTCGGTGGCATGACGATATAACTCATTGACCTTATGCCAATTCACAATAGTCCACCAAGCCGTAGCGTAATCACCACGCTTGTTTTGATACTGTAAATAATAGGCATGCTCCCAAACATCCAGCGCAAGTATGGGGGTACCTTGCACTTCCACCACATCCATCAAGGGGTTGTCTTGATTAGGTGTCGATGTCACCTGTAGTTTGTGCTCCTTATCTACGATTAACCAAGCCCAACCAGAGCCAAAACGGGTAGCGGCTGCTTGATTAAACGACTTTTGCATGGCATCGATAGAGCCAAAATCACGTTCGATGGCTTGTTTTAAGGCCGCTGAAGGCTCGCCAACATCAGCCTGTGGCGCCATTAATTGCCAAAAGAGTTGATGATTATAATGACCACCACCATTGTTTCGTACCGCCGTATTAAAGCGTGATATTTGCGACATCATCGCTTCAAGTGACAGTGAGGCTAACTCTGGGGTGCTTGCTACTTGGGCGTTTAAGTTATTCACATAGGCTTGATGGTGCCTGCCATGGTGAATTTGCATGGTGTCTTTATCGATAACCGGTGCAAGTGCATCTGCAGCATAAGGCAGCGGTGCTAACGTAAAGGGTTCAGCGTGAGCACTGGCAGCAAGGAATAAACAAAGTAAGGTTGCAGGGAGTTTCGCTTTGAGCATAGTTAACACGGTATTGTACTCCTATGAAGATGAGGTTTTACCAATTTAGGGACTAACCAATCTTACAGTAGTATGATGCTGCCCGATCACTTTAATTTTAAAGTAGGGACCAATCGGCAATAAAACGCGACTAGGTGTTTTAATAATTGGGGTAATAGCGACTGTTTAGGCTTGGCGTTGTGTTAACAAGCGCTAGAAATCTCATTATCGTGAGTGTCATTCATTTTTAAGCGGCAGGCATACTGTGGCCGCGTGATGCACCTTTTTACCGGCATTAATGAGCATTAGCTCTGCAATTTAAAGTGCTTACGACAGCAAATAAAGCGGCATAATAGCTAAGAGGTTGCGCGAAAAACCACAGATATAAAAAAAAAGCCAGCTCACTTTAAGCAAACTGGCTTTTAGTAAAAATTTATTGGTCGGTACGAGAGGATTCGAACCTCCGACCCCTTCACCCCCAGCGAAGTGCGCTACCAAGCTGCGCTACGTACCGACTCAAGCGCGTATCATAATGATTCTCAGCGATAATGCAATGCTGATTGAATCGTATGTTGAAAAAAGCAGCATCATAGCTAGGTATAGGGATACAATTTGTGATAACCCGTTATTCATAATTGAACTGAATGGCTATATCCTTTAATTTAACCTCGTTGCCTTTTAATCGAAATACTGGTTAATTCTGAATAACACAGTAAAATAGGCGCTCTTTTACCCAGACAAAGTAGTGAGTACTGTGGCAGAGCAAGATATTTACGCCGATATCCGGCCTTATCATGATGATGAAGTCGCGCCAGCGATCGCCCGTTTAATTGCAGATGACGAATTTATTCATGCCATTCTCCATTATCGTTTCCCGCATTTGGCCGGGCCTTTGGGCTGGTTGTTATCACCGCTGGTGAAATTCTCGTTAAAACGCCGTTGGTCACGTTTAGATAACGTACAAGCGGTCCAGCGTCAGGTCGCGACCTTTATGGAGCGAATGATCGAAAGTAGTACCAATAAAATCACGGTATCTGGTTTAGAACATTTATCACCAGGCAAAGCTTACTTGTTTGTTTCTAATCACCGTGATATTGCGATGGATCCGGCTTTAGTAAATTGGTGTTTATATCACCATGGTTTAGATACCGTGCGCATTGCCATTGGCGACAACTTATTACGCAAGGCCTGCGCTTCTGAGTTAATGCGATTAAATAAAAGTTTTATTGTTAAGCGCGGTGCTAAAGGCCCACGTGAAATGCTGAAAAACTTTACCTTGTTGTCGTCTTACATTAAACATTCGTTAGAGCACAAACACTCTGTGTGGATCGCGCAAAAAGAAGGTCGTGCTAAAGATGGCTTGGATGAAACGGATCCGGCGATTTTAAAAATGTTTTATATGGAAGGCAAAAAACGCGGTGAAAGCTTTGCTGAATATATGGCAGGGCTAAATATTGTGCCGGTATGTTTGTCTTACGAATATGATCCTTGCGATGTCGATAAAATCAACGAATTGTGGCAAAAACAAACCTCTGGTTCTTACCAAAAAACGGAATTTGAGGATATTGATAGTATTATCAAAGGGATCGTTGGCTTTAAAGGCCGGGTTCATGTGGCATTTGCAAAACCACTTACCGAGGTTCCTGCAGATCCCGATGCACTTGCTCAGCTAATTGACCAGCAAATTTGGCAAAACTACCGTTTGTATCCGGTTAACTATCTTGCTGCAGGTTTAACACATGCTTCGGTTGATGAAAAGCTGGTGGAGTTATGGCAACAGCGTTTGCAAACGGTACCGCAAGGCGCGACTTCATTAATGAGTGCCTTATATGCTGCTCCGATCATGAGGCAGTCTGAACTAGAGTGAGTTATTTAGTTGCCGTTACACTGCTGTGGGCGTTTTCGTTTAGCTTAATTGGTGTTTATTTGGCTGGCCAAGTGGATGCTTATTTTGCGGTGTTAATGCGTATTGCGCTCGCGGTGCTGGTGTTTTTGCCTTGGCTGTTACGTAAACCTGTGGCCTTAGCCGATGCATTTTTATTGGCCGCGCTTGGCGCGGTGCAATTAGGCTTAATGTATATCTTTTATTATCAGTCTTTTTTATTACTGAGCGTGCCACAGATCCTGGTGTTTACCATCTTTACCCCAGTCTATATTACATTGCTGTATGATGTGCTTGATGGCCATTTTAATCCCCGCTTTTTATTTGCAGCCTTACTCGCCGTAGTGGCAGCAGCTGTGATGCGCGATACACTACCCGCAGTGAATTATTGGTTAGGCTTTTTAGTGGTGCAGGGGGCAAATTTTTGCTTTGCCGCAGGCCAAGTGGGCTATAAAAAGTTTATGGCCAGTAAAGCGCACCTAAACGCAGGCCATCAGCAATTTGGCTGGTTTTATGTCGGTGCTTTAGTGATTGCGATACCGGCTTGGTTATTACTGGGGCAAGCACAATATCCCACTACGCCAGTACAATGGGCAGTTTTGTTTTGGCTAGGATTAGTGGCTTCAGGTGCAGGTTATTTTTGGTGGAACAAAGGCGCTTCGCAGGTTTCTAGCGGTACCTTAGCGGTGATGAATAATGCCTTGATCCCTGCTGGTTTGCTGGTCAATATTCTGATCTGGCAGCGTGATACAGACATAAGCAAGTTAGTCTTGGGTATCGCTTTGTTATTGCTTTCATTGTGGTTGTGTCGTCGCCACGCAGTATAGGAAATAAGTTTTATGGCTAGACAAGTTAGTTACACCTTTAAAGGCCAAAAGAAAGTTATCGCCTTTAGTTATGATCGTTTTGTTGATTTATATGAAGCCGTTGCTGCAGCTGAAGGTATAGATCTCACGGCGTTTTTAGCCATGGAACAGCAATTACATCATACGGCTAAAGATAAAGCCGCAGTAAAAAACTTTCGCTCGCAATCATTCAGTAAAATGGGATTTGCAGATATCGCCTTTGTGCGAGAGAATCCCTAACACAATATGCGACCAGCGTGCCAGGCCAAGGTTTTTGCCGTACCCGCTGTTATTTGATGATACCAAATTAGAGAAAATAGTATGAAAATCACCTGCAATTTTGACAGTGGTAATATCGAAGTGTTACACGCCACGGATCCAGCAAACATTCAACTGGCAATCCGTAAAGATCATCAATCAGAGTTCTTTCAGTGGTTTCACTTTCGTTTAAACACCTCACACACTGAACCGCACACCATCAAAATTATGAATGCTGGCCAATCGGCGTACCCAGAAGGCTGGGAAGGTTATCAAGCGGTGGCTTCTTATGATCGACAAACGTGGTTTCGCGTAGATACCAGTTATGCAGACAACGTATTAACCATTCATCATTATCCAGAAGCGGAGTCAGTTTATTTTGCCTACTTTGCGCCTTATAGCTATGAACGGCATCAAGACTTATTGCACTTTGCCCAAAATGATTACAACTGTCGGTTAGTCGAATTGGGTGAAACACTGGATGGCCGTGATATGACCATGCTGGTTGTCGGCGAGCCGGCTGAGCATAAAAAGAAGATTTGGATCATTGCACGGCAACACCCTGGCGAAACGATGGCCGAATGGTTTGTTGAAGGCTTACTGGATCGATTATTAGATGAAGATGACGGTGTTGCTCGGTTACTGTTAGCCAAAGCGGTATTTTACATTGTGCCCAATATGAACCCAGATGGCAGTGTTCGTGGTCATTTACGGACTAACGCCGCAGGCGTTAATTTAAACCGTGAATGGCAAAAGCCGAGCATGACAGAAAGCCCAGAGGTGTATTTAGTTCGAGAAAAAATGCAAGAAATCGGCCTAGACATGTTCTTAGACATTCATGGTGACGAAAATCTGCCATATAACTTTGTGGCCGGCGCAGAAGGTGTACCGTCTTACAATGCAAAAATGCAACAACTTGAGCAGGCATTTAAAACGGCATTACAACTGGTAACTCCAGAGTTTCAAACCCAGTTTGGTTATGACAAAGACGAGCCGGGTAAAGCAAATTTAACCGTGGGCAGTAACTGGGTTGCAGAGCGCTTTGGTTGTTTAGCGTACACTTTAGAAATGCCGTTTAAAGATAACGCCAACCTGCCAGACGAGGCTTTCGGTTGGTCAGATGTACGTTCAATGAAACTCGGCCATGACACCCTTACCGCAGTATTAGCCGTAGTTGATGAGTTACGATAGGACCTATTAGACATGGCGATTATTTCTTGTCCGGTGTGTGCAAACCGGATCTCAAACAAAGCGGCAGAATGTCCAAAGTGTAAAACCAATTTAGGTGAAGCCAGCCCAGAAAAGCTGGCCTCGAAACACCGAGAGCAAATGGCTCGCCAAGCGCAATCACTGATGAACCAGTCGATGCTGGCCTTGCTGTTATTTTTGGCCGGATTTGGAATTTTGTATTGGTGGCAGCCTGAGAATGGCAGTTACAACCAATATGTTTCAACCGTAGCGATAGCCCTAGGCTTTGGTTGGTATGTGGTGTGTCGCGCACGAATTATTTGGTTAAAGCGAAAAAAATAGTATGGATTTTACAGCGATGGTCAGTGCGATGGCACCTGACACTTATAATAAACTAGCAGAGGCGGTAGCCACCGGTCGTTGGGCCGATGGCACGCCGTTAAGCGCAGAGCAAAAAGAGCAAACACTGCAACTGGTATTAGCTTATCAGTCTAAGGTGTTGAAGTCTCAAGATATCTTCACTGTGGGTCCAGACGGACAAATAGTTCATAAATCCAAGGCAGAGTTGAAAAAACAGTTTTCAGATCCTGCCGCTATTGCAAGGTTTTCGCACGATGATCTTTAAACGCTGGTTTAAACCGAAATGGCAGCATCCAGACGCCGCTATTCGTCAGCAAGCTCTTGAAACATTACAACCCACCAGCGCTGAGCATAAGCAAGTATTGCATGAGCTCGCTTTTAACGATGCCGCAGAAGCGGTGCGTAAAGCCGCTTTACATCGGTTAGACGATTTTGCGTTGTGGTGGCAAGCCAGTAAACACGACACGGCAGAGCGTTTAAAACACTATGCCGAGCAACAAGTTGTTGAGCAACTGTTAGCGAATCGGGTAGCTGCACCGTTAAAACAGAAATTTATTGAGCAGTGTAATCGCAGTAGCATTTTAGAGTCGCTAGCGCTAAAAGATGCCGATATGAATGTGCGCTTTGCCTTACTACAGCGGTTAGAGCGCCCGGAGTTAATTCAACAAACTTTGTTAGATGCGGCCTTTCCTGTCGCCTTAAAACAGCAATTGTTGTCACAGATCACAGATGAAAAACAATTAGAGAAACTTAGTAAGCAACTTGAACCCTCGCTTGCTGAAACCTTGCAGGCTCGCTTGGCGAAAATGGCGGCGGATAAGCAAAAGCCACCTCGCTTACGCAAAGAGATCACCTTGTTGCTGGCTAAGCTGAATGCACTGCGCGAGCGTCATACGCTGGCCGAGCTACCGGCGTTACAGCAAGAGTTGCAACAACAATGGCAAGTGTTAGCCGCTGAGTTACCATTATTACCCGAACAAGAAGCGCAGGGTTTTTCAGAGAAGTTTCAGCAGCTCGACCAACGTTTAACCGAATGGTTAGCGCCAAAATTAGCCCAACTGCAGGCCGAGCAAGCCTTAGTTGAGCGTAAAGCGCGCCAAGTGTTAAAAACCCAGCAGTTGCAGCAAGCGGTCAGTGAGCTAGAACAACAATTGCAGGTGCAGTTACAACAAGTCGCCAGTACTGAGCAAAATGGTTTACTGGATGCCGCCGCCACAGCATTATGTGAAGAGTTGGATGCGGCCGAGTTAGCCCATGCTGAGCACAGCGCCTTACAACAACGTTTAACGTTGGTGCAGCAGCAATTAGCCCGTTTACCCGAGTTGAATAAAGCGCTTACGTCGATCCAGCAATTGCTAAATGCGTTTAGTGAACAGCCATTGCCTAACAGTGCTGAGCAGTTAGCGGCAGCAGAGCAGCAATGGCAAGATTTTGCTGATGCTTGGCGCAGTGCCAGTAAAGGTTTCAGTGCAAGTTTACCTGCTGAGTTAAACGAACAATTCAAGCAGTTACGTCAGCAGTGGCAACAAGCACTGAGCCATATTAAACAACAGCAACAAAAAGAGCTTCGTCAGCTTCGTAGTAAGTGTGCCGAATACAAACGCTTACACGCGGCAGGACGGTACAAAGTGCTGTTTGGTTTGTATAAAGGCATGACGGCGGATGTGGCAAATTTATCTGCAGAAGCACAGCAGCAATTTGAAAAAGAGTTTGCCGAGATCAGCAGTTTACAAACTGAATTAGAATCTTTGCAGCAGTATATTGCCACACCACGTAAAACCGCGTTGTTAAACGAAATGACTGAGCTGGCAAATAGCCCTTTGCAAGATGCCAAAGCGCGTGCTGAGCAAGTGAAACTGGCCCGCGCAAACTGGAAGTCTTTAGGTAAAGCAGATCCCGCTGCCGAAGAAAGCTTGAATCAGGCTTTTGATGCAGCTTGTGAAGCGGCTTTTGAACCTTGCCGCCAGGTGTTTGCTCAGCAAGATGCTGAACGCGAACTGCATTTACAGCAACGTCAGCAATTATTACAAGAGCTTGGCAATTTAGTCGAAGCAGAATTGCCAGAACGTGATTTAGATGCCGCTTTTCGGCAGTTAAGCCAACGTTGGCGTGAAAGTGGCGCGGTTAATCGGCGTGATTACCAAGCGTTGCAACAACAATTTCAAGAACTGAGCAAACGCTTAAAAGACAAAGTGGCCACGGCGCAGCAGCAACAAGCGGCGGGTAAGGCGGCTTTGATTGCGGAAGCGAAATTGGCCATGACCTTAGAAGACGGCGCCAAAACAGCACAGGTGCTGAAAGAGTTGCAGCAACGCTGGAAGACCTTTGGTTTTGCCGGCCGTCAGCAAGATCAAGCGTTGTGGTTAGAGTTTCGTGCACTGTGTGATAGCTTTTTTGAAAAACGCAACGAAGAGTACAAGCTACAGCAGCAAGCTGAGCAGGAAGTTGCCCAGTTGGTATCAGCGCAATTAGCAACGCTGAATACAACCTTAGCGCAAGCCACTAGCGCTGGCGCATTGCAAGCGGTACAAGCGCAGTTGCGTCAATTGAGTTTACCCGATAGCGTTGGGGTGCGTCAGCAATATCAAGAGCTCAGTCAGCAGTTGCAACAACGGCAAAAGCAGTTGCAAAAGTCGGCACAACGTCAAGAGTTACAAACCTTATTTGAAGTATTAGAGCAGGGCGATATCAAAGCAGAACAATTACCACAGAGTTATCGTGAAGCCTTAAGTTTGCCGCAGCCAAGTTTGACTCGCTCACAACTGACCATCGCGTTAGAGCTGATGTCAGAGCAAAATGTTGAGCAAACCAGTGCGGCAGAGCGTCAACAAGTGCAACTGGCCTTGTTATCGTTAAAGCATAATGCGGGGCAACAATTAACACCGGAGCAGCTATTACAGCAATGGCTTGCGCATGGTCCGGTTGCCCAACAAGAAAAACCGTTGTTAAAGCGCGTTGCCGCGCTGTTTTAACGGTTAAAGCGTTAATTCGCCACGCAGATCCTGTTGCATCTGCTGGCGAATTTCTTCTGCAGTGAATGGCTTACTCAGCAGGTAATGTAACTTAGTTAAAGTCGCTTCCAAGGTCATATCAAACCCACTGATCACCCCGCTATCACGCAACGCCTTGCCCGTGGCATAACCATCCATATTCACTTTGCCTTTAAAACATTGTGTGCAATTGACTAAAATTTGCCCTTGTTCACTTGCTTGCTGTAACACTTGCAGTAATTCTGACCGCTGTGGGGCATTACCCACACCAAAAGATTTAATAATTAAGGCGCGCACGGGTGGTGCCAGCATATTGCGGATCACGTCTGTGGTAATTCCAGGATACAGCGTGACGACACTGATCGGTTGGGGAGTGATCTCGGCAACCTCGAGTGGGAGGGCTGTTTCAGTATGGGTGATTTTGCCTGCATGCAGGTTAATATGGATCCCCGCTTCAAGTAACGCCGACATATTGGGTGATGCGAAAGCATTAAAACCATCGGCATCGGCTTTAGTGGCACGGTTACCACGAAATAATTGATTATTAAAAAACAATGCTACTTCAGCGATGGGGTAATTCGCCGCTAAATACAGGGCATTAAGTAAATTAACTTGGCCGTCTGAGCGCAGTTGCGCTAACGGGATCTGAGAGCCGGTAATAATCACCGGTTTTGATAAGTTCTCTAGCATAAACGATAAAGCGGAAGCGGTATAAGCCATGGTGTCAGTACCATGCAGCACCACAAAGCCATCATAGTGTAGGTAGTTTTCTTGAATATCTTTGGCAATAGTAAGCCAATGCGCTGGTGTCATATCTGACGAGTCGATAACCGGATGATATTCATGAATATCGAATTCTGGCATTTCTGGCCGGTAAAACTCGGGCATGCGTTTTACGGTGTCGGTTAAAAAACCCGGTACTGGTACAAAGCCTTTATCGGATTGTTGCATACCAATGGTACCGCCAGTGTAAGCGACATAAATACGTTTTCTTTGCATAAAACACCTAAAAAAATGCCCGGATAATACCGGGCATTGTAATCAGAATTACACTTGCTGTCAGTTTATCTGGCAGCTTAAGCAGTAAGAGTAGATACCGTTTGGATCGTTAAACTGATTCATTAAAACAAAATCTTGTTTAACTTGCTGAGTTAACTGACGAAGCGCACGTTGCTCTGGTTGCATCGTTGCGCTAGGTAACCAGCCTTTCGCTTTTGCTGCACCAAATAAATCAGCAATGATTTGCTCAGTGGGGCTAAGTTCTGGCTGTACTACCGTGATGTCGTATTGGCTTAAACCGGCCATTTCTGCAGCCCGAGCAATCGCATCATCAAAAGTACCCAGTTTATCGACTAAACCTAACTCAAGTGCTTTAGAACCTGTCCAAACCCGGCCTTGTGCAACTTTATCAACTTCTTCATTGCTCATATTGCGGTTTTTACCCACCATGGTTAAAAACTCGGTATAACCGCGTTCGATCAGCAATTGCATCATGTCTTTCGCAGGCTCAGATAAGCCTTTAAATAAAGGCATACCGGCAGAGAAACCGGCCAGCTCTGTTGTACCGACACCATCCACATTTAAACCAATGGTCGACATCGCATTTTCAAATGTGTGTAATAAACCAAAGATCCCGATTGAACCTGTAATGGTAGTTGGTGAGGCCCAAATTTCGTTTGCAGGTGCTGCAATCCAGTAACCGCCTGACGCTGCCACTGCACCCATTGAGGCGATAACAGGCTTACCTGCTTCACGTAATAGGGTGATTTCTTGGCCAATGACTTCAGAGGCAAACGCGCTGCCGCCGCCGCTGTCGATACGCAGCACGACCGCTTTCACTTTATCATCATGGCGCGCACGACGAAGCAGCGCAGCTGTAGAGTCACCGCCGATCATGCCAGGTTTAGCTGTGCCATCAATAATGGTACCGCGAGCGACCACCACGGCAATTTTTTCTGTGATCGGGTTATCAAATTGCTTAGCCGGGATCACCATTTTTTTGTATTCATCAAAGGTGACATGGTTGTAGGTGTTATTGTCATTTTTGCCGACAATGGCGATCATGCTATTACGGAACTGTTCACGGGTTTGTACGGCATCTACCCACTTGCTGGTTAAGGCATATTGGCCTAAATCACCTTCAGCGGCTTGCAGTTTGCTGTACATGGCGGCGAAGGTTTCATCGAAGTTATCAATACCAAAGCCACGACGCTCGGCAACTTGTTGTTTGTAATCAGCCCATAATTCATTTAACCAAGCTGAGTTCGCTTCTTTTGCGGCATCTGACATGTCATTACGAGTAAAAGGTTCTACCGCGGATTTGTAAGTACCAACGCGGAAAACATGTGTACTGACCTTGAGTTTTTCTAAGGCATTTTTATAGTACATAGGGTAGCTACCATAGCCCTCTAATAACACTGCACCCATCGGCTCAAGTGCAATTTGATCGGCATAGCTGGCTAAGAAGTATTGATTTTGGCCGTAGTAAGCACCGTAAGCAAAAATCTTTTTGCCACTGGCTTTAAAGGCTTCTAAAGCTTTACCTACGCTTTTTAATTTATCTAAAGAACCGCCACCTAGCGCAGACAGATCCATCACCATCACTTGAATGCGGTTGTCTTTGGCCGCATGGTTAATCAGTTTAACCACATCGGTAACCAGCATTTCTGGCGCTTCTTCTTGACCACCGGCCGCTTCATTAATTGCCGCAGCCATGGGGTCAACATAACGTTTTTGTTCAACAAGATCACCGCGAAGGTTAAGATATAATGCGCTGGTATCGGCAATCTGTACTTTATCGCCACCACTAAACAGGGCACTGCCGATGACCAACACCAAGCAAATAAAGATAATATTTAAAACGGTAGCGCGAAAGCCACGATAAACTGACCAGATTGCGCCAAATAAGCGCCTAAATAATCCTTTCTTTTTCTCTGACATAATATGTGTCCTGTTAATTCTCATTTAAAATTTATAAACATCCACACTTAATGCTAACGAATTTTTCAACAAAGGCTATGTGGAATTTGTAAGAAAATGTATATCACTTGCGTATCGACTGCAAAGCAGCTACATTTTAGCGATTAAACAGGTACGACCAGAGAGGGTGATGTGGCATATCAACACTTATTAGCGCCATTAGATTTAGGCTTTACCCAACTTAAAAATCGGGTAATTATGGGGTCAATGCATACCGGCCTAGAAGAAGAAAAAAACGGTTTCGAAAAATTGGCCGCGTTTTATGAAGAACGAGCCAAAGGCGGAGTGGGTTTAATTATTACCGGTGGTATTAGCCCAAACTTTCGCGGTAACTTGGTGCCTTTTGGTAGCCAATTGAGTTTTTGGTGGCAAGTTGCCAAACACAAACCAGTTACCGCGGCGGTGCAAAAGCACGGTGCAAAGATTTGCCTGCAATTATTGCATGCGGGCCGTTATGGTTATCATCCTTTTAATGTCGCGCCGAGTAACATTAAATCGCCTATTACGCCTTTTAAACCCTCTGAGTTATCCGATCGACAGATCCGCGGGACCATTAAAGATTTTGCCCATGCGGCCAGCCTCGCTAAAAAAGCCGGTTATGACGGTGTGGAAATCATGGGCTCTGAAGGCTACTTGATAAACCAATTTATTTGTCAGCGTACCAATCATCGTACGGACGCTTGGGGCGGTAATTTTGAAAACCGCAGTCGTTTTGCTTTAGAAACCGTGCGAGCGGTGCGCGAGAAGTGTGGTGCTGACTTTATTATTATCTATCGGCTCTCTATGCTGGATTTAGTTGAGGATGGTAATACCTTTGATGAGGTTGTTGCACTTGGCCAAGGTGTGGCAGCGGCAGGCGCAACTTTAATTAATACCGGCATTGGCTGGCATGAAGCGCGTATTCCAACCATTACGACTCGGGTGCCCCGAGCGGCTTTTACTTGGATCACAGAGCGGGTTCGGCAACAACTTAGTGTGCCGGTTATCGCCACTAACCGCATTAATGATCCTGGCGTAGCAGAAGATATTTTAGTAAAAGGCCAAGCTGATCTAATTTGTATGGCACGACCCTTTTTAGCCGATGCCGACTTTGTTAATAAAGCGGCTGCCGATCAAGCGGACGAAATTAATACCTGTATTGCCTGTAATCAGGCCTGTTTAGATCACGTATTTCAACAAAAACGTGCCAGTTGTTTGGTTAACCCTAGGGCATGTTATGAGACCGAGTTAAATTTTAATCCCGCTAGTAAACGGAAAAAATTGGCCGTTATAGGTGCTGGTCCGGCCGGGCTTGCTTTTAGTGTTTACGCGGCGCAGCGTGGCCATGAAGTACATTTGTTTGATAAAGCCGCAGAGATTGGCGGCCAGTTTAATTATGCCAAACAAATTCCTGGTAAAGAGGAGTTTCATGAAACACTGCGTTATTTTGCCAAAATGTTGAAGGTACACGCGGTAACATTACATCTTAATGAGCAACAAACTGCGGCAAGTATTCTAGCTGAGCAATTTGATGAGGTCATTTTAGCTACCGGTATCGTGCCGCGTGATATTGGTTTAGCTGGGCAAGATCATCCTAAAGTGCTGAGCTATTTAGATGTATTGCGCGATCACAAAGCCGTTGGCCAAAACGTCGCCATTATTGGGGCGGGCGGCATTGGTTTTGATGTAGCTGAGTTTCTATTAGAAAAACATTCACTGACCTTACAACCTGATGCGTGGTTAGCCGATTGGGGCGTTGATAAAACTTATCAAAGCCGCGGCGCATTATTAAGTAGCCAGGCGCCAGCTAAAGCCGAACGTAAAGTCTATTTATTACAGCGCAAAGCCAGTAAGGTGGGGGGGGATTAGGTAAAACCTCTGGCTGGGCACATCGCGCCTCTTTGCAGAAAAAAGGCGTAGAGATGATGGCGGGGGTGAACTATCTGCGCGTGGATGACGCTGGTCTTTGGATCAGTTTAAACGACAAAGAGCGCTGTTTAGCGGTGGATAATGTGGTGATTTGTGCCGGACAGGTTCCGCTGCGTGCCTTACAAGCCGAGTTACAGGCGGCCGGCCAACAAGTACATTTAATTGGCGGTGCTGATGTTGCTGCTGAGCTGGATGCAAAAAGGGCGATCCGTCAAGGTGCAGAACTTGCTGCGGCCATTTAGTATTTGCTGATTTCTAGCCGCAATTCATTGCGGTAAACAAGGGGTAAACTTTTCTTGCGGCCACTTTTCAAGTGGCCGTTTTTATTTTCTTGTTTTTTGGTACTACATAATTCTAGTTTTTGATGCTATGTTAAATCTACATCGATTAATGAAGGATTCTGAAATCTTGATGGAAATATCCCGACCGCGCTATAAGAACAGCTTACCTATAAATGTGCGGCGATAAAAAATGTAAGCGGTTACATACTAATAAAATACAGAGGAATAACTATGTCTGGAGTGTTAACAATGATACTGGCTGGTGGCGAAGGCACCCGCTTATCACCTTTAACAGCGGTGCGTGCGAAACCGGCTGTTCCTTTTGGTGGAAACTACCGTATCATCGATTTTGTTTTAAATAACTTTGTAAATGCTGACTTACTGCAGATTTTCGTTATTACGCAGTTTAAATCACATTCATTGATGAAGCATTTAAGTCGCGCATGGCGAGTAGGGGGGTATCCAATCGTTTTATCGATCCCATTCCCGCGCAAATGCAAACAGGTAAGCATTGGTACTTAGGTACGGCAGATGCTATTTATCAGAATTTGCATTTGATTGAAGGTTTAGATCCAGAGCATGTTTGTGTGTTCGGTGGCGATCATATCTATAAAATGGATATTCGCCAGATGTTAGACTTTCATCGTAATAAAAACGCGAAACTAACCGTTGCTGCTATCCCTGTCCCGAAAGAGCAAGCTCATGAGTTTGGTATTATCGAGGTCGATGCCGACGGTCGGATGATCGGTTTTGAAGAAAAGCCAAAAAGTAATCCTAAAACAATCCCAGGTCAACCGGACATGGTACTGGCATCGATGGGTAACTATATTTTTGAAGCCAATTGTTTAGTGAATGTGCTAAATGCAGATGCCGCACAGCCCGATTCAAAACATGATTTTGGCCACAACATTATTCCAGGACTTTATCCGCAGGGTGAAGTGTATGTTTATGACTTTTCTACCAATCATATTCGCGGCGAATCACAGAGCAGCGCTGGTTACTGGCGTGATGTAGGCACCATCGATTCTTATTACGAAGCGAATATGGATTTAATCTCGATTGATCCCCCGTTCGATGTTTATAACCGTTTTTGGCCGTTACGCAGCTATACGCCGCCAGTACCGCCAGCAAAATTTGTGCACGATCAAGCTAATCGAACCGGCCAAGCGATAAGCTCAATGGTTGCCGCGGGTTCTATTATCAGTGGTGCGATTATTTATCAGTCAATCCTCGGTTATAATGTTAACGTGCATAGCCACAGTTATATCGAAAAGAGTGTGCTAATGGGCAATAACGACATTGGTCGTGGTTGTCGGATCCGTCGCTGTATTATTGATAAAGATGTGCGTATCGCACCCAACACGGTGATTGGTGAAGATTTAGAAGCCGATCGCAAGCGTTTTCATGTGTCTGCAGGCGGAGTTGTGGTGATCCCTAAAGGCGCCCGGGTCGGCTTTGATGATGAGTAAGCTCGGCACAACCGATTAAGGAATTAGCAGTGCAGATTTTGTTGTTATGCAGTGAATACGAAGGCTTGATTAAAACCGGTGGTTTGGCTGATGCCTGTTATGGCTTAGCCATTAACCTAAAAGCCGCAGGCCATGAAGTCACCGTGATGCTACCTCGCTATGCGCCTTTATATAGCCGTCCGACGGGAGAGTCTGACGCGTTGTTTTTTGAGTTAGGTGGTCAGGAATATGGCTGTGCGGTGCGTCAGCTATTATCCCACGATGTCGATATTCGCGTAGTAGAGCACGATGATTTCTTTCAACGTGATCGCCCCTACGATGACGGTAAACATGGTTATGCTGATAATCCGCTACGCTTTGGCTTTTTTTGCAAAGCGGCGTTGGAGTGGGCTAAACATTATTTACCTGAAGTCGATATCATTCATGGTCATGATTGGCAAACTGGCGTTGCGGCAGCTTATTTAAAACAGCATTACGCCCATGATCCGGTATTAGGGGGAATACCCTTTGTTTATACCATCCATAATGGTGCGTATCAGCTCACAACTGATCATTATTGGTTTGGCCGTTTAGGCTTGCAGGCTAATGATGATCAATTTTTAAATATGCTAGAACAGGGTATTCGTCACGCTACTAAGCTGAATACCGTTAGCGTAGGTTATCGGGATGAATTAATGACTGAGCCTGCGGCTAATGGCTTGTCGGCACTCTATCAACGCCGTGCCGCTGATTTTTTTGGTATCTTAAACGGTTGTGACTATCAACAGTGGGATCCCGCCACGGATGATGCGCTGATCGCGAACTTCAGTATTAATGATTTAAGCGGTAAAGCGCAATGTAAATCCCATTTACGCCAACGCTTTAATTTAGCCGAGCTCGATGTGCCATTATTCGTTTCGGTAAGCCGTATTACCGGGCAAAAAGGCTTTGATTATTTAATACCAGCCTTACGCCGGTGGTTAGCTAACACCACAGCGCAAGTATTTTTGGTGGGCAGTGGTGACGCTGAGTATTGTAGACAGCTTTATCAGTTACAACATGATTTTAACGCGCAATTTCGTTTCTTCGAAGGTTTTGACGAGCGTTTAGCTCATCAAACGGAAGCGGCCGGTGACTTCTTTTTAATGCCGTCGTTATTTGAACCTTGTGGTTTGAATCAACTTTACAGCTTAAAGTATGGCACCGTGCCTTTAGTGCGGTTAACGGGGGGGTTACGCGATACGGTTCAACCTTGGCCTGGTGCTGCGGCAACCGGCATTGGCTTTACTGAAATCAGTGTTGAAGCCATGCAAACGGCCTTAGAACAAGCGGAAACGCTGTATCAACAACCGAACCAGTACCAGCAAGTACAACACCGCGGCATGCTGCAAAATTTTAGCTGGCCTGCTGCAGTTAACGAATACCAAGCCCTGTATCTGAAGGCAAGAAATGTGCACCTTGCTGAGGATTTATGCAGTTAACAGTTTTATTGAAAAATTGCCGTGAGAAATTCAGCAATATTTGGTAGCCTGAATTAACGCTTTTGAAAAGGTTAAGTTTATGGATGCATTAACGCTACTGACTACCCGATATTCCTCGCCACGACTGCGCGAACCTGCGCCAGAAGGTGAGGCGCTAAACTTAATTAAGCGTGCCGCTATACAAGTACCGGATCACGGTGCTTTGAGGCCTTGGCGTTTTGTTGTGGCTGAAGGCCGTGACGCGCTAACACGCTTAGGGGATATATTTGCCGAAGCAGCGATTGAAGAAGATCCGTCTATCTCAATTGATATGCAGGAGCGTGCTCGACAGTTACCCATGCGAGCACCCATGGTGATCATTTGTATTGCTAAGATCACTGAGCATGCAAAAGTGCCCTCTGTAGAGCAAGTGCAATCGGTTGCGTGCAGCGTGATGGCGATGCAACAAATGGCGTTTGCGCTAGGTTTTGGTGGTATTTGGCGTACGGGAGCTTACGCACAATATGATTATGTGAAACAAGCTTTTAAACTGGATGCCGATGATGAAATTGTGGGCTTTTTGTATCTAGGCACCCCCAGTGGTCAAGCACCACAAAAGAGTGCTTTAGAGCCAGAGGCTTTTTTTAGCGATTTTTAAGCTTAAACACTTTTTATTAAACGCTGCCACTGGCCAAAACGCTGAGTGCTAAGTGTGATGCTTTGATCAATAAAACAGCCAGTGGCTTTTGCCATCTGGCTGTTTTTTTTAGGTTACGGTTATTTACCTGGAGCATTCTTGTTTTGGTCTCTATGATGTGTTGGCGTTATCGATAATTTTTCACCCCCCCACACTGTGACTTAAAACCAAGCGGGTTAAACCCCGTAAACTATTTCGCTTAAATTTTACCCTGTGACAACTCTGACATCATTACTGCGTTACGTTACAATAGGTATTTTAAAGCATTTAACTATAGCCAACCGCAGGACGACTTCATTTGTATAGCACTGATTTTAACCAAAAACGTAAATTTATTGTCAAATTAGGTAAGATGCTGCACAAGTACGGCACACCTGCATATCGGTTAGAGGCCCATTTAACGGAGCTAACTTCGCATCTGGGTATAAAGGGTTCGTTTATTATCTCGCCAACGTCTATGACTTTTGTGCTTTGGACCGATGGTCATGAACAAGAGTACACCCATGCTTCTCGTGTAAACCCAGGGGATTTAGATTTGGGCGCTTTATCTCGAACCGATGAACTGGTAGATCAGGTGCTCAGTGGCCAAGTTGGCTTAGTTGAAGCCGATTCGTTGCTCGACATTATTGATGCCCGCCCCAGCTCTTACGGTAAGCTGGCTACCGCCATTGCCATGATGGGATCCGGTGGTGCCTTTGCGATGTTAATGGCCACCAGTTGGAATGATGTGCTTTGGTCGTCTTTATTGTCGCTATTGGTTTACTTATTTATGCTATGGGCGGCACACTCGCCACGCATTAACAATATGCTGGAGCCTCTGGTTGCTCTGGCCGCCGCGATCGGTGCTTGTGCAATTAGCAGCTATATCGATCCGGGTATTAATATTCGTCTTACGGTGCTTTCGGCCATTATTTCATTTATTCCCGGCTTGGCGCTGACCATAGGTTTTGCCGAATTAGCTGCACGTCATCTGGTATCGGGTAATGCGCGGATCATGGACGCTTTAATGCTGTTGTTTAAATTATACTTTGGCGCTTTTTTAGGGATGGCGATTGGCTTTAAATTATTTGGTATTGTCGATTTTGTTAAACCCGAACCGATTTCACGGTATTTTGCCTGGTTGGCGGTGGGGATTTTAGTTAGCTCGTTGATTGTGTTATTTAAAAGTCGCGGAAAGTATACGCTGTGGTCTTTGGCTGCAGGCTTTATTGCTTATGGGGTTAGTATTACCGGCGCCAGTGCTTTTGATTACACCATGGGGGCTTTTTTAGGCGCTTTCGCTGTTGGCATCTATAGCAACCTGTTTACCCGTTTAGCCAAGGCTCCGGCAGTTATTGTCGCCATGCATGGACTGATTGTGCTAGTGCCAGGAAGTAAAACCTACATTGGCTTAAACTCCTTGATTTCTGGCCAAGACTTCGTTGTTTCAGATCGAGTGGGGCAACAAACCTTTTTGATTTTAATGGCGCTGGTCGGCGGGCTGATCTTTGCTAATGTGGCTTTACCGCCGAAGAAAAGCTTGTGATAAAACAATAAAATTGAAATCTTTGGTAACAATTTAAAAAAATGCCAGTCAGTTAAGCTGACTGGCATTTTATAAGCAGACTAAAAGCTATCAGCCGTTTCAGCGTTGCATATTAAACACACTAAGGCTTGTTCGTTTCAATTAAAACTCGGCGTTACCTGGAGTGCGTGGGAAGGCAATCACATCTCGTACGTTACCAACACCGGTAACATAAGAGACTAAACGCTCAAAACCCAACCCAAAGCCTGAGTGCGGCACGGTGCCATAACGACGTAAATCGCGATACCAGCCATAATCTTCTTTGTTTAAACCCATTTCAGCTAAGCGTGCATCAAACTGCTCTAAACGCTCTTCACGTTGGCTACCACCGATAATCTCACCAATACCCGGGGCTAATACGTCCATCGCGGCGACGGTTTTACCATCGGCATTTAAACGCATATAGAAGGCTTTAATGTCTTTCGGGTAGTTTTGCATAATGATGGGTGCACCAATATGCTCTTCGGCAAGGTAACGCTCATGCTCTGATTGTAAATCGACACCCCATTCGACAGGGTATTCAAACTTCTTGCCACAGGTTTTTAAGATCTCAATGGCGTCGGTGTAATCCATCCGCACGAAATGAGAGTTAACCACCTGTTCTAAACGCTCAATGGCTTTAGGATCGATACGCTCAGCAAAGAAGGCCATATCATCAGCACGTTCAGTTAATACGGCTTTTAATACGTATTTCAGTAAGTCTTCAGCCAGTTGGGCAATGTCTTTTAATTCGGCAAACGCCACTTCGGGTTCAATCATCCAAAACTCAGCCAAATGCCGGCTAGTGTTAGAATTTTCAGCACGGAAGGTTGGGCCAAAGGTGTAGATTTTTGACATAGCACAGGCGTAAGTTTCGCCGTTTAATTGGCCGGATACGGTCAGGTAAGTTTCTTTACCAAAGAAATCTTTACTAAAATCAATAGCGCCTTTGTCATCACGCGGCAAGTTCTGTAAATCTAAGGTGCTGACCCGAAACATTTCGCCGGCGCCTTCGGTGTCAGAGCCGGTGATCAACGGCGTGCTGATCCAAAAATAGCCTTGTTCATGGAAAAACCGATGGATAGCTTGTGCTAAACAGTGACGAACGCGAGTTACCGCGCCCATGATATTAGTGCGAGCCCGCAAATGCGCATGCTCGCGCAGATATTCCATACTATGGCGTTTGGGGGCCATCGGGTAGGTGTCTGGATTTTCTACCCAGCCGACGACTTCAACATGATCTGCTTGAATTTCAAACGCTTGGCCTTGACCTTCTGAACGAGCAATAACGCCAGACACAATAACTGAACATGATGTCGTTAAGCGTTTAACTTCCGTTTCATAATTGGTTAATTCTGCGGGCACTACCGCCTGAACGGCATCAAAACAACTGCCGTCGTGCACAGCTAAAAAGGAAATGCCAGCTTTCGAATCGCGGCGGGTTCTGATCCAACCTTTTACAGTTACTTTATCGCCAATCGAATAGTGACCGGCCAAAACGTCTTTTATTACGGCATGCGTCATGCAAACAACTCCCGAAGGTGCAATGGGGCGAGGGCTAAGCCTCTAATGATAAAAACAGCAATGATACTTTGCTAGTGGCTGAAAACAAGCAAAAAGTGGCGCTGTAACCAAAAAGTCTTGTTATCAAAGCGAGTAGGTGTTTTGCGGCCAATCACGGCACAGTGATTGAACAGTTTTTAAGTGAGATGTGGCAGTTGCAGAAAAGCAGTGCGAAACAACTTAACAGCGATATTTATTAATAGATACCGACTAATTGAACTTGTGCTTGTTCCAACGAAGGTAAGGCTAAAAGCTGTTGACCGCTGCTGTCTAAAATCACTGCTTGTCCGACAGCCCAAAGACGGCTGTAACGGCGGTCTTTATCCACCACAAAAGCTTGCAAGGTATCGGTTAGACGCAAACGTTTCCCGTCGGCATGCGAGCTGATCAGGGTCAGTTTTGTGCCTTTACGCTCTTGTAACTCGCCGCTTTGATAACGCGCTTGAAAGGTAAAGCCGGCAATAAAAAGCTCGTTACTGCCTGTTTTTAAATTACGGCCGCTAATCAGTACCGGCGTACCCGCTAAACCAAATTGTGTGGCGGTGACGCGCCACACTGTGCCATCAGAGAGTGTCAGTTGATTGTTATCATAACTGGCGATCTCTGCGACCAAATAGCTCAGCGGATCGCCAGGTAAGGGGCTTTGCTGCTGTTGTGCTAAAGCGCTACCGGCAGCTAAGCCGATAGCGAATAGAAGCCAAGTCAGCGCTGCGGTTCTCAAGGTTGGGTTGCCTGATAAAGCGTTTTAATCCAGCGCGCTTCAGTAATAAAATTCCAATGCCACGCATTAAACTGCTCGCCTAAACCTCGGTCGATCATTTGTTGCTCGGTGAGTCCTTGAGCACGCCAAGCTACAACTTGTGCCATGGTTTGCTCCATCATCTTCAGTTCTTTAGCTAAACCGGCTTTGTTAGTTAAATCCCCATGACCAGGGATGACTTGGGTGTTGTCATCAATACGCTGTAGCACATAACGGGTGTTTTCAATGTACTGCTGCACATTGCCGCCATTACCAAAATCGATGTACGGGAAACGACCTTGAAACATTAAATCGCCCATATGTACGATGTTAAACTGTGGGAACCAGACCAAGATATCGCCATCAGTGTGACTGGCAGGCATGGGCTCAAGCATTAATTCAATGTTGCCATGTTTGATGTTTAACACTTTATCAAAGGTCGTTTTAGGTAAGCCCGCTGGGTTGAAGTTACTGTCATTGCGTAGCCGAGTCAGTACATTTACATGCGCAATAATATCGGCATTAGCGGCTAAGGCTGCATTACCACCGACATGATCGCCGTGCATGTGGGTGTTAATCAGGGTTGTGAGCTCACCTGGGCTAAGGGTTTTTAACTTGGCGCGGATTTTATCTGCCAGCTCAACATACTGACTGTCAATTAACAGCACCGAATCGGCAGTGGTCACTGCCGCCATATTGCCACCGGCTCCGGTTAACATGTAAATATCTTTTGCTAGCGTTGCTGAATTAATTTGAACATCAGCAAAACGATCAGCGAAAGCGAATTGGCTGGTAACTAACAAACTAACCGCGGTGACTAGGGTACGCAACTTCATACAACACTCCTACTATAGGGAAGATAAGTTTAGGTTAGTTGTGCTTACGCTAGACTAACGCATCTGGTTCGATGTAGCGTATTTATTTTTGTACAGCCGCATTAAGCGGCTACCGTGAGCATCGCTGCTGTTAATTTACTCAGTTCCTGCGCGCTAATGGTAAAAGGCGGCATCACGTAAATCAAATGGTTAAACGGCCGGATCCAGACGCCTAGCTCGACAAACTGTGCTTGTAACAGCGCAACATCAACCGGCTGATGCATTTCAAATACGCCAATGGCACCTAACACCCGTACCTCTTTTACTTTAGCAAAGTGTTTAGCTGCTGCAAGCTCTGTGTTTAATTGCTGCGCTATGGCCGCAACTTGCTGCTGCCAGTCGTTTTGCGCAATCAGTTTTAAGCTGGCGAGTGCGACCGCACAGGCCAACGGATTTGCCATAAAGGTGGGGCCATGCATTAAGCCACCCGCGGCACTTTGGCTAATACCCCGTGCTACTTCATCTGTGCACAGTGTCGCGGCCAAGGTTAAATAACCACCGCTGAGAGCTTTGCCTACACACATAATATCGGGTGCGATGTCCGCATGCTCACAAGCAAATAATTTGCCGGTACGGCCAAAGCCCGTGGCAATCTCATCGGCAATCAATAACACCTTATACTGATTACACAGCGCGCGAGCCCGGCGTAAGTACTCCGGATGATAAAAGCGCATACCCCCATAGCCTTGTACAATCGGCTCAAGGATTAATGCGGCAATGTGTTGGTGTTCAGCGGCAAGCAGCGTCTCGAGCGGTGCCATGCACTCTGCAGAAAATGGCTGATCGAACGGGCACGCGGGTGCCGGCAAAAAGAAGTGTTGTGGTAATAGCTCACTGAACATGCTGTGCATGCTATCGGTAGGATCGCATACCGCCATCGCCGCAAACGTATCACCATGATAGCCCTTACGTAGGCTAATTAACTTGGTTTTCTGTGGCGTGTCACTGGCTTGCCAGTATTGCAGGGCCATTTTTATCGCTACTTCGACGGCAATTGACCCACTGTCCGCTAAAAATACCTTGCTTAGGGGCGCGGGTACCATGCTGAGCAATTGCTGACACAACTGCACGGCGGGGGCATGCGTAATGCCGCCAAACATCACATGGGCCATCTTGGCGAGTTGCTCGGTAACGGCGGCATTTAATACGGGATGATTATAACCATGTACCGCCGACCACCATGACGCGGTGCCATCAATTAAGCGACGGCCATCTTCTAAAATGAGTGTACAGCCCTCAGCCGCTGCAACAGGATAAACAGGCAAAGGGTTTAGCATAGACGTGTAGGGATGCCAAATATGTTGCCGATCAAAAGCCAAATCAGTGCTCATAAAATAATCATTAGTAAAGTTTTTGGGGTGGTCAGCGTTGACAAGCTGGCCGCTAGCGCTAGACTAGCCGAAAAAAACCGTGATCACAAATCTCGCAGGGACCTATTATGCAGGCGAATACCGCAGCTCCATCACCACAAGATACCTCCGCTTCTACCGCTCAAGCCGCGGCGCCGGTGCGGCATAATTGGTCACTGGCCGAGGTTAATGCACTGTATGCATTACCCTTTAATGACTTATTATTTCAAGCACAAACTGTGCATCGTGCTCATTTTAAACCAAATGAAGTGCAAATCAGCACGCTGTTATCTATTAAAACAGGAGCTTGCGCCGAAGATTGTAAATATTGCCCACAAAGCGGCCATTACAATACCGGTTTAGAGCGCGAGCGCTTAATCGAAGTAGAAAAAGTGTTACAGCAAGCTCAAGCGGCTAAGCAAAAAGGCGCTAGCCGTTTTTGCATGGGCGCGGCTTGGAGTAACCCTAAGCAACGCGATATGCCTTACATTATTGAAATGGTGCGTGGCGTTAAAGCCATGGGGCTTGAAACCTGTATGACATTGGGTATGTTAGAAGCCGAGCAAGCTCAAACCTTAGCGTCCGCTGGTTTAGATTACTACAACCATAACCTCGATACCTCGCCAGAATTTTACGGTGAAATTATTACGACCCGTACTTATCAAGACCGGCTGGATACCTTAACGCATGTGCGTGATGCCGGGATGAAAGTGTGTTGTGGCGGCATTGTCGGTATGGGGGAAACCGCCAATGATCGTTCAGCGCTATTAATGCAACTGGCTAATTTACCTGAGCATCCGCAAAGTGTGCCAATTAATATGTTGGTAAAAGTAAAAGGCACACCGCTGGAAAACGTTGATGATTTAGACGCTTTCGAATTTATTCGCACCATTGCCGTGGCACGTATTATGTTACCGCAAAGTCATGTACGTTTATCGGCGGGGCGCTCGCGGATGAATGAACAGATGCAAGCATTATGTTTCTTTGCAGGTGCCAACTCGATTTTCTATGGCGATAAATTACTAACCACAGAAAACCCAGAAGCGGATGCGGACATGCAGCTATTTGCTAAGTTAGGGATCAACTCAGCGCAGCAGCATGATGTTTCAGATGAAGCGCATGAACTCGCTTTAGCGGATGCGATTAAAGAGCAGCAGAACCCACCGTTATATCACGCTGCTGGCTAGGAGTGGCGAATGCACCTGAGTCAGTTAGAGCATGCTTTACAAGAACGCCGCAGCGAGGGTTTACTGCGGCAAAGCCAAGTCATAGCCGATTATAAAGGCCGCTATTTAGAAGTCGGTGGTCAATGTTATTTAAACTTTTCTGCCAATGATTATTTAGGCTTAGCGAATTCAAGTAAAGTAAAAGCCAGTTATGCCGCCGGCGCTGAGCGCTATGGTGCGGGCAGTACCGGCTCGCCGTTAGTCACTGGCTATCATCACATTCATCAGCAGCTGTCAGCGCAACTTGCCGCATGGCTCGGTTTTGAGCGTGTGCTGTTATTTAGCTCAGGTTTTGCCGCCAATCAAGCCATGTTACAAAGCTTGGTGGCCAGTAACGATCTCTTGCTGTTAGACAAGCTAAGTCATGCCTCATTAATTGACGCTGCCCTGGCACATAAAGGGCGTTTTCGCCGCTTTGCCCATAATGATTTAAACGCCTTAGCGCGCCTGTTACCGGAAACACCGGATGGTGAAAATCACAGTCTTGTGGTCACGGAAGGCGTCTTTAGTATGGATGGTGATAGCCCCGATCTTGTGGCGCTATCTAAGCTCTGTCAGCAACGGCAAGCGGCTCTGCTGCTGGACGATGCACATGGCTTAGGGGTGCTAGGTGAACAAGGCCGCGGCAGTTGGCAGGCACTGGGATTAGCTTCGCAACAGTTGTATTGCTACATGGCTAACTTTGGTAAAGCGCTTGGCGTGGGTGGGGCTTTTTTGGCGGGAAGCAAAACGGTTATCGACTACATTGAGCAATTTGCACGACATTATATTTACAGCACGGCCTTGTCACCGGCCTTATGTGCAGCGGTAAGCCAAAGCATTGAGTTGGTACAAACCGAACAATGGCGCCGGGATAAATTACAAGACAATATTCAATTATTCCGCAGCTTAGCGGCAGAGGCCGATTTACCCTGTTTACCCGCGACAGGGGCTATCCAAGCCATTATGCTCGGTAGCAGCGAGCGCGCTGTTGCCCTAAGTCAGCAATTGAAACAATTAGGTATTTGGCTTACCGCCATACGGCAACCGACGGTGCCCGCCGGCAGCGCCAGGTTACGCGTTACGCTTAGCGCGTCACATCAGGCCGAAGATATTCAGTTTTTAATCAAGATGTTAAAGCAGGCGTTAGCATGTTAGCGCAGCCGTTGCAGGTGGCCAGTTGTTTTAGTAAAGCCGCTGGTAGTTATGTCAATGCTGCGCGTTTGCAACGGCAAGTTGCGCAGGCGGCATTGACGCAATTAGTGTCTTTTGGCAAACCGCTGGGGCATTTACTGGACATCGGTTGTGGTCCTGGTTGGTTACACCCAGAGCTATTATCACTGGCTCAAAAAATCACCGCGGTGGATTTAAGTAGCGGGATGTTAGCCCAGGCGCAAGCTCAGCAATTACCCATCCATTATTTGCAAGCCGATGCCGCGGCGTTGCCACTGCCAATGGCCAGTGTTGATCAGGTATTTTCGAGCCTGATGTTGCAATGGTGTCCTGCGCCGCAACAGGTGTTTGCTGAAATAGCCCGGGTGCTTCGCCCTGGCGGGCAATTTGTGGTCACCACCTTGATCGAGGGTACCCTGACTGAAATGGCACAAGCCTTTGCCGCCGTTGATGAGCAGCCGCATATCCATGCCTTTTTAAGCCTAGCCGATTTACAGCACGCCATCTCGGGCGTGGCGTTAGCCTGCTCAATACAAACGACCTGCTATCAGTTACCTTACGCTGATATTTTTGCTCTAGCCAAAGAATTAAAAGCCTTGGGGGCGAATCATCTGGCTAATCGAGCACAGCGCGGTCTCACAGGTAAAGGTTATTGGCAGCGGGTCAGTGCCGCTTATCCACAGTCTGCTGTCGGTATCCCCTTAATTGCCAGTTATTATGTGGTGCAAATTAGCGGAACTAAACCGCTTTAAGTGTATTCAACACCCCGGTTATTTTCGTTTTAGGAACACAGGCTATGAGCGCAAACAGCTTTTTTGTTACAGGCACCGATACCGATGCGGGGAAAACCTTTGTCAGTACGTTATTACTGCAAGGTTTTCAATCACTTGGCATAAGTGCTGTTGGCGCGAAACCGATAGCTGCTGGCGCAGAAATCAATGAAGCCGGGCAACTTGTGAACAGTGACGCGTTACTGTTACAGCGGCATTCCGGTATCGCGTTACCTTATTCACAGCTTAATCCATTGTGTTTTGCCAAAGCATGCGCACCGCATTTTGCTGCGGCAGAGCTGCAACAACCGTTATCAGAAGCGGTATTATCCGCACAGCGACAACAGTTAGAGCAAAGCGGTGCCGAAATTGTGTTAATCGAAGGCGCGGGTGGCTGGTTATTACCGATCAGTGCTGATCGCTACCTGGCCGATTGGGTGCAAGCAGAAAACCTGCCGGTATTGCTGGTGGTAGGCGTAAAACTGGGCTGTTTAAATCATGCTGTACTGACCGCACGTGAGTTAACCCGCAGTGGTTGTCAGGTTATAGGTTGGGTAGCCAATATACTGCAGCCAGAGATGTTATTTCTTGCACAAAACATGGCTGATCTTACGGCACGATTACCTTGGCCGTTACTCGCTACGGTGCCATTTCAGCCCTCAGTGAGCGAGCAACAAGCCGTGGCACGCACGCTGGCGCACGCTACGGCTAAGCAATTGATACCAACTTAACTTGCGTTGTTTAATAAGGGGCGACTTAACGTGGCCGCAAACTGTGCCGTTAATTCAGTGTTCTCGGCAATCGCTTGTTTTGTTCCCGCCAAAAACCAATAGCCTCCGGCTTGACCTAATTGCACAATTTGATTGTCTGTGATCTTAAGTGCAGTGCCCTCGGGTAAGCCGATGATTGGCACACTGGGGTTTAACTGCATAAATTCAGCGAGGCGCATATCACGCGTTTCACCATGAAAATCAGCGGTTACTACATCGGTATAATGCGGGTTTAATTGCGCATTTAAAAAATGCAAAGTGGCAAAAGACGGGGGTTCGACAATCGGCATGTCATTAGTGGTGCGGATAGTTTCACCTGCGATATTGGCGCCAGCACTCCAGCCAATATAGGGCATACCATTGGTTACGCGTTGCCGAATGGCGTTAATAAGATCGTTTTTATACAAGAGGTTAACTAGCTGGAAGGTATTACCACCGCCGATTAAAATGGCTTCGGCATTAAGAACCGCAGCTTTAGCATCGGCTTGTTGATGTAGTGCATCGACGCGGATATTCAAGCTCGCTAAGGCGGCTTTCACGTTAAGATAATATTGTTCGTGACTGATGGTCACGCCGGCATAAGGAATAAACAGTACCGAGGATACTTTACTCAAATGGGTTTTGATCCAGGCTAAGTAGGGTGTCAAATATTCGCTGTTATTGGCACGTGAGCTACTGAGTAATAACAAGTTCATAAACTAGTCCGAAAGGTCATTTTTGCAAATGTTACCTGAAAAAGTGAAATATTTCTGTGACTTTGTTAAACCTTAAATTGATTTTGTGGTCTTTGCCCATAT
The DNA here is from genome assembly GCF_052655985.1 of Alishewanella sp. HL-SH05. The sequence goes on from NZ_CP199753.1 coordinate 2,129,222, forward strand.
ATTACTAAACAGTGATCATTATGAGGTAAAAAAGCATGAAAAGAGTCTTGTTGTTCTTAGCAACAAACTTAGCCGTTATTCTGGTGCTAAGTATTGTGCTCAATGTGGTATTCAGTGCGTTGGGTATTGATCCTAGCAGTATTGGTGGTTTATTGGTGTTTGCAGCCATTTTTGGTTTTGGTGGCTCCTTTATCTCACTATTAATGTCGAAATGGATGGCGAAACGTTCTACCGGTGCGGTAGTGATTACGCAACCACGAAATGCCACTGAACATTGGTTAGTTAACACGGTAGCAAAACAAGCCAAAGCGGCCGGCATTGGTATGCCAGAAGTGGCTATTTATGATTCGCCAGAGATGAATGCCTTTGCCACAGGGGCAAATCGTAATAATGCCTTGGTTGCGGTTTCAACCGGCTTGATGCGCAGTATGAGCGAAGATGAAGTTGAAGCGGTACTGGCACATGAAGTGTCGCATATCGCGAACGGTGACATGGTCACCTTAACCTTGATCAAGGTGTGGTGAATACCTTTGTTATTTTCTTAGCACGCTTAATTGCTGGGGTGATCCGCAATAACAATCAGCAAATGGGTACCTTTGCTTATTACGGTATCGTGATTGTGTTAGAAATGGTGTTTGGCATCTTGGCTAGCATTATCGTGATGTGGTTCTCGCGTCAACGCGAATACCGTGCGGATGCCGGAGCGGCTCGGATTTCGGGTCCGAACAAAATGATTAAAGCGCTGCAGCGTTTACAGAATAATCATGAAAGTCAGCTTGAGGGCAGTTTAATGGCCTTTGGGATCTCAGGTAAGAAAGCTAAATCAGAATTGTTTTTAAGCCATCCGCCTTTAGAGAAACGGATTGCGGCACTGCGTAACAGCCGCGAATTTTAAGCTTAACTAGCCCTACGATTGTAGGGCTTTTTTTTCTGTTTAGCTTGTTATGCTAAAGCCTATTTTATTGCTAAGGAGCTGTTATGTTTGCTGCACCGATGATCCCTGCCTTTTATCCACCACGGCGTATTTTAATGGGCCCAGGCCCTTCCGATGTGCATCCTCAGGTGTTAGCCGCCCAGGCCAAACCGATTATTGGCCATTTAGATCCGTTGTTTGTCAGCATGATGGATGAATTAAAACAGTTATTGCAATATGCGTTTCAAACCCGCAATGAGATGACGCTGGCCATTTCAGCTCCGGGTTCAGCCGGTATGGAAGCCTGCTTTGTTAATTTGGTGGAAGCGGGTGACAAGGTTATCGTTTGTCGTAATGGCGTGTTTGGCGAGCGGATGCGTCAAAATGTTGAGCGTTGTGGCGGTATTGCGGTAACGGTTGATTTTAAATGGGGCGAGCCGGTACAACCGGCTGCGGTGGAAGCGCTGCTAAAGGATCATCCGGATGCGCGTTTTTTAGCCTTCGTGCATGCTGAAACCTCCACCGGGGCGTTAAGTGATGCCAAAGCACTGTGTGCTTTGGCCAAGCGATACGGCTGTTTAACTATCGTCGATGCGGTAACATCACTAGGCGGTGTCGAATTACGAGTTGATGAGTGGGGCATTGATGCCATTTATTCGGGTAGTCAAAAATGCTTATCTTGTGTGCCAGGACTCTCGCCTATCTCATTTTCAGCGGCGGCAGTAGCAAAAATTACAGCAAGGACAACACCGGTACAAAGTTGGTTTTTAGATCAGAGTTTAGTGATGGCTTATTGGAGTGGCGGCGCTAAACGCGCTTACCATCATACGGCTCCGGTGAATGCGTTGTATGCCTTACATGAATCACTGCGCTTGTTAGCGGCCGAAGGTTTAGAAAATGCTTGGGCACGTCATCAGGTCATGCATCAAGAACTGCGGGCGGGTTTAGAGCAGTTAGGTATCGCATTTGTAGTAGAGGAACCGTATCGCTTGCCGCAACTGAATGCTATTTATATTCCGCAAGGTATCGATGATGCGAAGGTTCGTGCCACGCTATTAAACGAATTTAACTTAGAAATAGGGGCTGGTCTTGGTGAATTGGCGGGTAAAGCCTGGCGTATTGGTTTAATGGGGTTTGGGGCGCGTCGAGAAAATATCGCTTTGTGCTTACATGCCTTACGGCAGTTATTAAATTAAAACCCAACGACGTCGAGATTAGCGCATTGTTACCTTGCATTTTTTGGCTGACAGTCTAAGGTGTATAAAACAACAATAAGGATGTAACTATGCAGTTTAGCGCTGAATTAATTGATGAAATCCGTGTTTTAGCGATGTTTAATCTCGACAGTGTCAATTCAGGTATCAAAGCGCATAAGATGGCGGAGCCACAAATGCTCGCCGCCATCAGCCGGTTGTATAGCAAGGGGTTGATTAATCAACCTGATGGTGGCTATCTCACCGACTTAGGGATACATTGTGCTGAACAATTACAAACGGCATTACGTATTCTGGGTGCGCCTGAATCAAGTTAATTTAAGTTACCGTACTAAGCGCCGTAACGAGCGGCGCTGTAACCGCAGTTCCCGCCGCAGTAACCTCAGTGCTGCGGCATCATCATTAAATACCGCAGCCTCATATAATTTTCTTAATCGCTCTAAAGCTTGTTGTTGTGCCGGATTTTGTTCTGCTAGCGTAGTCAACCAGCTAGATAAAGTGCAGCCTGCAGCAGGAGCTGTGCCCAGTGCTTGCGTCAGCCAGCGCCATGCTTGATGAGCGTGATCAGCGCGTTGTGTAACGAATTGCCTAAGCATAACGGCTGCGCCTAACAACAATAAGGCGCCTAATGAATACAGCAGCACAGACCAATATTCCCAACGGCGTAAACGTTGCCATAACTGTTCTTGATCTTGTTGATTAAAACCCAGTACCCATACCGACCACACGTAATCCAGATGTGACCATTGCAAGGCAAGTTGACCCAGCCAATTATCTTGCCAGCCACTGAGTAAGGCGCGTTCATTGTCGCTCAGTGTTTGTTCAATACCCTCAAGGATGCGCTCAGGTGCGATAGCTGCGGTGGGATCATAACGTTGCCAGCCGCTTGCGGTTAAATATTCAACCCAAGCATGAGCATCGCGTTGCCTAACTTGCAGGTATTGCTGATTTTCTTGCCAGTTGCCCCCCAGATAACCGCCAACTACACGGGCAGGAATACCGGCGGCACGCAAGATCACAGCAGTTGCAGAGGCATAATGGCTACAAAAGCCGCTACGCGTTTCATATAAAAATTGATCGATAGCATTTTGACCAAGACGGGGTGGCGTTAAGGTGTAAAAAAACGGCTCTTGCTGAAAATACGCACTGAGTGCTTGCACCACTTTATCCGGTTGTGCTGGAAATTGAGTGGCTAAGGCTGCACCAAAAGCCCGCGCTTTAGGGTTTGCGTTGTCTTGTAACAAATTAAGCTGTTTTTCCGCAGGCGAGGTTAAAGGCACTGCTTGTAAACGACTTTGTAAGCTGTAGCTGATGCGTTGCGTCAGCGGCGTTTGGCTGGCCATTAAGGCGGCAGGTTTTGCCACAAGGTTGGCTTGCCAGCTAACAGGTAAGCCCAAGCTGAATAAGTCTGTTTGATAGCTACTCTCTGCTAATATTTGATATTTTACCAACGGTGCACTGGCAGAAAATGCGGGTAATTCAGTTACCATGGCTCGGCGTTGCCGCGAATCAAAGCGTGCGTTGACCTGCCAACGGCGCCCATCGAAATCTTCGTAAACTTTAGCGCGCCAATACCAATCCGCTTTATCCGGTCGTTCATTTAAAAAGCTTACCCGAAAAGCCAAGGCATCGCTTTGCACTAACTTTTCAATACTGCCGGGGTCGAGTTCATCGCCTAAACCGGTACTTGCCATATTTTGATTGGGCAATTGCCATAGGGGCGGCAGGCGTGGAAATAATAAAAACATGCCTAGCCAGAGCGGACAGCTCAGCGCAAAAATGCTCATTAGGCGTTTTGGCTGCAGCGTCGATTCAGCCGGGGCGAATAAGCGATACTGTAAATACAGGTTTAACAGCGCCAGCGCAAAAATCAGGATTGCCATACTCATTTGCTGGTAAAAAATAAAACAGCAGGCAATGGCAAAGTAATGCACCCATAATAATTGCAAGCCCTGGCCACGTTGTTGCACCGTTAAACTACGCGCTACTGCGGCGAGCAATAAAATATGCAGCATTAAATTAAGCACACCTAATTGCCATACCTGTAGCAGCATCAATAATAACAGCGGAGCTAACAACACGTTAATTTGTCGATTACTCAGTGCCGGTTTGTTTTGATAAAGTCGCCAAGCCTGAAAGGTCAGCAGTAAAGCAAATAGCAAGCTACTGGCAATACTTAAAGCCGGTTGATATAGCAAAAATAACAGCACTTGTAATAGCAGGCCATAAACTGCCCAGTAGCGGGGTAAGGCTAGGTTCGCCATCAGCATAAAGCCAACTCCTGCAGGCAGCGTTCCAGGTGCAGTGCACCTTTTGCCGGGGCTAAAGTGACACTTTGTGTTTGTAAGCCATAACTATGGCCTTGTTGTTCTAACGCTAATAATTGAAAGCAGGCATGGCTTAAAACCGATTCCAGCGCTGCGCCTTGCAATGCCGGGACCTTGATCCAATGCGGTAATGGGCTGGCTTCACCACTGTAACTGCGTACCACCGGTTGCTCGGGTGCGCTGGCAAGCTTACGCCACAAAATGCGTTTGGGACTGTCACCCGCTTGATAGCTTTTGACGTCGTCCGGCTCGAGTAAGGCATGGGGTGTAGTTTGTTTACTTGCTTGCTCGGCGAGTCGCTCGGTATTGGCGTGTATTTGTTCGATGGCTTCTGGATAAACCCAAATAGCAATGGTCAGCGCCGGATAGCTCCAGCAGCGAAATAAGCCCAGCGGAAAGGTGCTACTAAGCTCTAGACGCGGGAGTGGATAATAACCCCGACTTAGTGTGGGTAATGCTAATACAAAGCGGTGTTGCTGGCTTAAGGATTCAACTAATTGCCGTTGTCGTTGACCGCGCAGGCCAATATGCAACATCTGGCAGCTTTTACCGCTCAGCGAGAGCGGTAACTGAGCGCGTTCAGGCGCAAAACAACGCGCATCTTGCTTTACGCTTAGTTTTAGCTGATGCATATTTAAAAATGCCAGTAACATCGTCACCATTAATAGGCTAAGCAACATAAAACTGAGCAATAGGATCAAGTTGTTTTGATAATTAGTCCCCATCAGATACAGTAAGGCGATCAAAAACACAAACCACCAACCAAAACGACTGGGCAGAATGTAAATGACACTTTGTGTCAGTTCGACCTCTGTTGCTGCAGGCTGGCGCTTGGCCAACCAAGCCGCAAATTTACGTTTAAACCAATCTTTACTGGCGTTAAACATCATAAGTGACAGGGCGTGCGCTGTATTAAGAGTTGGCTTAACGGGTGTTCGCCGGCAAGGCTTTGCGGATTGAGCCGATGCTCTGCAATGTAAGGGAAGATCTGCTGAACATCATCTGCGGTAACAAAACTGCGGCCTTGCACAAATGCCATCGCTTTAGCGGCGCGGACAATCGCCTTTGCAGCACGCGGTGATAAGGGTAAAAACTCGTTACTATGCCGACTGGCATGCACCAACGCTAAAATGTAATCAAGTACCGCATCGTTAATCGCGACCTTGGGCACCTGTAATTGCAAGTGCCGCAACTGCTCGGGGCTTAACGGTTCGGTTAATAATTGCAAACGTGAGCCTGCCGATTCATCTTGTAATAACTGTTTTTCAGCGACTTTATCTGGAAAACCTAAAGAAATCCGAAACAAAAAACGATCGAGTTGCGACTCGGGTAAGGCACTGGTCCCGGCATGAAACAGCGGGTTTTGCGTGGCGATAACAAAAAAAGGACTCGGTAAAGGCCGCGTTTCGCCATCTATCGAGACTTGGCGCTCTTCCATGGCTTCGAGTAAAGCACTTTGGGTTTTTGGGCTGGCGCGATTAATTTCATCGGCCAGTAACACCTGGCTAAATACCGGGCCCGCTTGAAAGTAAAATTGTGCTGAACGGGTATCATAAATATTGATACCCAGTAAATCGCCGGGTAATAAGTCATTGGTAAATTGCACCCGCTTGTAACTTAAACCAGCGGCATTCGCTAACGCATGGGCTAGGGTGGTTTTGCCCATACCGGGTAAGTCTTCGAGCAATAAATGCCCCTCGGCTAACAGGCAACATAAGGCTAATCTGATTTGTGTGGCTTTACCTAGAATAACCCGGTTCAGGTTTTGTTCTACCCGATGTAGTTCAGCGAGCAAGTGACCTCCGGCAAGATGGGTTTATGCAAATAGAGGCTAACAGTGCAGCAGGGGGTTACTCATGCGGCTCCTGTAACCAACGCACTAATTCTGTGCGATTACGACTGTGTGTCTTCTTAAAAATAGCCGACACGTGAACCTTTACGGTGTTAGCGCTGATTTGGAGCTGTTCAGCGATTTCTTTATTACGCGCTCCTTCGGCGATCAAACGGCTGACCCGTTGCTCTTGATCTGTCAGCAGCGCAGGTAATTTAATGCGTCGATTAGATTGTTCACGCAGTTGAAACAGGGCATCTAAGGCATCAGACATGACGTTACGGGCATAATAAAGTTGGCCTGCCATCATGCTTTGCAGCGCGCGTTTGATCATCTCGGCTTGTTCATCGCTGTAGATAACACCGCGTAAGCCGGCAAAAATAGCTCGGTTAGGGTCGACGAGTTGCCGTTCAGCATGAAATACAAAAAGCGGCACTTGGCGGCTAATACTCAATAAACGCGCAGAGAAGCCTTTTTTAGCAGTTGTATCCGAGCTGAACTGGTAGCCGGCTAAAACACCCTTATAGTGATGTAATTGGCTAAAGGCATTTACGGAGCATTGTTCAACATCTATGCCCACTGTTTTGGCATGACGGTAAGTACTCAGCGGTGTAGTCTCGTCTGTTAACAGCACAAGACGTGAAAACCTTTCCATAATCTTTACCTTTTACACAATTAAGGTAACTATATAACGACAGACCTTATTTTGAAAAGCAAAGTATGACAAAGAAAGTGTTATTTGTATGTTTAGGCAACATTTGCCGCTCTCCAACGGCTCATGCCATCCTCAGACACAAGCTTAATGCCGCTGGATTAGCGATTAAAGTGGAATCTGCAGGCACTAGCGCCAGCCATTCGGGTAATCCGCCGGATCCGCGCTCGGTGAAAGTGGCAGCCTTATCGGGCTATAGTTTTAAAGGGATCCGTTCGCGACCAGTAAAAAGCACTGACTTTAGCGATTACGATCTGATCCTGGCCATGGATAACGACAATCTGCACTCGCTAAAACAGCGTTGCCCCGAAGAGTTACAACATAAATTAGCCTTGTTTATGAGTTACCATCCTGATTTTAACAAATGGCCAGAAGTACCTGATCCTTACTATGGCGGTCAAAAAGGCTTTGAGTTGGTTTATCAATTAATTGAAGACGGTTGTGAGCATTTATTGCAACGTTTGCAAGGCAACCAAAACTAGCCGCTTGTACGTAAATGCAGCAGCTAGCATGTCGACAGCAGAAAAAGTCTATTTTTATGATTGAATTTACGTCCAGAAGTCTATAACTTTGCAGGGTGTTTAATCTATCTACAGGAATTTCATTGTGACCACCTGGACGCCACAAAGTTGGCGACAACTGCCGATCCAACAGCAACCGACTTATCAGGATCAGCAACTACTGCAGCAAGTAGAGCAACAATTACACAAGTACCCACCGTTAGTGTTTGCACAAGAAACGCGGGATTTGTATAGCCAACTCGGCCAAGTGGCTGAGGGAAATGGCTTTTTACTGCAAGGTGGCGACTGCGCCGAAAGTTTTAATGACTTTAATGCGCCCAAAATTCGCGATACGTTTAAAGTCTTACTGCAAATGGCAGTGGTATTAACCTTTGCCGGTGGTTTGCCAGTGGTTAAGGTTGCGCGGATGGCGGGTCAGTATGCCAAACCTCGTTCCAGTGATTTGGAAACCATTAATGGCATTTCCTTACCGAGTTATCGCGGTGACATCGTCAACAGTTTTGAATTTACCGAGCAAGCGCGCCAGCCTGATCCAAACCGTTTAATTACCGCTTATCATCATTCTGCGGCAACGCTTAATTTGCTGCGGGCTTTTGCCCAAGGTGGCTTAGCGGACTTGCATCAGGTTAGTCGCTGGAATATGGGGTTTGTTGAATCTAATCCGCTAAAAGAGCGCTACCAAAGTGTCGCTACTCGCATCCAAGAAGCGCTGCGTTTTATGGAAACCTGTGGCATTACTGCACAAAATTCACCGTCGATTCGGGAAACACAGTTATACACTTCGCATGAAGCGTTATTACTGAATTACGAAGAAGCCTTAACACGCCGTGATACCTTAACGGGTAAGTGGTATGACTGTTCTGCGCATATGGTGTGGATTGGTGAACGGACACGGCAACTCGACCATGCCCATTTAGCTTTTTTCAAAGGTATTCATAACCCGGTTGGCGTGAAAATTGGTCCAGGTATGCAAGAGGATGATTTAATTCGTCTGATTGATGCGTTAAACCCAGAAAATAACGCAGGTCGTTTAACGTTAATTACCCGGATGGGTGCCGATAAGTTAGCCGACAAGCTGCCCGCTTTGGTGCGACGCGTGAAACAAGAAGGTCGTAAGGTCGTCTGGAGTTCTGATCCGATGCATGGCAATACGGTTAAAGCCAGCAACGATTATAAAACCCGTGACTTTGAAGCGATCTTAAAAGAAATTCGCAATTTCTTTGCTGTGCACAAAGCTGAAGGCACCCATGCCGGTGGTATTCACCTAGAAATGACGGGTGAGCATGTGACGGAATGTACGGGTGGCGCTTATGGTTTAAGTGAAAACGATCTCTCTAAACGTTATTTCACGCAATGTGACCCGCGTTTAAATGCTGATCAAGTATTGGAACTAGCCTTTTTGATTGCCGATACGCTAAGTACGGCGCGTAAATAGCCTTCACCGTTAAGTGCTACCGCGCGAGCTAGGTTGCACGTCAACACAGGTAAAAGCCTTAAATTGCACGGCGATTTAAGGCTTTTTTATTGGTGCGGGAAACCTGTTAGCGTAGTTAAAAGCGCCCAATCGCGGTTAGGCTTAGTCTGTAATACTTCGCTACACTAATATTTTTGCCGTTTTAAGCCGGTACGCGAAATAATCTTTGCTGAGATCTCTTCAATTGATAGCTGGGTGGAATTGATAAAGGGGATTTGTTCTTTCAGGTATAACTGCTCTACTTCTTTTAATTCCAACGCACATTGATGTACCGAAGCATAACGTGAGTTAGGTCGGCGCTGTTGTCGAATTTGACTAAGCCGTTCGGCCGTAATGGTCAGGCCAAACAATTTAGCTTTATGTGCTGCCAACTCTGCAGGTAAGCGCAATTTCGCCATGTCTTCTTCGACAAAAGGGTAATTCGCTGCCTTAATGCCGTATTGCAAGGCTAAATAAAGGCTGGTTGGGGTTTTACCTGAGCGACTTACCCCGACCAAAATAATGTCGGCATGACTAAAGTTTTTCATATTGGCACCATCGTCATTGGCCAATGCGTAATTAACAGCATCAATTCGAAAATCGTAGGTTTTTTCGTGCATGCTATGCGTCCGGTGGGTTTTTGGCACCGGAGCCATACCCAACTCTTTTTGCACAGGCTCAACGAGTGTATTCAGAAAGTCATAACAGACGCCGTCACTGTCGCTTATCAACTGCCTTAAACCTTCATCTACAAAGGTGTGAAATACCAGAGGCTTTAATCCTGTTGTTTTATAACAGTCATTTATACGATTTTTAACCTGCAATGCGAGATCCGGATTTTCGACAAAAGGGATGGTCACGTGAGCAAATTCCGCCGGAAACATCGTTAACAGTGCATGTCCAAACACTTCTGCGGTGATGGCGGTGCCATCTGAAACGTAAAAAGCTGTGCGCACAAAAAACTCCAAGTTTCGTAATAAATTTACATAAAAATTAAGGTTTTAATTAACCTGTAGCCGGGTGTAAAATCACTGTGTTGTATCAACTGCTGTAAGCTTACATGCTCAGCAACAAAAATTGGAGATAAAGGTGCAAGAATTTGTCATTTGGTATCAAGACCTCGGCATGCATGATGTCGATCGGGTAGGTGGTAAAAATGCTTCTCTAGGTGAAATGATCAGTAACTTGGCCTCGGCTGGGGTACAAGTGCCAGGGGGATTCGCAACAACGGCTTACGCCTTTAACCAGTTTTTAGAACAAAGCGGTGTGAATGAGCGCATTTATCAACTGTTAGACAGTTTAGATGTGGATGATGTCGCGGCTTTAGCGCAAGCCGGTAAACAAATTCGGCAATGGGTTATCGATACGCCGTTCCAGCCTGAGTTAGAACAAGCTATACGTGCTGCTTATCAACAATTACACCCAGATAGCGCTGCGGATATGTCTTTTGCCGTGCGCTCTTCGGCCACGGCTGAAGATATGCCAGATGCTTCTTTTGCTGGCCAACAAGAAACCTTTTTAAATGTGCGCGGTTACGATGCCGTTATTGTCGCCATTAAGCATGTATTTGCGTCGCTCTTTAATGATCGGGCTATCTCTTATCGTGTGCATCAAGGTTACGACCATCGCGGTGTGGCGTTATCGGCCGGTGTGCAGCGGATGGTACGTTCTGATCTGTCGTCATCCGGTGTGATGTTCAGTATTGATACCGAATCGGGTTTTGAAGATGTGGTGTTTATTACCTCGTCGTACGGTTTAGGTGAAATGGTGGTCCAGGGGGCAGTGAACCCCGATGAGTTTTATGTACACAAACCTACGTTAGTGGCTAAGCGTCCGGCTGTGGTGAAACGCTCACTTGGCAGTAAATTACTGCAAATGGTGTATTCAACAGAGCAGGGGCACGGTAAACAAGTCACTATTACCGATGTGCCGCTTGCACAACAACGCACCTTTTCACTAAATGATACCGAAGTGGCACAATTAGCTGAGCAAGCGGTCATTATCGAACAGCATTATGGCCGGCCAATGGATATTGAATGGGCTAAAGATGGTATCGATGGCAAATTGTATATCGTACAGGCACGCCCAGAAACGGTGAAAAGTCGTGAAGACACCAATAGCATTGAACGTTATCAGTTAGTCGAGCAAAGCCCTGTATTGGTGGAAGGTCGGGCGATTGGTCATCGTATTGGTGCGGGAACCGCTAAGGTGCTAGCCGATATTTCGCAAATGGATCAAATCTTACCCGGCGATGTGCTGGTTACCGACATGACCGATCCAGACTGGGAACCCATTATGAAGCGTGCCTCAGCGATTGTGACGAATCGCGGCGGTCGAACGTGTCATGCGGCCATCATAGCCCGTGAATTGGGTATTCCTGCCGTAGTGGGGTGTGGTGATGCCACGGCAAAAATTACCTATGGCCAGGCGGTTACTGTGTCTTGTGCCGAAGGTGATACGGGTTATGTTTATCAAGATAAACTGGATTTTAATGTGATCACCAGCCAGGTTGATCAAATGCCGAAAATGGCGCTGAAAGTGATGATGAATGTGGGTAATCCAGAGCGGGCATTTGCCTTCTCGCGTTTACCCCATGCCGGTATTGGTTTGGCACGCTTAGAGTTTATTATTAATAAAATGATTGGCGTGCATCCTAAAGCCTTATTACATTATGCTGAGCAAACGCCAGAGCTTAAGGCGCGCATCGACGAGCTTACTGCAGGTTATGCCGATCCCGTTGAGTTTTATGTTGCCAAACTGACAGAGGGTATCGCCACCTTGGCTTGTGCCTTTGCGCCGCAAAAAGTCATTGTGCGCATGTCTGATTTTAAATCGAATGAATACGCTAATCTGGTGGGCGGTCAGCAATATGAACCGCATGAAGAAAACCCGATGATTGGATTTCGTGGTGCCGCCCGCTATTTATCAGAAGATTTTCAGCCTTGCTTTGCACTAGAAGTAGAAGCGCTAAAACGCGTGCGTAATGTGATGGGTTTTACCAACGTGGAAGTGATGATCCCGTTTGTTAGAACCTTAGAAGAAGCGTCTGGTGTGATTGATTTACTGGCCGCACATGGCCTGAAACGCGGTGAAAATGGTTTGCGCATTATTATGATGTGTGAATTACCGTCTAATGCGTTACTGGCTGAAGCGTTCTTAGAATATTTTGATGGTTTCTCGATTGGTTCAAACGATTTAACCCAACTAACCCTCGGTTTAGATCGCGACAGTGGCCTCATCGCTCACTTATTTGATGAGCGAAACCCCGCCATCAAAAAGCTGTTAGAAATGGCCATTCAAACCTGTAAAGCCAAGGAGAAATACATCGGGATCTGTGGCCAGGGGCCATCTGATCACGAAGACTTTGCCGCTTGGCTGGTTGAGCAAGGTATTGAAAGTGTGTCATTAAACCCTGATACGGTAGTGGATACTTGGTTATATCTGGCTGATAAAGTCGCTAAACCAGTTTAATACCCGGTCAAATTTGCTGAACGCTTAACTAAGGCACTGTGTTTTTACTAACAGTGCCTTTTTTATGCTGATTTTCATGGTGAGTGTTTGGCATGGTGTTTTGATTAGTTTTACAGCGATTAGCCTTTGCTGCGGCGGTATTGTTGTTGTCATGGCGTCATTTCACGGCAAAAAGCCGATTTTATCTGTTTGCTTCAAGCCTGTACCGTAGCTATATGCCGCAGCTTATGGCAAATTAATAAGGCGCGTTAAAAATAATAACCAAGACAACCAGGGGATTTCCATGCAGGAGTTGGTCAATACTATTAATAACTATGTCTGGAGCGAAGCACTGATTTATCTGTGTTTAGGCGCCGGCTTATTTTATTCAATCTTAACCCGGTTCGCACAAGTGCGGCATTTTCGGGAAATGTGGAGTTTATTACTCAATAACACAGAATCAGAAAAAGGTATTTCGTCTTTTCAAGCTTTAGCGGTTTCGCTGTCAGGTCGGGTGGGTGTCGGTAATATCGCCGGTGTTGCCGCTGCCATTGGTTTTGGTGGGCCAGGTGCCGTATTTTGGATGTGGGTAGTGGCCTTTTTAGGTGCTAGCACTGCCTTTGCCGAATCCACGCTGGGTCAGGTGTATAAGGTAGAAGAAAACGGCCAGTATCGCGGTGGCCCAGCTTATTATTTTGAGCGCTGCTTGGGCTGGCGTTGGCTTGGGGTATTATTTGCGATCTCCGCCATCATAGGTTGCGGTATATTTTTACCCGGCGTGCAAGCCAATGCAGTGGGTAATGCCGTCACTCAAGTGTTTGGCGATGGCGCCATGGTCGTCACCAGTTTTGGTGAAGTCGGTACCCACAAGTTAGCGGCGTTAGCGGTTATCTTGATGGTATTAGCTTTTATCATCTTTGGTGGTATTCGCCGCATTGCTAACTTTACGCAAATCGTCGTGCCATTTATGGCACTCGGTTATATCGTGATGGCACTTATCGTGGTGTTTTTAAACTTGGATAAAGTTGGCAGCATTTTCAGCCTGATTATTTCTGATGCTTTCACAGCGCAAGCCGGTTTTGGTGCGGCGATAGGTTGGGGTGTTAAACGCGGTATTTATTCAAACGAAGCCGGTCAGGGTACGGGCCCACATGCTGCAGCAGCTGCAGAAGTGGCACACCCTGCGCAGCAAGGTTTAGTGCAAGCTTTTTCAGTTTATGTTGATACCTTATTTGTGTGTACTGCCACCGCCTTGATGATTTTAATTACGCAACAGTACAACGTGGTCGGTGAGTTACCAGCGGGTCAATTTATCGTACAAAACGTGGCAGCAAACACCGAGATTGGCTCGGCTGCCTTTACGCAGTTGGCTTTAAACAGTGTATTTGGTAATTTTGGTCAGCTATTTGTAGGTATTGCGTTATTCTTTTTCGCCTTTACCACCATTTTGGCGTATTACTACATTACTGAAACCAACGTGGCTTACCTTAACCGCGTATTCAATAATCGTCTGCCGCTAATTGTGTTTAAAATCATTTTAATGGCGATGGTGGCGTACGGTACCGTTAATGCTGCAGGTTATATCTGGGGGATTGGTGATATTGGTGTGGGTTTAATGGCGTGGATTAACGTGCTGGGTATTCTGTTAATTTTCTTTGTGCACAAGCCGGCTATTTTGTGCTTAAAAGACTATGAAGATCAGATGAAAGCGGGTGGCCCTATTACTTTCGACCCGGTGAAACTAGGCATTAAAAATGCCACTTTCTGGGAAGCAAGATTGGCAAAAACAAAAGCTGAGGCCGCAGCCAACACTGAGCAATCTAAAACGGTATAAAATACCCTTTTAAGCTGTGGTTAAATTAACAACCCCCGCTAAATAGCGGGGGTTGTTGTTATATGACCAGCGTGTATTACGCCGTTAAATAAAACCACCGGTTTGATGCGCCCACAACTGCGCGTAGATGCCACCGGCTGCAATTAATTCGCTATGTGTACCTTGCTCAACAATTTGCCCTTGATCTAACACGATAAGCCGATCCATTTGCGCGATAGTCGATAAGCGATGAGCAATTGCTATGACCGTTTTATTTTGCATTAAACTATTTAAGCTTTGTTGAATGGCAGCTTCCACTTCAGAATCGAGCGCTGAAGTGGCTTCATCTAAAATCAACACCGGTGCGTTTTTCAATAATACCCGCGCAATAGCAATGCGCTGACGCTGGCCACCAGATAACTTAACACCGCGTTCGCCCACCTGAGCATCTAAACCCACATTGCCTTTTTGATCCGTTAGATCTTGAATAAACAAGCTGGCTTCCGCTTGCTCAGCCGCCGTCAACAATTCTTGTTCCGTGGCATCCGGCTTACCGTAGCTGATATTATCACGTACCGAGCGGTGTAATAACGACGTATCCTGCGTGACCATCGCAATATGTCGGCGTAAGCTCTCTTGCGATACTTGGCTGATATCTTGGCCATCAATTAAAATTCGACCTTGCTCAACATCGTAAAAGCGCAGCAGTAAATTGACTAAGGTTGATTTACCGGCACCTGAACGACCGACTAGACCGATTTTTTCACCGGGTTTAATCTCTAAGCTTAATGCGGATAGCACCGGCGCTTTATGGCTTTGGCTGGCATCTTTGCCATAGTTAAAACTTACCGCATCAAAACGAATTGCACCTTGGCTGACCTGTAAGCTCGGAGCATTGGCCTTATCTTGAATTTGTGCCGGCTGTGACAAGGTAGCAATACCATCGGCCACGGTACCAATGTTTTCAAATAAGCTGCTGACTTCCCACATGATCCATTGCGCCATACCATTAAGACGCAGTGCTAAACTGACCGCAATGGCAATAGCGCCAACGGTAATGGCACTGCCAGCCCATAGATACAACGCCAATGCTGCGATACAAAACACTAAAATATAGTTTAATGATTGCACCGACACACTTAAGCCGGTTGCCAAGCGCATTTGTTGATACACCGGCTTTAAGAACACTTCCATACTGTCTTTAGCGTAGCGCTCTTCGCGCTGGGTGTAAGAAAAAAGCTTAATGGTATTAATGTTAGTATAGCTGTCGACTAAACGACCGGTCATCTCAGAGCGGGCATCTGCTTGCGCAGTAGAAACCCGCTTTAAGCGCGGTACAAAATACATTTGCAATGCGATATAAAGTACTAGCCACACCAACATCGGGATGATTAAACGCAGATCGGCATCGGCGACAAAAAATAACATTGCCGAGAAATACACGGTGACATACACCAGTACATCTAACAGTTTCATCACGGTTTCTCGCACGGCTAATGAGGTTTGCATGACCTTGGTCGCAATACGCCCAGCGAAATCATTTTGATAAAAACTGACGCTTTGCCTTAATAAATAGCGGTGTGCCTGCCAGCGAATGGCCATGGGGTAATTACCTAACAATGTTTGATGCACTAAAGCGGAATGAAATAACGTTAACAGTGGTAACAACACCACCGTGACTAATGTCATCCAAATCAGGGTTGCGCGCTCATCGATAAAGAAACTTTCTGGATTTTGCGTCACCAGCCAGTCCACCAATTGCCCCATAAAGCTGAATAAAGACACTTCTAAGATGGCTAATAACGCTGAGCTTAATGACATGACAATTAAAGGCCATTCCATGCCTTTGGTATAGTGGCGACAAAAAGCCAACACACCCTTAGGGGGTTGGGTCGGTTCACTGTCTGGAAAAGGGCGTGTGAGACGTTCAAAAAAACCAAGCATACAACATATCCATCAATAAAAAGACATCGGTAGTGATGTCGGCTGCACTATTGTAACCGAATTTGAACTGCATAGGGCCGACGATTGTCAGCACTTAGCAGCAAAACTGGCGGTAAGTCACTATCTGCTTAGGCTGCAAAGCAGTATACTGTCGAGCCTGAAGTCACTTGAATTGTGGTTACTGCGCCCCAACAAAGAACATCCTGCCGTTGTTATAACTTTGAGATGATCCATGAGTATTAAACTTGTTACCTCAACCCTTTTACCTACGCCCTTTGCTGAATTTCGGTTACATGGTTTTGAAGCTGAAAATGGCAAAGAGCATGTCGCGTTAACGCTGGGTGATATCACTACAGCTGAGCCCGTGTTAGCTCGCGTTCACTCAGAATGCTTAACCGGTGATGCTTTGTTTAGCTTACGTTGCGATTGTGGTCCGCAATTAGAAGCGGCGATGAAAAAAATTGCTGAACAAGGGCGAGGCGTCATTTTATATTTACGCCAAGAAGGCCGGGGTATTGGTTTAATAAATAAAATTCGTGCTTATGCTGAACAAGATAAAGGTTTAGATACGGTGGAAGCGAATGAAATTCTTGGTTTCTTACCTGATCAGCGTGAATACGGGATCGCGGCAGAGATGTTTCAACAACTGGGGGTGGCGCAAATTCGGTTATTAACCAACAACCCGCGGAAATTAAAAGCACTGCAAGATGTCGGGGTTAATGTATTAGAACGGGTACAGCACCGTGTAAAAACCACCGCGCATAGTCATCGGTATTTAGCGACCAAAGCGGCAAAAATGGGCCATATGGACTGATTTGTTGCTAGCGTTAGGATTGCTTTACTATCAAGCAGTAAAGACGTCTATTTTTTACGATTTAGCGCTTAAAGCCACTTAGCGGTTAGTGTTATACTGCCGCTATACCAAGTCTAAGTGGCCATGATGTATGATCCCCAAGCTTAATCCTGAGCTGGCGCTTGATGCCAGTATTGTTGCCTTCACTAAAGCGCTGTTGCACGCCGGCTTCACTGGCGACATTGAAACCAGTTATGCCAGTCGCTTAGCCGTAGCGACAGATAATAGTATCTATCAAGCCTTACCTCAGGCGGTGTTATTACCGCGCAGCACCGACGATCTGGTCATTATGACCTCGTTAGCCCAAACGTCTAGTTTTAGTCACATCAAATTTTGCCCGCGTGGCGGTGGCACCGGCACCAATGGCCAGGCGTTAACCGAGCAAGTAGTGGTCGACTTATCTCGTCATATGCGCCAAGTACTGGAGATTAACGTTGAACAACGTTGGGTGCGAGTGCAAGCGGGTGTCATTAAAGATCAGTTAAATGCCTTTTTAAAGCCTTATGGTTTTTTCTTCGCTCCCGATTTATCTACCTCTAACCGAGCCACGATTGGCGGTATGATTAACACCGATGCCTCAGGCCAAGGCTCGTTAGTTTATGGTAAAACCAGTGACCATGTGTTGGCATTAAAAACCGTGCTTATCGACGGTAATGTGTTAAAAACCCATAAAATGCCGTTGTTCGAAGCCGAACACCGGGCTGAATTACCCAACAGTATTGGCCGTATTTATCAGCAGGTATTACGTTCTTGCCGGGAAAAACGTAGCGATATTTTAGCGACTTTTCCACGGCTTAATCGCTTTTTAACCGGTTATGATTTAGAGCATGTCTTTAACGATGAGATGACCGAGTTTGATCTGTCGCGCATTATTACCGGCTCGGAAGGCTCACTAGGGTTTGTTACGGAAGCCAAACTGAATATCACGCCGATAGCTAAGTACAAATGCTTGCTTAACATTAAATACGATAGCTTTGAAAGTGCGCTACGTAATTCACCATTCTTGGTTGAAGCGCAAGCAACTTCAGTTGAAACCGTTGATAGTAAAGTATTGAATCTCGCTAGAGGCGACATCATTTGGCATCAGGTAAAAGATCTGATCACCGATGTGCCAGGCAAGGAGATGCAAGGCCTAAATATTGTTGAATACAATACGGAAGATGAGGCTGAGATTACCGAGAAAATTGCTGCGCTCACCTCAAAGCTGGATGCCGCTATGGCCGCTGGCGAGGGCGGTATTATTGGTTATCAGCTCACCTACGATGCTAGTGCCATTAATGCTATTTATACCATGCGCAAAAAAGCCGTGGGCTTATTGGGTAATACCCCAGGCAGTCAAAAGCCACTGGCTTTTGCGGAAGATACTGCCGTGCCGCCGGAGAACTTAGCCGATTTCATTTTAGAGTTTCGCGCCTTACTGGATCAGCATGGTTTGCATTATGGTATGTTTGGTCATGTGGATGCCGGTGTACTTCACGTCAGGCCAGCGCTTGATCTGATTGACCCCAATCAAGAACGTTTGCTGCGCACCCTATCCGATCAGGTGGTAGCGCTTACTGCTAAATACGGCGGTTTAATGTGGGGCGAGCACGGTAAAGGCTATCGTAGCGAATATGGCCCAGCCTTCTTTGGTGAAACCCTGTTTACGGAACTGCGTAAAATTAAAGCGGCCTTTGATCCGCGCAATCGACTTAACCCTGGTAAAATTTGCACGCCTTACCAAAATGGCGATAAGTTAGTCTCGGTAGATGGCCAAAAACGCGCGTGGTTCGATCGGCAAATTC
This sequence comes from Alishewanella sp. HL-SH05, assembly GCF_052655985.1. The sequence continues at coordinate 2,148,037 of NZ_CP199753.1, forward strand.
CAATTGAAGTGCGCCAGAGCTTTGATAGCAGCTTAAATTGTAACGGTAACGGCCTATGCTTTAATTACGACGAAACCTCGCCGATGTGTCCGTCGAGCAAGATCACCAAAGATCGTCGCCACAGCCCCAAAGGGCGTGCCGGTTTGATGCGTGAATGGTTGCGTTTAAACCAGCAACAAGGGGTCGATGTATTAGCCGATGAACAACGCTTATTAACGCAAAGCCAAGGCCTGACTGCGCTGTGGCAGAAGATGAAACATAGTTGGGCCCAGCGCCAAGGTGAAGCTGATTTTTCGCATGAAGTAAAAGAAGCGATGGATGGCTGCTTAGCTTGTAAGGCGTGTGCTTCGCAGTGTCCTATTAACGTGGATGTGCCAACGTTTCGCTCGCGGTTTTTACAGCTCTACCATAGCCGTTATCTGCGCCCCGCTAAGGATCATATCGTGGGCAATATAGAGCGTATGGCCCCCATACTTGCCAAAGCCCCTAAGTTTGTTAATTTCTTCTTAAAACGTACATTAGTACAAAAAACTTTGGCGCACGGTATTGGTTACGTCGATACGCCTTTGTTATCGGTACCCACTTTAGTCAAGCGATTAAACAATCGTTATGGCTTTGATTTAACGGCTTTACAGGCGTTAACAATAGCAGAGCGGCAAAAGACGGTACTGCTGGTGCAAGATCCTTTTACCAGCTTTTATGAAGCGGAGCTGGTTGCTGATGCATTAGCCTTAATCGAAAAACTCGGGTATCGACCGGTGCTATTGCCTTTTTTACCCAACGGCAAGCCGCAGCATGTGAAGGGCTTTTTACGCGAGTTTGCTAAAACCGCGAAACGCGCGGCTGATTTTTTAAATCAGTTACACGCGCTACAGTTACCGTTAATTGGTTTAGATGCCTCCTTGGTGTTGGTGTATCGGGATGAATACGCTAAAACATTAGGCAACGAGCGGGGCGATTTTAATGTGCAACTGTTACACGAGTGGTTAGCCCCGTTGGCATTACCTGCGGCAAGTCGACCGGCACAGTTTTCATTGCTGGCGCATTGCACCGAAAAAACAGCTTTGCCTGCTACAGAAAAAACTTGGCAGCAGATCTTTGATAAAACCGGCTTATCTTTAAAAGTCGTCAGTGTCGGTTGCTGTGGTATGGCAGGCACCTATGGCCATGAGCAGGCACAGTTAGTCAATAGCAAAGCCTTGTTTGATCTCAGCTGGCGTGAGCCAGTCGAGCGCTTAGGCCCAGAGCAGTTATTGGTAACGGGGTTTTCTTGTCGCAGCCAGGTAAAACGGTTAGTGGGAGATAAACCGCGCCATCCGTTGCAGGTTTTATTACAACACATATAAAAAAACACCCGGCTAAAGCCGGGTGTTTTTAGGTTAAGCCGCGTTCTTTACAGAACGCGGTGCTTATCGTTAAAAACGATAGATGCCTTTTAGGTAGTAATAACCACCATTGATACCCATCGGTGAGGTCTCATAAAATTGAGCGCCGAGGATTTCGCTAAAGTCGCTGGGTAAGCGTTCAGCATCGGTATCGAACACGTTTTGTGCACCAACGGCGACAGAAAACTTGTCGTTAAGGTGGTAAGCCACTTCAACATCGAACGTCATTTTTTCCGAGCCTTGACCGACTAAACCTGGATCATCAGCATGTACGCCTTGGAAGCTACCGTAGTAGTTACCACGAACAAACATGTCAATATCTTGCCATTGTTGATTCCAGGTTAAGGTTGCACGATGATTCGGTAAATCATTTTCTAAGCGTGATACTTTGAAGGCACCAGTAACGGCAGTAAAGCGTTTTACTTCGGTGTCTGTCCAGTTATAAGCTAAGCTGAACGTAGAACGACCATCAAATAAACTGGTGCTGTAATTGGCAACCAGGTCTAAGCCGGTAGTAACGGTATCAAAGTCGTTGGTCAAGAAAGTGATTTGCGACAGCGATTCAACACCACGTACACCGGCCGCTTGCAAGGCAATACGGTCAGCTGCGGTAACATCAAACTCAGCTGATTGGCCAATACGATCGTCTACTTCAATGCGGAATAAATCAGCAGTGAAAAAGAAACTTGCGCCACTATAGACTAAACCCACAGCAAAGCTTTTTGATTCTTCTGGCGTTAATTCTTTACCACCTTTTAACAACGATACTGGGCTAGTAGGGGGTAATAAAGCGATATCCACTAGCTCGCCACCAATTAACGCAGTACGCACGTTACGCACGTTAGATTGTCCGACCGTTGGTGCACGGAAACCAGTGCTGTGTGAACCACGAACAGCCAAGTCATCCGTTAAACGATATTGACCGGTAATTTTATAGTTGGTGGTGTTGCCAAAGCTATCGTAATCTTCAAAACGTAAGGCGGTTGCCATTAACAGCTTTTCAGTAATTTCAGCTTCAACATCAATGTAAGCGGCATAGTTACGACGATCATTTAATCCCGCATCATCAGGCTGGAAACCCGGGAAGCCGTTTGAACCATTGGTTAATTGGCTAACATAAGGGCCAATTTCCCAAGAGGCCACTTCACCAGCGACGATTTCAAAGCTTTCCTCTGTCCATTGTAAGCCGCTGGCAACTACAACATCGTTGTAAAAACCGGCTTCAACATATTTTACAAAGTCAGCTGAAAAGTTTTTTTCCAGTTGGATGTATTTACCCGCATTAAAACTGGTTGGCGTATCTGGGCCAAGCGAAGCGTTAACGGTGTTGATGATTTTAAAGTTAGATTCACTGCGACCAACAGAGGCAGAGAAATCGTAAAAGACATTGGCTAGTACGCCTTCTTTAAATTCACCCTTGGTACCTGCGGTTAATGAGGTATCTGTAATATTACCACCAAAATTTGGAGTAAAACCGCCAGGGAACATTGAGAAGAAGGTAAAACAGTTACTCGGTAAAGCCGCAACTCTGGCCGTGATTTGATCGTGGTTGAGTTTGTTGTCACCGTCAAATAACGAGACATTGCTACAGTTACCTTGGCCAGTGGTATCAACGACTTCCAGCGTTTCACCGCCGTCGTTAGAGAATACACCACCGCGAGTGTGTGGGTTACGATAGTAGAAACCACCGGTAACATCACGTTCTGAATAGTTACCAAAAATATAGGCTTCACGATCATTACCTAAATCTAAACCGGCATTACCAAAGAAAGTGAAATCATCTTTCAGCTCTGGTGAACCCCAAACTTGGGCAATCGGTGCGACAAACGGGTTACCGGCATCGATTAAACCTTGGGCATCAGCGCGCTGAACACTGCGGCTCGTAGCATCAACGTTTTTGTATTGCATGCTTAGGTTAACAAAGCCTGCATCAGTTAAAGGCATACCAACGTTGGCAGCAATCTCAGTTGAATTACCATCACCTTCATAGTATTCACCTTGTTTGACTTCAATACTGCCGCCTTGATCGGCATCTTTTAGAACAAAGTTGATTACACCGGCGATGGCGTCAGAGCCATATTGCGCAGCCGCACCATCACGTAGCACTTCAACTTGCTTTAAGGCGATACCCGGAATAACAGAGATATCTGGGCCTTGAGCACCATCATTTAAGCCGCCGCCTAAAAAGGTAATAACAGAGGCACGATGACGGCGCTTACCATTTAACAGAATTAAAGTACTGTCAGAAGATAAACCGCGCAGGTTAACTGGCCGGATCAGCGTTGCTGCATCGCTAATGGGGGTTGTTTGCACATTTAATGAAGGCACGGTGGATGTCAGCATATTAAGCATATCGCTGCTACCACTCTTCATTAATTCATCACCACCGATAATGTCCACAGGTACTGGAGAATCAGCAATTGAGCGTGGGGCAGACCGTGAACCGACGACCGCAATTTTTTCCACTTTGGTTTCTGCTTCGGCAGCAGCAGTGTCTTGTGCTAAGGTGTTGGTTGAATAAACGCTTAGTGCTAAACCTGATGCTAGCGCGTATTTTACTGCCCGGCTGACCGGGTGATAGTAATTACTTTTTTTCATGATAAATTTCCTGGATAGTAATAATTGTGTCTGCTAACGCTGCATTTTTTTTTTGCGTCTTCTTAACCATATTGAATAATGTTGCTGTTGTCTATCTTATTTATTGTGTCGCTTGTCGCAACTGATGCTTTTTTAAACATGTTATTGAGTCAAAAGGGGCTTAATTTGTCCAAATTATCTTCTGCTAACTTTTCTGCAACCGCGGTTGACATTCTGCCTTTAACGATAAAACACTTTGATCAAGTGACCCTACTGGCGAATGAGGTGCATGGTGCCGGTTATATGGATAACGACAAACTCGCTGTTATGCAGCAGCAAGGGGTTTGCCAAGGCCTCAATGCCAGCTTTGTTGCGCTGGCCGCACAGCAGGTGCTCGGTTACCGCCTGAGCTTTGCTGCCGGACAATGGCAGCCTGACGAATGGTGTAGTTGCGAACGTTGGCCGGTACCTGTTTCGACGATGGCTTACTTTAAATCGGTAGCGGTAAGTCCAAAACTACAAGGTCAAGGTATAGGCCAACGCTTACTGCAGCAATCAAGCTTAGCGTTAAAACAGCAAGGTGCGCGTGCTGGCTTGGCCCATCTATGGCGAGAATCACCCCATAACAGTGCGGTACGTTACTTTAGTAAAGCGGGTGGTGAACTGCTTAAAATCCATGAAAACCGTTGGCAAGCGCTATCCTATCAGGGGTATGCCTGTCCTGTTTGTGAAGGGATCTGTTGCTGTAGTGCGGCTGAAATGGTCATTGTGTTTAAGTAGCGCCTTCGTTTGAGTGATACATATAGGCTTTTAACTGCATTGCTTTTCATAAGCTTAGACAAATGGTAAGTAGCCTTTGGCGCTGACAATCTTTACAATTACCGAAAAATTATTTACTGAGTGAGTTTCATGAGTTTTTGGCCTGAATTTTTAGTGATTGCCGCTGCCCATTTGCTGGCGGTTGCCAGCCCCGGCCCTGATTTTGCTATTGTGCTGCGTTATGCCGTGCGTTATGGCCGTAAAACCGCTGTTTATGCCAGTTTAGGCATTGGGGCCGCTATTTTATTGCACGTCTCATATTCTTTGATTGGTATTGGGGTATTGATCAAAACCACCCCCTGGTTATTTCAATTATTGTCGGTCGCCGCCGCGTTGTATCTAATTTATTTAGGTCAGGGCGCTATTCGCGCGCAAGCCCCTAAATTAGGTGCCACTGCCGATGTCACTGCGGGTAATGAACAGCTACCCAGTGTTAAAAAAGCCTTTAGCACCGGTTTTATTACCAATGGCCTTAACCCTAAAGCCACGTTATTTTTCTTATCGTTATTTGCCGTGGTAATTTCTGCACAAACGCCATTGTTATTTAAAGCAATTTACGGCCTTTACATGGCCGCGATGACCGCGGTGTGGTTTTGCATGCTCTCTTATTTACTGACCCAACAGCGTATTCGGCATTTTTTACTGTCTAAAGGATTTTGGTTTGACCGCCTGATGGGTGTGTTATTGTTGTTATTAGCAGGTCATTTGTTAATTAGCAGTTTTAGCTAAGACCTGCTTGGTGAGTGTGTGTATTGTCGATATAATGTGTGTTGTTTTTAATTGCACTGGATTTACGATCCAGCCGAGCAAGAGGATAGATAATGTTTGTTGTTGCTGCTTTATATAAGTTTGTTGATTTACCCGATTTCGAAGACCTGCGTGAACCTTTATATAATCAAATGGTTATGCATAAAGTCAAAGGCACCTTATTGCTGGCGGCGGAAGGCATTAATGGCACAATTTCTGGCCCGCGGCAGGGTATTGATGCGGTTAAAACTTGGTTAGAAAGTGACGAGCGCTTTGTTGGCATGAGTTACAAAGAGTCATTGGCGCAAGAACAAGCGTTTTACCGTACCAAGGTAAAATTAAAGAATGAAATCGTCACCATGGGTGTGCCTGGTATTGATCCTAAGCATATTGTGGGTACCTATGTAAAAGGCGAAGAATGGAACCAATTAATCAGCGATCCTGAGACTATCGTTATTGATACGCGCAATGATTATGAGGTGGCCATTGGTACCTTTGAAAATGCCATTAACCCCAACACTACAAATTTTCGTGAGTTCCCACAATGGGCTGCCGAGAACTTGGATAAAACCAAACACAAAAAAGTGGCTATGTTTTGTACTGGCGGTATTCGCTGTGAAAAATCCACGGCGTTTTTAAAAGAGCAGGGCTTTGCTGAGGTCTATCATCTTGATGGCGGTATTTTAAAGTATCTTGAAGAAATGCCTGAGCAACAAAGCAAATGGCAAGGCGAGTGTTTTGTTTTTGATCAGCGTGTCGCCGTAAAACACGGCCTTGCTCAAGGCAGTTATGATCAATGTTATGCTTGTCGGATGCCTTTGTCGGCTATTGAAATGGCTTCAGAACATTATGCAAAAGGCCTTAGCTGCCCGCATTGTTATCAAAAGACCACTGACGAGCAAAAAGCCGCTTTTGCCGAGCGGCAACGTCAAGTTGAATTGGCTAAGTTACGCGGCGAAAAACACATCCGCGATGGTAAATTTGAATAAACGGTCATAGCCTCATTTTACTAACAACAAGCCAGCGTCTAGCTGGCTTGGTTGTTTTAGCTGTTCCACTGCCAATCCTGCCTATTAAATCGAATGAATATTACTGATTAATGCAATTTAACTTTAATTAAATTGATATATGATGACCTTGCACAGGAGATAAACATGCTTAAAAACAGTCAACACCATTATGGATTAATCAGTGTTTTACTGCATTGGCTGATGGCCTTTATGGTTATTGGTTTATTTAGTCTGGGTGTCTGGATGGTCGATTTAACGTACTACAGCAAATGGTACCGTATCGCCCCTGATTGGCATAAAAGTGTTGGGATGTTATTGGCTGTGTTGTGGTGTATTCGTTTGTTATGGCGCCTGTTCAGCCAACAACCCAAAAGCATCGCCAGCCACCGAGCTTGGCAGAGATTGCTCTCTGGCGTAGTACAAGCTTATTTGTATTTGGCGATGGCATTGATGGTGTTGAGCGGTTATCTGATCTCTACTGAAGATGGCCGTGCTATCTCCGTATTTGGTTGGTTTGACGTGCCGTCACTTGGGGCATTGTTTAATCATCAAGCCGATATTGCGGGTTTAGTTCATGAATATGTCGCCTACAGCCTAATTGCCTTTGCTTCAATTCATGGCTTAGCGGCTTTAAAACATCACGTTATTGATAAAGATCAGACGTTAAGTCGCATGCTCGGCCGTAAACTTTAATCTTGGAGAATATGATGAAGAAATTATTATTGGCTGCAACGCTGGCTACATTGTCGGCTTTACCGGTTCATGCCGCAGATTATGTTATTGATACGCAAGGTGCCCATGCCTTTGTGCAATTTAAGATAAGTCATCTTGGCTACAGTTGGCTGTATGGGCGCTTTAATACCTTTGCTGGTGACTTTAGTTACGATGCTGCGGATCTCACCGCCTCCAAGATCCAGTTATCTATCGATACTAACAGCATTGACTCTAACCATGCAGAGCGCGACAAGCATTTGCGTGGCAGCGATTTTTTAAATGTTGCTAAACACCCCAAGGCGACATTTGTGAGTACTAAGGTTGTAGCCAAAGCTGGCGATAACTTTGATTTACACGGTAAGCTCACTTTAAATGGTGTGACAAAAGACGTGGTCATTGCGGCTGAGAAAATCGGTGAAGGCCAAGATCCGTGGGGCGGTTATCGCGCAGGTTTCGCGGGCACCACTTCTTTTGCTTTAAAAGATTTTGGGATTAATTACGATTTAGGCCCAGCATCTAGCACTGTCTTTATGGAATTGAGCGTTGAAGGCATAAAGCAGTAAGGGACGGATAAAAAAGGCGACGCTGCTAGATGCCAGGTCGCCTTTATTTTTTAGTCGCTACTGACGCATTAGCTTATTGCTGTAATAAGCTTCCTAATTTAGAACGTGCATCTAAAAAGTCTTGCTCTTCAGTTAATACTTCTGCGATTTGCAGATACAAGCTACGTGCTTTGTCTTTGTTACCTTGCTGCAAATACAATTGTGCTAAGCGCAGTTTTGCACGGCTGACACGGCTTTGTTGGCTGCCTTGGTAATAAGCGAGATAGCTTTCAAGTGCCTCAATACCTTGCTGCTGATACTGATTGGTAAATACCGCCAGCCGGCCAATTTGAAAGCGACTGCTATATTGTTGTATCGGATCAGTTAAAAAGGGTAAGGCTTTTAAATAGGCTTCTTGCGCCGCTAAATAGGCATTTTGCTGGGCAAGTAAGGTTGCTTTGCGTAGTAACAAATCGGGTTGATTAATACTGAGCTGCAGTTGCTGTTCCAGCATAGCTAAGGCTTCATTTAAGCGTGACTCATTCACCGCAATCATCACCTTGGCCAAAACCCCTTGTACCGCATTTAATTGCTGTAAACGGTTCGCTTGCTCAGCCGCTAATGATTTACTGCCGCCGACATTTGCTGGTGCGGTTTGGTAAAAAGTAATTAACGCTTGTTGTGCCGGATAGAAATGCGCATCGAGTTCAACCGCTTGTTGAAATAAAGCCAGGGCGTCAGTTGCGCGTTTTCTGGCTTGGAATAATGAACCGTCATTGGCTAAGGCCACTTTGTTTAGCGCCGCTTGGGTCAAAATGGCCACATCGTTTGGATAGGCAATAACTAACTCATTAAGCAGGGTGTTGGCTTCTTCACGTTGCTGCTGCTGGATCAGCGCTTTTGCTTTTAACAACTGTAAGGCGGCATTAGGTTCAACTTGCTGCAGTTGTTGCAATAATTGCGGATAGCGTGCTTGCTCAAACAGTTGTTGTAACTCAGTGGGTACAGTGCTGGTGGTAGGCAAACTTAACAGCAGGGAGAGCAAAACAGATTTCATGAATTAGCGGATCACCTAGAAAAACTAATGGGCTAATTTTGCGCGAAATTACAAAAAATAGCTATCCTATTTCGGAATTTCTATTTCTATGTTACTGGCAGGAACGCTACAACAAGGCAGGAATTCGCCACGACGAACATAGGCTAAAGGTTCTTGTAAATAGCGAACTTGGCCACTTATCAGCTTACAACGACAGGCTCCGCAAAATCCTTCACGGCACTGAAAGTTAAGGGTGTGTTGCTGTTTTTCCAGAAAATCGAGCAAATTGCGCTGGCCGCTATCGTACTGTAGCGGCGCTTGCGCATTAACGATCACTTCAGTCATTATGCTTAGAGATCAAAGTCGCCAAATGAGCCACTATCAACTTCATTATCAATTTGGCCAACCAAATAAGAGCTGATTTCTGACTCTTGTGGTGCAACTTGTACGTTATCAGATACTAACCAAGTATTGATCCACGGGATCGGATTTTGCGTGGTGCTAAAGCGCGCTTTTAAACCAACCGCTTGCATCCGGCTGTTGGTAATAAACTCCACATACTGACACAAGATGTCTTTGTTTAAGCCGATCATCGAGCCATCTTTAAATAGGTAGGCCGCCCAATCTTTTTCTTGCTCGGCAGCGCGCATAAAAATGGTATACGCTTCTTCTTCGCACTCTTTGGCGATCTCCGCCATTTCGGGGTCGTCATCACCGCTGGCCATAATATTCAGCATATGCTGTGTTCCGGTTAAATGCAGTGCTTCATCACGAGCAATTAAGCGGATAATTTTGGCGTTGCCTTCCATCAGCTCGCGTTCTGCAAAAGCAAAACTACAGGCAAAGCTAACGTAAAACCGAATGGCTTCTAGTACGTTAACCGACATCAAACACAGATACAGCCGTTTTTTCAGTTCGCGCAGGGTGATACTGACCGTTTCACCATTGAGCACATGGGTACCAGCGCCATGGCGTTGATAAAGGTTAATACCATCGATCAATTCATCGTAGTAACGTGAGACATCTTCAGCACGCTCTAAGATTTTCTGGTTCAACATAATGTCGTCGAACACTTTGTGCGGCTCAGACGAGATATTCCGCACGATATGCGTATAGCTGCGACTGTGGATGGTTTCGCTAAATGCCCAGGTTTCAATCCAGGTTTCAAGCTCTGGGATTGAAACGATAGGTAATAGCGCGATGTTAGGTGAGCGACCTTGCACGGAGTCCAGCAACGTTTGGTACTTTAAGTTGCTTAAAAAGATATGTTTTTCATGTTCAGGTAACTGCTGAAAATCGATACGATCCTTGCTGACATCGATTTCTTCAGGCCGCCAGAAGAAGCTCAGTTGTTTTTCAATCAGCTTTTCAAAAATAGGATACTTTTGCTGGTCATACCGTGAAACATTGACAGAATTACCAAAGAACATCGGTTCTTTCATTTGGTCGTTCATGTTGCGGTTAAAAGTCGTATACGCCATGTTAGTTACTAATCCTGAGAAACAAAGTGATAAACATCATTGGGTTAAACAGCACCCTAAACGATTGTATTTATGGTGCTAGCCAAGCAGGCTAGCACCACACTGACTAAATTTTACAAGCACCGCCGGCACAACCATCATCTTCTTCTGCTGCGGCCGCTTTAATATCATCTTGTAAGTCTGCTGCACCATCACGAGTATTGTGGTAGTACATGGTTTTAACCCCAAGTTTGTAGGCGTTAAGCAGATCTTTCAGTAAGACTTTCATCGGTACTTTACCGCCAACAAACTTAGCGGGATCATAGTTGGTGTTCGCCGAAATGGTTTGGTCGATAAACTTCTGCATGATCGCGACTAAGGCTAAGTAACCATCGTTAGTCGGAATATCCCAAAGCAATTCGTACTGATCTTTTAAGCGTTCATATTCTGGAACAACTTGTTTTAAAATACCGTCTTTGCTGGCTTTAACACTGATATGGCCACGTGGTGGCTCGATACCATTGGTGGCGTTAGAGATCTGCGAAGAGGTCTCTGACGGCATTAAGGCCGATAAAGTAGAGTTACGTAAACCATATTGTTGAATATCTTTACGCAGCGTTTCCCAATCTAGATGTAAGGGTTCTTGGCAAACTTTATCTAAATCTTTTTTATAGGTATCAATTGGTAAAATACCTTGCGCATAAGTGGTCTCGTTAAACTTAGGACAAGGACCACGCTCTTGCGCTAGTTTCATTGACGCTTTTAATAGGTAAAATTGAATCGCTTCAAAGGTGCGGTGCGTTAAACCGTTAGCGGAACCGTCAGAGTATTTCACGCCATTTTTTGCCAGATAATAGGCATAGTTGATCACACCGACACCCAGAGTACGACGGGCAATCGATGCCGAGTAAGCCGCTGGGATAGGGTAGTCTTGATAATCTAACAAACTATCTAATGAACGTACGGCTAGGTCAGCCAACTCTTCTAATTCAGATAAATCAGTAATGGCCCCTAGGTTAAACGCAGATAAGGTGCACAGCGCAATTTCACCATTAGGATCGTTTACATGCTCAAGTGGCTTAGTAGGTAAGGCAATTTCTAAACAGAGATTACTTTGACGCACTGGCGCAAGCTTAGGATTAAACGGGCTGTGAGTATTACAGTGATCGACGTTCTGTAAGTAGATACGCCCGGTACTGGCACGCTCTTGCATGAACAAGGTGAACAGTTCAATGGCTTTTATCCGTTTTTTGCGAATTTTGCTGTCGGCTTCGTACTTCACATATAAAGCATCAAACTGCTCTTGATCTTCAAAGAAAGCATCATACAAGCCTGGTACATCCGATGGGCTAAACAGAGTGATGTAGTCGTCTTTGATTAGACGGGTATACATCAAGCGGTTGAACTGCACACCGTAATCTAAATGACGCACGCGGTTTTCTTCAACCCCACGGTTGTTTTTCAGAACAAGCAATGATTCTACTTCTAAATGCCAAAGCGGGTAGAATAAAGTTGCCGCGCCACCACGCACCCCGCCTTGTGAACAGCTTTTAACCGCAGTTTGAAAATGCTTGTAAAATGGGATACAGCCAGTATGAAAGGCTTCACCATTACGAATAGCACTGCCTAAGGCGCGAATACGTCCGGCGTTGATACCGATACCCGCGCGCTGACTCACGTATTTGACGATAGCGCTTGAAGTCGCATTAATCGAGTCTAAGCTATCGCCACATTCAATTAACACGCATGAGCTAAATTGACGGGTTGGGGTTCGCACACCAGACATAATGGGTGTGGGCAAGGAAATTTTAAATAATGAGGTGGCGTCATAGAAACGGCGAATAAAATCCAGGCGTTGGCTCTTCGGATAATTCGCAAACAAGCAGGCCGCGACTAAAATATATAAAAACTGCGCGCTTTCATAAATTTCACCGGTAACCCGGTTTTGCACCAGATATTTACCTTCTAATTGCTTCACCGCAGCATAACTGAAGTTCAAATCACGACCGTGATCAATAAAGCTATTAAGTTGATCTAATTCTGCTTCGCTGTAATCGGCCAGGATATGCGCATCATAACGTTTAGCTTCCACCATCTTAACCACATGCTTATAAAGGTGTGGTGGCTCAAATTGACCGTAAGCTTTTTTACGCAGATGAAACACGGCTAAACGCGCCGCCATATATTGATAATCAGGGGTGTCTTTCGAAATTAAGTCAGCCGCTGCTTTAATAATGGTTTCATGAATGTCTGAAGATTTAATGCCATCATAAAACTGGATATGCGATTTCAATTCTACCTGTGATACCGACACGTTAGCTAAACCTTCGGCTGCCCAAGTGATCACTCGGTGGATTTTATCTAAATCGAGGGGTTCACGGCGGCCATCGCGCTTGGTCACAAAAAGAGTTTGAGTCATTGCTGAAGTATTCCGTTTCTTTTTAATCATAAAGGGATGCGTGTGCAAAACACGGCGATAAAATAAACCCGTGTTGCTGCTGTATTACACAACATATGGGTGTATTTCTAAATTCGATCACAAGATAGAGTGGATTAATGATTTTTGCAAGAGAGGAAATGCGGCAAAATTTCGGAATGTTTAATCTAGTAAGTAGCTGCTAACCTGACAGTCAGTGTGCCGGGTATCACGCATTTTAGGCAAGTGTTTTATGCTAAAAATGCGTAAAAAAATCATTTGTTCTAATAAGCAGCGTTTTAAGTTTATCTGGTTATTAAGCCGCCTAGTTTAGGCGGCTAGCTGTCTTATGCGGGTTTGCGTGCCACCACAAAATAATTAACGTCTAACCCAGGGCCAATTTTAAAGCTGTTATAAACCGGATTAAAGTGTAAACCGGTCGCATCCACGACCTCTAAGCCGGCCGCTTCGATAAAGCGCATCAGTGTAGAGGGGCGAATAAATTTATCAAACTGATGCGTCCCTTTAGGCACGATCCGTAATAAATGCTCTGCACCTAAAATAGCCATTAAATAGGCTTTTGGCGTTTTATTAATCGTCGAAAAAATCAAAGTGGCGCCAGGCGCAGCTAAATCGGCACAGGCTTGAACCACTGAAGCGGGCTCAGGCACATGCTCTAACATTTCCATGCAAGTGACTAAATCAAACTTAGCGGGGTGCATTGCGGCAAACGCTTCGGCCGTGCTTTGTTGATAATCAATCGTCAGAGCGCTGTCTAAAGCATGCAAACGCGCCACATTTAAACTTTCGCTGGCCATATCAATTGCGGTGACGTTAGCACCGGCCCGTGCCATGCTTTCCGCTAAAATACCGCCGCCACAGCCCACATCAAGTGTTCTCGTTTCAAAAATGCCACCGACTTGATCGCAAATAAAGCCTAAACGCGTCGGGTTTAACAGATGTAAAGGCTTAAATTCACCTTCTGGATCCCACCAGCGGGCAGCGATATCATTGAATTTCGCGATCTCTGCGGGATCGACATTAGTATGCGTTGTCATAATGCTAACCTTGTTGTTTTTTGTCATTATAAGGCCTTGATCTGTTATGGCAAAGACAGCAATCTTTATACAAGGCATAAACAGGCATGGCAAGGCGCTGATTCTGTGGTAGAATCCCGCGTTGTCTCGCGCTGTAGAAGATCAAAAAAAGCGAGTTATCTATTTGATTTAAGGGAAAATAACGTTTTATGACAGATCTGGCCAAAGAAATAGTCCCGATTAATATCGAAGAAGAATTAAAAAATTCTTACCTCGATTACGCGATGAGCGTCATTGTAGGCCGCGCCTTACCCGATGTGCGGGACGGTTTGAAGCCAGTACACCGTCGTGTGTTATTCGCAATGAAGGAATTGGGCAACGATTGGAACAAAGCCTATAAAAAATCGGCGCGTGTTGTCGGCGATGTTATCGGTAAATATCACCCACACGGTGATAGTGCGGTATACGACACGATCGTCCGGATGGCTCAGCCATTCTCGTTACGTTATATGTTAGTAGATGGTCAGGGTAACTTTGGTTCCATCGACGGCGATTCTGCAGCGGCGATGCGTTACACCGAAGTTCGCATGGCGCGTATTGCACACGAATTGCTAGCTGACCTTGATAAAGAAACCGTAGACTTCGTGCCAAACTATGACGGCACCGAAATGATCCCTGCGGTTATGCCGACCAAAGTGCCTAATCTATTGATCAACGGCTCTTCGGGTATTGCTGTGGGTATGGCAACCAATATCCCGCCACACAACTTAACCGAAGTGATCGATGGCTGTTTAGCGTTAATTGCGAACCCAAATATTGAATTGCATGAATTAATGCAATATATCCCCGGTCCTGATTTCCCAACGTCTGCGATCATCAATGGCCGTAAAGGCATTGAAGAAGCTTACCGTACCGGTCGTGGCAAGGTGTATATTCGTGCCAAAACCTTTATCGAAACCGATGAAAAAACCGGTCGTGAAGCGATTATCGTGCACGAAATCCCTTATCAGGTGAACAAAGCACGCTTAATTGAAAAAATTGCGGAATTAGTTAAAGAAAAACGTATTGAAGGCATATCGGCTTTACGTGACGAATCAGACAAAGACGGTATGCGTATCGTTATTGAATTGAAACGTGGCGAATCAAGCGACGTCATGTTAAACCAGCTGTATGCCAATACCCAAATGCAAACCGTGTTTGGTATCAATATGGTGGCCTTGGCCAACAATCAGCCGAAGTTACTGGGGCTGATCCCGATGCTGGAATACTTTATCCTGCATCGCCGTGAAGTGGTTACCCGTCGGACTGTTTATGACTTACGTAAAGCGCGTGATCGTGCCCATATCTTAGAAGGTTTAGCCATTGCACTGGCTAACATCGATGAAATTATTGAACTGATTAAAACCTCTGCCAGCCCAGCCGAAGCGAAAGCCGGTTTAGTTGAGCGCGGTTGGAAACTCGGTGGCGTAACGGCGATGTTAGAGCGCGCTGGTGAAGATGCCGCACGACCAGAGTGGTTAGAAGCACATTTTGGTATTCGTGATGGTTTTTACTTCTTAACTGAACAGCAAGCTCAAGCCATTCTTGATTTACGCTTACAAAAGCTGACCGGCCTGGAACATGAAAAGATCTTAGCTGAATATAAAGATCTGTTAGAACTGATTGCCGAGTTATTACATATTTTGGCCAGCCCTGAACGTTTAATGGAAGTAATTTGCGAAGAATTAGAAGCCATTAAAGCGCAGTATGGCGATGCTCGACGCACTGAGATCCAGGATAATATGCTGGATATCAATATCGAAGATTTGATCACCGAAGAAGATGTTGTGGTGACCTTATCGCACCTTGGCTATGCCAAGTACCAACCGTTAAGCGATTATGAAGCGCAGCGTCGTGGTGGTCGTGGTAAAGCGGCAACAACGGTTAAAGACGAAGATTTTGTTGATAAGCTGCTGGTCGCCAGTACCCATGATACGATTTTATGTTTCTCGAATCGTGGCCGGATGTATTGGATGAAAGTCTATCAATTACCGCTGGCCAGCCGTACCGCGCGTGGTAAACCGATTATCAACTTATTACCGCTGGAAGAAGGCGAGCGTATTAACGCCATTCTACCGGTACGTGAATACGAAGAAGGCAAATATGTGTTTATGGCCACGGCCAATGGTACCGTGAAGAAAACGGCCTTAACGGATTACTCGCGTCCACGTGCCAACGGTATTATTGCGGTTAACCTAAACGAAGGCGATCACCTGATTGATGTCGCGATCACTGACGGTAGCAACGAAATCATGTTGTTCTCTGATGACGGTAAAGTGGTACGCTTTACTGAAGATCAAGTACGCGGCATGGGCCGAACGGCTACCGGTGTGCGCGGTATTCGTTTACGTGAAGGGGGCAGTGTTGTTTCACTGATTATCCCGAACGGCGATAACCCCATCTTAACAGTTACCGAGAACGGCTACGGTAAGCGAACAGCATTAAGCGAATACCCAGCGAAGAGCCGCGCCACACAAGGCGTGGTATCGATTAAAGTGTCTGAGCGTAACGGCTTGGTGGTGGGTGCTGTGCAAGTGTCAGAAAGCGATGAAATCATGATGATTTCAAACAAAGGCACCTTGGTACGTACTCGTGTGAAAGAAGTCTCTGAAGTCGGCCGTAATACGCAAGGTGTTATCTTGATCCGTACTCAAGAAGGTGAAAAAGTGGTTGGCGTGGAACGCATTGATGAGATCCAAGAGGATGAAATCTTAGCGGTAACCGAAGAAGGCGCAAGCCGTACGCCAGAAGTACAAGACAGCCAATTAGCACAAGATGCCAGTGGCGAAGAAGAGTAACCCCCTTAAAACGAGCGCTTTGGCGCTCGTTTTGTTTTTAGAATAAAAAATAACCAAGGCCAGTTTGAAATTAACCAACAAAGAAGCGAGATATGACAATGACCACCTATAATTTTTGTGCTGGCCCAGCCATGTTACCTACAGCGGTGATGCAACAGGCACAGCAGGAATTTATTAACTGGCAAGGACAGGGTTGTTCGGTGATGGAATTGAGCCATCGCAGTAAAGTATTTATGCAACTGGCCGCACAAGCTGAGCAAGATCTCCGAGATCTGTTAGCCATTCCCGACAATTACAAAGTCTTATTTATGCACGGTGGCGGCCGTGGTCAGTTTTCAGCAGTGCCACTGAATTTATTGCACAACGGTAAAACGGCTGAATATATCGTGTCAGGTGCTTGGTCATTAGCCGCAGTAGAAGAAGCGAAAAAGTTTGGCGCGGTTCGTGAGCACGATATTCGGCAAAAAACTGCTGCACAATTACGTAGTATGGTTGCCAGTAGTGACTGGCAGATACACGAAGATGCGGCTTACGTTCATTGCTGCCCCAATGAAACGGTGGATGGCTTAGAATTTACCGATTTACCACAAACCCAGGTGCCGATTGTTGCAGATATGTCGTCGACCATTTTATCACGGCCCATTGATATTGCGCGCTATGGCGTTATTTATGCCGGCGCTCAGAAAAATATCGGCCCATCAGGTTTAACCCTGGTGATTGTGCGTGAAGATCTGTTACCTGCAAAAGATGCCGCCATTCCAGCGATCTTGGATTATCGCCTCGCTGCTGAAAATGACAGCATGTTTAATACACCACCCACCTACGCCTGGTATTTAGCGGGTTTAGTGTTCAAATGGTTAAAACAACAAGGTGGTTTAGCGGCCATGGCTCAACGTAATCAACGTAAAGCCGAAACACTGTATCGCTACATCGATGAAAGTGATTTTTACCGCAATGATGTTGATCCGGCCTTTCGCTCTTGGATGAATGTACCGTTTTTCCTAGCTGATGAACAATTAAACGACAGCTTTGTAAAGCAAGCTGAGCAGCAAGGTTTATTGGCTTTAAAGGGCCATCGAATGGTGGGTGGGATGCGCGCCAGTTTATATAACGCTATGCCACAAGAAGGTGTTGAGGCTTTAGTGAGTTTTATGAAAGATTTTGTAAAGGTAAACGGATGAAGACGCTAACCTTAAACCCCATTGCGCATATCGCCGGTGAAGTGCATTTACCCGGTTCAAAAAGTATTTCTAACCGAGTGCTGCTGTTAGCAGCCTTAGCGAAAGGTACAACCGAAATCAGTAACTTACTCGACAGTGATGATGTTCGGCACATGCTTAGCGCGTTAACTGCTCTGGGTATTTCGTATCAATTATCTGCTTGTCGCACCCGTTGTACTGTGGTCGGTAATGGTGGGGTATTCTCTCACGCTGAACCCGTATCGATTTTCCTGGGTAATGCGGGCACCGCAATGCGTCCGCTCACGGCGGTACTGGCTGCTTGCCAAGTAGATGTGACCTTAACCGGCGAGCCAAGAATGTACGAGCGCCCCATTGGCCACTTGGTGGATGCATTGGTGCAGTGGCAAGCGGATATCGACTATTTAGGCGACGTTAATTATCCACCATTGCGTATTCGTGGTAAGCCATTGCAAGGCGGGCATTGCCTGATCGATGGCAGTGTCTCAAGTCAGTTTTTAACGGCAGTACTGATGGTCGCGCCTTTATTAGCGGGTGACAGTGTTATTGAGATCCAAGGTGAATTAGTCTCTAAACCCTACATTGATATTACCTTAGCGTTAATGTCTCGGTTTGGCATTGAAGTAGAAAACCAAGATTATAAGCGCTTTTTGGTTACGGGTAACCAGTGTTATCAGTCACCCGGTCAGTGGTTAGTTGAAGGTGATGCTTCATCGGCATCTTACTTTTTGGCCGCAGCGGCTATCAAAGGAGGCACCGTTAAGGTCACCGGAATTGGTAAACATGCTGTGCAAGGTGATATTCACTTTGCCGATGCGTTGGCTGAAATGGGCGCGATGGTCGATTGGGGTGACGATTATATATCAGTTACGCGTAATGAGTTGCGTGGCATTGACCGTGATTACAACGCTATCCCTGATGCAGCAATGACGATTGCCACCACCGCCTTGTTCGCCAAAGGCCCAACCGTAATCCGTAATGTTTATAATTGGCGGGTTAAAGAAACCGATCGCTTAACCGCGATGGCAACAGAATTGCGAAAAGTAGGTGCTGAGGTGGAAGAAGGCGAAGACTATTTAAAAATTATACCGCCAGCACAACTGCAACATGCCAGTATTGCGACCTATAATGATCACCGTGTGGCAATGTGTTTTTCGCTAGTGGCACTAAGTGATACGGCCGTTACAATAGAAGACCCGGACTGTACTGCAAAAACCTTTCCCAGCTACTTTACGGAATTCACTAAGCTAAGCCATTAAAACCCTTAATCTAACCTAAAAACGCGTAACCAAAAATGGTTGCGCGTTTTTGTTTTTATAAATTGCAGTTAAACCAGCAATCGTCATAAAAAGCTGTATAATAAGCCGCGTTTTGAAACACCGAATTGACGTTTTAACTTAGGGGGTAGGATGCCACAATTAGCACCAGTCGTTACCATCGACGGACCAGGCGGTTCAGGTAAAGGAACCATTAGCCGTTTATTGGCGCAACACCTGGGATGGCAATTACTCGACAGCGGCGCCATATACCGCGTGTTAGCGTTAGCTGCTATGCACCATCAAATTGATCCAAGCGACGAGGCGGCACTGCAACCTTTAGCCGCGCATCTCGATGTGCAATTCAGTGGCGATGAACACGGTAACACACGCGTGACGTTAGAAGGAGAAAATGTCAGCCAAACCATTCGAACTCAAGACGTTGCTGACATGGCTTCAAAAATTGCCTCACTGCCTACCGTGCGTGAAGCATTGTTACGCCGGCAACGGGCTTTTGCTGAAGAGCCGGGCTTAGTGGCGGATGGTCGCGACATGGGAACCGTCGTTTTTCCACAAGCAGAAGTTAAAATATTTTTAACTGCAGACGCCGAAGAACGGGCGCAGCGTCGTTATTTAGAGTTGAAAGAAAAGGGCTTTGATGTTAACATCGGCGACCTTTTGAACGAAATCCAAGCTCGGGATGAGCGCGATATGAATCGTGCTACAGCGCCTTTAAAACCGGCAGCTGACGCCTACATGCTGGATTCGACCAATAAACCCATTGAACAGGTGCTGCAAGAGGTACTGCAGTTTGTTAACAGTAAGTTGTCGTTAACAAGCGTTTGAACCAGGCCAAGGCCGCATTTTGGACAGCCAGTAATAAGGATGTTATTGGTAAACTTAGCAACCCCACAACGCAAGATGCGACGTGGTGAACTTAACTGAAAAAGTGAATATGACTGAAAATTTTGCACTAATGTTTGAGGAAAGCCTCAAAACTATCGAAACTCGTCCTGGTGCCATCGTTAAAGGTACTGTTGTAGCGGTTCTGAAAGACGTTGTTATGGTTGACGCCGGTCTTAAATCAGAAGCAGCTATTCCGGTTGAACAGTTCAAATCTTTGAGCGGTGAGATCGAGGTGAGTGTAGGTGACATCATCGACGTAGCATTAGACGCTATTGAAGATGGTTTCGGTGAAACCTTATTATCACGTGAAAAAGCTAAGCGCCATGAGGCCTGGGTTCGCCTGGAAAAAGCTTGCGATGATAAAGAAACGGTTATCGGTGTTATCACTGGTAAAGTTAAAGGTGGCTTCACAGTTGAAGTTGATGGTATCCGTGCGTTCCTGCCTGGTTCATTAGTTGACGTACGTCCAGTACGTGACACGCTGCACTTAGAAAACAAAGAGCTGGAATTCAAAGTTATCAAGCTTGATCAGAAGCGTAACAACGTCGTGGTTTCACGTCGTGCCGTTATCGAATCTGAAAGCAGCCAAGAACGTGATCAGCTGTTAGAGAATTTAGAAGAAGGCATGGAAGTTAAAGGTATCGTTAAGAACCTGACTGACTACGGTGCATTCGTTGACTTAGGTGGCGTAGACGGCTTACTGCATATCACTGATATGGCATGGAAGCGCGTTAAGCACCCAAGCGAAATTGTTAACGTTGGCGACGAAATTCCAGTAAAAGTACTGAAATTCGACCGCGAGAAGCAACGCGTTTCTTTAGGCCTGAAGCAAATGGGCGAAGATCCGTGGGCAGCTATCGCTTCACGTTACCCAGAAGGTGCTCGCATCACGGGTCGTGTAACTAACCTGACAGATTACGGCTGTTTCGTAGAAATCGAAGAAGGCGTAGAAGGCTTAGTTCACGTTTCAGAAATGGATTGGACCAACAAAAACATCCACCCATCTAAAGTGGTTAACTTAGGTGATTCAGTGGAAGTGATGGTTCTAGAAATTGACGAAGAACGTCGTCGTATTTCTTTAGGCTTGAAACAGTGTAAAGCTAACCCATGGGAAGAGTTCGCTAAGGGCTTCAACAAGGGTGATCGTGTAAGCGGTAAGATCAAGTCAATCACTGACTTCGGTATCTTCATCGGTTTAGACGGCGGTATCGATGGTCTGGTTCACTTATCAGACATCAGCTGGAACGCCACTGGCGAAGAAGCGGTTCGTGAATTCAAGAAAGGCGACGAAGTACACGCTGTTGTGTTACAAGTTGACCCAGAGCGCGAGCGTATTTCTTTAGGTATCAAACAACTGGATGAAGATCCGTTCAATGGTTACCTTGCTGATAACAAAAAAGGTGCTATCGTTAAAGGTGAAGTTACAGCCGTTGACGCGAAAGGCGCTACTGTTATGTTAGAAGGCGCTGTTGAAGGTTATGTTCGTGTATCTGATATTTCACGTGACCGTGTTGAAGATGCATCAACTGTATTGAAAGTTGGCGAAGAAATTGAAGCGCGTTTGATGGGTGTGGATCGTAAGAACCGCGTAATTAGCCTGTCTATCAAAGCGAAATTCGAAGCTGAAGAAAAAGAAGCTATGGACACTGTAAACAGCAAGCAACAACAAGAAGCTGATTTCGGTGGTAACGCTATGGCTGAAGCATTTAAAGCTGCTCAAAAGCAGGATTAATTGCTGATAAAGCAGGGGGCATTCGCCCCTTGCTTATTCTACTCGCAGGTTTGCCGGAGGGGCTATGACCAAGTCTGAATTGATTGAAAAGTTAGCTACTGATTTTCCCCATATTCAAGTCAAAGATGTAGAAGCGTCTGTGAAAGAAATTTTGGAACAGATGGCACAATCTTTAGCATCAAGTGAGCGTATTGAAATACGTGGCTTTGGCAGTTTCTCTTTGCATTATCGTGCCGCTCGTTTAGGCCGTAATCCAAAAACAGGCGACAAAGTAGAACTTGATGGCAAATACGTACCTCATTTCAAACCCGGTAAAGAGTTACGTGACCGCGTAAAAGACAACACGTAAGCGCTTTTTATTTCTTAAGCGGAGCTGAGTGTTGCGCAAAATACTATTTATTTTATTTATTGTAGCCGTAGTACTTTTTGGTTTTCTACTAGGCTCAACTAATCAGCAAACTGCCGAACTGAATTTGTTGGTTGTTAAGCTAACATTGCGAGTAATTGATATCGCAGTGATCTTTCTAGTTTTAGGCCTAATAATCGGACTGCTGTTAAGTTTGTTATTTGCGCTGCAACGAAAAACAAAACGTTGGCTAAATAAATCAACTGATAACACCTAATTCTTATGCCTGAGCTGCTATTTCTTTTGCTTCCCGTCGCCGTTGCTTACGGTTGGTTTATGGGACAAAATAGCCTCAAACACAAAGAGCTTAAGGGTAGGGCAAATATTACCCGAAACCTATCTTCTGGTTTAAATTTCCTATTAACAGATCAAGAAGATAAAGCGATCGAGCAGTTACTTGAACTGCTTGATATTGAAGCTGCAACCATCGACACCTACCTTGCATTAGCTAATTTATTCCGTCGCAAAGGTGATTGGGATAAAGCCATTCGTATTCACGAAAAACTGCACCAATTAAAACTGCCTAAAGTACAAGCGCAACACATTCAATTTGAGTTGGCTAAAGATTATTACTCTGCGGGTTTGTATGATCGGGCAGAGCATTTATTACTGCAGTTAGTTAACAGCGAAGCATTACGCGAAGCCTCGCTAAAGCAACTATTCAGTATTTTTATGGCGACGCATGAGTTAAGCAAAGCGGTTGCATTAACCACTGAAGTGGCCAATACCCAGTCTAAGTCGTTACGCATTGCGCTGGCTAATTTGCATACGGAAAGTTTAAAAGGGGCTGCGCTGGATCTGACTATCTTGGCGGAATTGGCCGAGCGTTATCCTCAGGCTATTCGTCCACGTTTTGAATTGGCAAAGTTAGCCTTAACTCAGCATGATGCGGCTATGGCTAAAGGTGCTTTGCTGAGCATTTTGAAACAAAAGCCACAATGGAGTGCGGATATTTTACCGCAATTAAGCCAATGCCATTTAGATGAAGATGAGTGGTATCAGTTGCTTACCTTGCTTGCAGATAAGCATCACAATACCAGCGCGCGTTTATTATTGTGCGATTGGTTAACTGAACATGGCTCAATTACCGCTGCGGAGCATTATGTGCTTGATAAATTACGGCAACAGCCGAACATTCGTTTATTTCAAAAATTGTTACAAATTCGGCAACAGCAATCTGCTCAGGCGGCAGAGGTACTCAGCTCAGTAGAAGAGCTGGTGAATGCTTATCTTGCCAGTAAGATCCTCTATAGCTGTCGCAGCTGTGGCTTTAAAACTCGTCAACCTTATTGGTTATGTCCTTCATGTCAGCAATGGGAAACGGTAGAGCCTATTGCCGGCGTAGATGGCCGTTAATTTTTTCAAAGGATAATTCATGTCGTGCAAGTCTCCTGTCATTGTTGCTTTAGATTATGAAAAGCAAGCCGATGCTCTGGCGCTGGTCAGCCAACTTGATCCGTCATTATGTCGTTTAAAAGTCGGCAAAGAGATGTTTACTCATTTTGGGCCGCAATTTGTCAAAGCCTTACAACAACGTCACTTTGACGTTTTTCTTGATTTGAAATTTCATGATATTCCAAACACCGTAGCCAAAGCGGTGAGTGCTGCCGCGGATCTTGGCGTCTGGATGGTTAATGTGCATGCCAGTGGTGGCAGTCGTATGATGAAAGCAGCGCAAGAAGCTTTGCAACGCTTTGGAGACAACAGCCCCAAATTAATTGCGGTAACGGTGTTAACCAGCATGGAACAACAAGATTTAACCGAACTGGGCATCACTTTAACGCCGGCTGAGCAAGTGATGAAATTGGCAGGTTTAGCGGCACAATCGGGGTTAGATGGAGTAGTGTGCTCGGCACAAGAAGCCAGTATGTTAAAACAACAATTTGGTAGTGCATTTCAGTTAGTAACTCCCGGTATTCGTTTAGCAAATTCCGCAGCTGATGATCAACGCCGAGTCATGACACCGTCAGCAGCCAAAGCGGTTGGTGTGGATTACATGGTGATTGGTCGACCCATCACCAAAGCGGCAGATCCGTTAGCTGCATTACAGGCTATCATTGCAGAGCTGGCATAAGTATAGTCTGATTTCTTCGATATTTGGTGAGCTCTGTGAAATTGCAGCTGCATTTTCACAGAGCTAAAACACCGCCTCCCGCGTAAAACATCCTAAGCACTCAACGTAATATGTATATCTTAGCCATTAAGTAATGGGCAAAAAATGTCGAGTAGGGTGAGGCTAACGTTTAAAGCGAGAGGAGTTAACTATGCTTTTGGCGGTGAAACATTGTCAGCTTTGTCAGCGACAGACGTTACTGACCTTTCATCATCTTATTCCATGTAAAATGCATCGGCGTAGCCGTTTTAACAAAAAGTACAGCAAAGCAGAATTACAGAAAGGTGTTTATTTGTGCCGATTGTGTCACAAAGCCATTCATAAACAATATGATGAAATCACTTTGGCGCAGCGTTTTAATACCTTAGAGTTATTACTTGCAGACGACGCTATACAGCGTCATTTACAGTGGGCAGCAAAACAAAAATAAGCCTTTAATATCAATACCTTTACCATTAATTTTCAGTGAGCAGTAACGGTAACTGCTTGATTTTAAAATTTTATTTTATTGGTTAAATTGCAGATCATACAACTCAATTCGAAATGGTCCAGGGTTCTTATCTGCGAGCATTAAAGAGACTTGCTGCACATCTTTAAAGTGAAGTTCTGGCATATTGGTTAAAGCTCGGCCGCGATAACGCCCTTGAAAATCAGCAAGATTAAAAGCATAGCGCTGTGCATCAGCCGTTGTTTTAAACTCTGCTACATAGGCCACGCCGCGAGGAATAAAAGGTGTTTTTAAACGTAGCTGATAAGTTCTGCCATCGGCAACCGTGGCTAATACCACTTGCTGAAAACGTTGCTTGGGTAAGGCTTGCGCCAAATTAAATTCTATCGAGGCAAAACCGCCATTGTTTTCTAAAGATAAATCACCAACAAATAACACACCGTTATTTTCAGACATTAAGCGTGCATTTCCTTTAGAGCGACCACCCATAACGGTGTCATGGATTAACATCGCTTGATTGAAGTGTTGTTGATTATAAAATTGTAATGTTACTGGCTCTGACATAGCAGCACTCGCAGATTGATTGTTTAAAGTGGTTTGCGCAAAAGCCTGACTAAAGACAAAAGCACATATCGCTAAAGAATAGTTAATACTGGTATTCCGCATAATAAAACACTCAAAGGTAAGATGCTTATCAATACGGTTTTATTAGTTAAATGGTGCAATATTGCATCAAAATGCTGTTGAGAGTTTTTACTTAAAACAAGATTCCTACTTTGTGGATCATTGATTTATATGGGGGGTACAAGAGAAGTCATTTTAACAGTTGTTGCTACAAACTAAGAATTACACATTTAATTTTTTTCAAATTGGGAAAAAGTTTTTTTGTAAAAAGTTTAAAATTTTTTATTACTAATTCAGATCTAAAAATTTTGCGATAGACCATATTGTAATTAAAGCTAAAATTCAATAAAAAATCGTTTATATGAATTTAAGTATGGCAATAGATAGGGAAATTACGTCGAAGCTTAAAGGTGCTCATTTTAATCACCTCTTGCATTAAGTGTTGCTTTTATCGCCAAAAGTAAATTTTATGTCAAAATATATTTTTGATTACGGTTTTAGTCAGAGCGTTTTTTATCAGTCTGAGTTGAGTAATGTTTAGTGCGCATAACCGGCTTAATTCTTTCAAGGAAAGGTGAGCGAGCCATATTAATCTTACTGTTAAATATCGACTGTATTACTGAGAAGTCTCAGTAATATCCATGATAAACAGGGCTAAATTAACCTAGGCTGTTGATATTGTGTATGTTTACTCTGTTTGGGAGTGGGGTGTTACTGAGACTTCTCAGTAATATAGTAAATTTAAAGTGAATTAAATGCTCGGCAGGCTTCTCAAGTTTGGACTTCCCAGACTTTGCTAGACACATTTAACAGTTACAATGTAACTTAAATTAGAGGTGTTTATGAGCAAAGGTAAACGTTATACCGAAGAGTTTAAAATTGAAGCAGTAAAGCAAATCACTGATCGTGGTTATTCTGTTCAGGAAGTGGCTGAACGTTTGGGTATTTCAACTAAATCGTTATACCACTGGCGAGACCAGCTTAGTGGCAACAAGGTTGTTGCGCGCCCCAAGTCAAATGACTCTGTTCGCATTGCTAAGCTAGAAGCAGAGCTTAAAAGAGTGACGGAGGAGCGGGACATATTAAAAAAGGCCGCAAGGTACTTTGCAAGTCAGCCAGAGTGAAGTACGCCTTTATCCGTGACCATCTGCGATTATTTTCCGTTTTAGCCATGTGTCGTGTTCTGAAGCTCAATCGCAGTGGTTTTTATGCTTGGCTAAAAGCGCCGTTGAGTCAGCGAACTATTGAAGATCAGCGTTTACTCACGCGGATTAACGCGTTTTATATTGCCAGTGGCGGCACTTATGGCAGCCCCTGGATACATCGTGATCTGCGAGAAGCCGGTGAAACCTGTAGTGTTCATCGTGTGGCTAAAATTATGCGATTGAATCGATTAAAAGCCCAAATAGGCTACAAGCGACGGTATATCAAAGGTGGCAAGCCATCACGGATAGCGGATAACGTGTTAGAGCGCGATTTTAAACCCGTTGCACCTAACACCGCTTGGGTAAGTGACATCACGTATATTCGTACTTATGAGGGCTTTTTATACCTAGCAACGGTCATCGATTTGTTTTCACGTCGCGTTGTGGGTTGGTCTATGGATAAAAACATGGATAAACATTTAGTCATTCAAGCTTTACTGATGGCAGTTTATCAACGACGGCCTAAACACTCAGTTTTAGTGCATAGCGATCAAGGCAGCCAATATGGCAGTGCTGATTATTTATCGTTTATGAAAGAGCATAACTTGAAACCGTCGATGAGCCGCAGAGGCAATTGTCATGATAACGCCGTAGCAGAAAGTTTTTTTGCGACTTTAAAAAAGCGTGTGACGCGTAAAAAGATATATTCGACAAGAGACGAAGCGAAAACCGAGATATTTAACTTTATAGAAATGTTTTACAATCCTAAAAAGCGCCATTCACACACAGGCGGCGTTTCTCCTGCTAAATTTGAAGAAACGTATTTTTTGGAACAACAGACTGTCTAGTAAAAGCTGGGAAGTCCAGTGTATGAACACAATGCTAATGCAAATTGTCTCAGAAGTCGCGCTGGATTCAAAGTTTGATCCTAAAGCTATACGCAATGAAATGCCTAGCGAAAAAGTCACGATGCTTATAGATTTCTATGTGCCCGAGCTTAAAGAAGACAACGAGTACATCAAAAAGCAAACTACATTCCTATATCAGCACGTGACCAAACACTTATTAGAGATAAATAAGACTCAGCAGTTCCTAGTTGAATCAGCTATTACAGCCAAAGAGCTTGCCGAGGTTACTTCAAAAACAATAGCATCGATGAAGTCAAAAATAGCACTCAATGCTATGAAACTTCTAGAAAATGCTTAATTAGGTAGTGGAAGGTTTAGCCCTCAGCCCCCACCAAACGCTGCATGCGGCTTAGCACAAGCTGTTTCACTTATGATGATGTCGCGCACCTCACTAGATTTCTAACGTTAATTTTCCACTGTTGCCAGAAGGCCGATAACTAGATATTGGTAGATGGAAATTTAATTTCAATTATGAATATACGTCAGTGTTTTTAGTTTTTTACTTCAGTTACAATCTTCTTCGATTTTAGAAATGGAATATATCAAACGCAGCTTGTTTCTTAAGTAATATTTTTAAAATATTACTTAAGCATCTTGATGTTATTAATTTTTATAAGGGATAATACATGGGATTTTTAAAGTTATTGTTTTTATTATGCTTTTTCTCTTGCAGTGTCAGTGCTTCTTTAATTCTTAATGTTGATTCAAAAACTGGAAAATTGCAAGGCGCTGAAAATGTCTTAGTTGCTGGCATGCTATACAACGTTAAATTTACGGCAGGTAGTTTCTACAATATTTTTGGTAATAAAGAAAACTTGGATGCAAACTCGGTTCTTTCTTTTCAATTTTCACAAGCCTTAATTGAACAAGTGTTAATCAACTCATCATTTGGTAACTTTGCTTCTAAGCCTAGCCTAATAGAAGGCTGCACTAACATAAATAATTGTGCAATTTTAACTCCATATGATCTTGATTACAGGGGGGCGTCACCAGAGTGGTATGTTGACGGATTTACGGCTAGTGTATCAAATACACAACCTAGTTTTGTGGGCTCT
Organism: Alishewanella sp. HL-SH05; assembly: GCF_052655985.1. The sequence continues at coordinate 2,176,409 of NZ_CP199753.1, forward strand.
AATATTAGAAACCCTAATATATCATCACAATTTAATTGGGTTTATGCAGACTGGCAATCTGTTAGTGTTTCTGAGCCTCATTCTTTTATTCTCTTCTTATTTGGTATTACTTTCATAATCTATAGACGAATTCTGTTTTTAAAGCGTAAAGTATAAAAATTGCTCTTGAAAACAGCATAATAAATTGATAAAAAATGGGGTGCTATGAATTAATCCTGTCCTAATTGTCACTATTTATTAAGTTAATCTGATAAAAAAACTTAATTTTCTTACCAAAAACAGCCTGATTGTCTTTGAGTATGCTAAGCCGCGCATTAGAACGCGGCGAAGTAAAATACATTATTGAATTAATCTATTAAGCCTAACTCAAGTTGTTTAGTGTTTATTTTCATTAGGGTTTTTACTTCAGATAAAAATAACGTTTTGTTGAAATTAAATCTCCTCTTAGCGACGTCTGTAATCAGTCCTGAAGAGATTGCATGTTTAATTGTGGATGAAGATAACCCTGTTACTTGTTGGATGTCCTGTAATCTAAGGGCTTGTTCATTAACATCAACTAGGTTTTGCAATAGATGCTTTCGGAGCGCTTGTTCTTGAACAAATATAGAAGTGAATAAAGTTTCATTAGCCTGATAATTAAAAGGTAGTTTACCGCCCAAGCAAGCTAGCAATAGTGAGCATTTAGATTGTAAGAATGCTTGTATTAAATCTTTAAAATCAAAGAGCGATTTAGGTGCTTCAAGCTGAGTACTGTTTTCAGTTAGCTTTTTAAATAATGGTGCTACATTCAGTTTTTTATTCGGTGTCGTTCTAGAGAAACTATCAGGCAAAGTAATATATCCGTCATAAATTAACTGTTCAATTGCATCGCGATCTAAGCTTGCAAGTTGGCATAGATCGTAAGTTGTTAAAGTAATCACGGCGCTCATGTAAGGTTTACATTGATGGTGCTGATTTATAAAGGCATCTAGTACTGTTAATGTTGGCCAACGAGAATCGAGCTGCTTTCTAAGCTTTATCAAACTATGCTTTTTTAATGTATTTGGAAGGGCATTTTTACTTATATCTTTCAGATAAATATTGAGATAGTGATGGGTTGTAGTAGGTGCCGAGAGAAACGCGTAACCAATTTCTTGTCTCATTTTACTTGATGTGGTTTTAGTTGGTATGTCAGCTGCCATCGTCAAACACCATTCTCCTGCGTGATAGCAATCGTAAGCGTCCGGCGATCACAGGTTAGCGCTCTGATTTAAGTGTCCACTTAACTTTAGTGGACACTTAGTGTCTTAAATCGCGTCACCTGACTGTTTGGATAGATCGATATTCCAAGGTAACAACTCATCGACACGGTTGATGGGGTGATTGCCGATACGTTTGAGTACCGCTGTGAGATAGTCATTTGGATTGATGCCATTGAGTTTAGCGGTGCCGAGTATTGAGTACAGCACGGCAGCTCGCTCTCCTCCAGCAACTGAACCCGCAAACAGGTAATTTTTCCTACCCAAGGCAATCGGCCGCAATGAGCGCTCTGCACTGTTGTTATCTATCTCAGCATAACCGTTATCCACATAGGCAACCAACGCCTCCCACTGTTTCAGAGCATAATGAATAGCCTTGGATAACGGCGAGCCTTTCGATAAGGTACGTAGGGTTGTTTGCAACCACGCATGGAAGCGCTCAAGGATTGGCTTGGCATGTGTGGCTCGGATGTGTTGTCGTTCATCCGGTGGTTTGCCGCGTACCTGCTTTTCAATCACATAGAGGGATTGGATAATGGCAATGGCTTCGTCGGCTAAAGGCGAAGGGCCGCTTTGAGTGATGTCATAGAACTTACGCCGCACGTGTGCCCAGCAACCATGTTGGGTGATTTGCCGTTGGTATAATTCGTTGTAACCGGCATAAGCATCGGCCTGCAGTGAGCCTTTGTAATCTTTTAAATGCGCCGCAGGATGAAGACTTCTTCGGTCTTCACTATATTGCAGCCATACCGCAGGCGGTGTGCTATCTCCCCAGGGGCGACCATCGCGGACATAGGTCCAGTAACGACCTGTTTGCGTGCGACCTTTACCCGGTGATAGCGTCGGTGCGGTGGTATCATCCGCATGTACGTGGTAACTGGCTTTAACATGGCGACCAATGGCATCTGCCAGTGGTGTGAGTAATGCACTCGTTTGTCCTACCCAGTCAGCCAAGGTAGAGCGCTCGATGTCGATGCCTTCACGTTCCATCCGCTCAGCTTGGCGGTACAGCGGTTGATGGTCGAGGTATTTATCAACCATCACCTGTGTGAGCAATGCAGCACTGGCCAGTCCTTTTTTAATCACACGCTCAGGCGCAGCACCTTGCACCAATGTGTCGCAGTGCTGGCAGCTGAATTTAGGGCGTACAATACGGATAACCCGATAAGAGGCCGGCACCACATCCAGCATTTCAGAAACATCATCACCGATATGGGTTAATGCACCCTGACATGCCGGGCACTGGCAAGCCGTTTCAACACGAAGCTCTTCTCGCGGCAATTGTGCAGGCAGAGAGACGCGCCGACGGGGCGTGGCTTTGTTCTCTTTTGCTGGTGCGGCTAGCTTTGGTAAGGCTGCAGTTTGCATCTCAAGCTCTTCAAGCTGTAATTCCAACTGATGAATTTGCTTATCGATATGCTCGGACGAACGTCCGAAGCGGGCACGTTTTAATACGGATAACTGGTGGCGTAACGAGGCAATAACGGTATCCTGCTGGGCAAGCGTTGACTGCAGTTGAAGGATAATTTCCTGCAACTGTTTTGGGTCATTGGGTAAGGAAGATGCCATCGTTTTCATGCGCTGCATAATAACATAAAAATCCAGCTAACTCATTGATTAAATGCAATTATGCGGCGTTTATTGGTCTATTTTTTCTGGCAGGTGGCCGCCAGTCTAAGCCTTCCAGTAACAGCGCCAATTCGGCTTGTGTTAAATGCACAGCCCCCGATTTTGCACTTGGCCAAACAAATTTACCCTGCTCCAGTCGCTTGTAAAATAAACATAACCCCTGACCATCCCACCAGAGCAATTTAACCCGGTCGCTACGACGTCCGCGAAACACAAATACGTGACCGCTAAACGGGTCTTTTTGCAGCACATGCTGCGCCATTGCAGCCAGGCCATCAAAGCCTTTGCGCATATCGGTGTAACCGGCACACAGCCAAATGCGCACGTCATGCGATAACATCATCATGACAACGCCACCACGAGTTGGTGCAACATGTCCGGCGTGGCGTCGTGTAGCACCAGTTGGTGACCGCTACGAAACGATACCGTTATTGCAGCAGGTTTATGTAACACCGGCACCGCGTCAACCGCACGAACACTGACAGGAAGGAATGGCATGGGAGCCGCTGACGTATTCACTTCACCTTTAGCGCGCCTGACCCACAATGCATTACCGAGGTTAACGTCTCGGATCCAGCGAAACACTTGGTTGGTATTGACATCATATTTGCGCGCTAATTGAGATACTGAAAGGGTTTGTTCTTTCGATTCCTGGACGATCTGCCATTTTAATTCGGGGGAAAAGAACCGACGTATATCGGGTTGTTTTAAAGCTGGCATACATAACTCTCATTGTTGGCAACAGTGAAAGATATGATGCGTGATCAGTCAGCAAATAAAAGATGTGATGGCCGGACGCCTACTAGCAATCTAAGTAAGCGTAACGCCAACCACACATTCCTATCCTAACTGATCAACATTACCCTGTCTGCCTCTTTAAATTATCAGGGTAATCATCATGAAACGCACTAAAGAACAATGGCTGGCCTTATTCGCCGAGCAAGCCCAAAGTGGCCTTACTCAAACGGCATTTGCTAAACGACAAGGGATTATCCCGACCTATTTCAATCTCCGTAAACGCCAGTTGTTGGCTCATCAGAATGATGACACCGGTTTCATTGAATTAGCACCACAAAGCTCGCCACTGGCCCAGCATATCCTGCTACGCAAGCGTGATATGGAATTGCAACTTCCAGCAGGGACGGATGCACTCTGGTTAGCCGCCTTGCTCAGAGCACTTTGACTATGAAAATGTTCCTCGATGTGCTTAAGGTCTATTTGCATAAACAGCCGGTCGATTTTCGCAAATCCATTAATGGCTTATCGTTGCTGGTCGAGCAAGAGATGCAGCTCTCGCCATTTAGCGGTGCACTATTTGTGTTCTGCAATCGGCAGCGTACTCGGTTAAAAGTGCTGTACTGGGATAGCACTGGGTTTTGTCTGTGGTACAAGCGACTTGAAAAAGACACATTCCGCTGGCCAAGGCAGATGCCAGGTAAAGTGTTGTCTATTAGCGAGCAGCAATGGCATTGGCTGTTGCAAGGTGTCGATATTCAAAAAATCACCGCGCACCAGCCGCTGCATTACCAGAGTGTGGGTTGATATGCCGATCGGCTATAAATCCTGTAGATCGCATCCAAAACAATCTAAATCTTACCAAGCACTTAGCCAAATTGGCCGTTACAATAACGGCCATGAAAAAGATACCTCAATCCTTACCTGATGATGTTGAACTGCTCAAGAAAATGCTGCTTGAGCAGACGCAAAAGCTTGAGCGCAAACTGGCGCAAAAAGACAAACGCATCGCTAAACTAGAGCGGGTTAACCAGCAGCTCTCGGATAAGTTACAGCAATTACTGGAGCGCTATAACCTGAAGAAGTACCAGAAATTTAGCCCCAGCAGCGAGACCTACGAAGGTGAAGGCGAAGTGTTAAATGAGGCCGAGCAGCTTATTGAAGAGCAGTCAGTAGCAACAGAGCCAGATACTCAGACGACCGAGAGCGCTGAGAAAACCGCCAAGCCACGCCGACCGCGTATTATTCCTGAATTGCCCCGCGTTGACGTTATCCATGACATTGACGATAAAACCTGTGTCTGCTGTGGCCATGCCCTGCATCAAATGGGTGAAGAAGTCAGTGAGCAAATTGAGTTCGTGCCCGCGCAAATCCGTGTTCTTAGAAACGTCCGGTTGAAATACAGCTGCCGGCAGTGTGAAACCAATGGCACTAAGGTCGACATTAAGATTGCTGATGTGCCAGCTGCGGTTATCCCTAAGAGCATGGCCACGCCAAGTTTACTGGCGCAAATCATCAGCAGCAAAATGCACTATGGCTTGCCGTTATACCGTCAGGAGCAGTTGTTTAATCAGGCAGGTATTGAGCTTAGTCGTCAAACGATGAGTCGTTGGCTGATAACCTGTGCAGATAAACTTAAACCGCTACTGGCGTTAATGAAAGCTGAGCTTCTGAAACAGCCGGTGCTGTGGGCAGATGAAACCACGGTCAATGTGCTGGATGTTGAGAAAAGCACCTGCTACATGTGGGTGTATGGCTGTGGCTTAGAAAAAAGTACCGGCCCCAAACTGGCGCTGTTTGATTATCAGGATAGCCGCAGCAGCAAACATCCCTGTGACTTCTTATCCGGCTTTAACGGTTATCTGCAGGTCGATGGTTATGCCGGGTATGAGAAAACTCACGCAACCTTAGTCGGTTGCTGGGCGCATGCCAGACGCAAGTTCGTTGAAGCCCAAAAAGCACAGGGCAAAGGCAAAACGGGTAAAGCGGATGTGGCCCTTAACCACATCCAGAAACTCTATGCACTGGAGAGTAAATTAAAAACTGCGCCGCCTGATAAGAAGTATGACGCCAGACAAGCACTAGCTAAACCACTGCTAGAACAATTTAAAAGCTGGCTGGATAAATCAAGCGAGAGTGTCACGAAAGAAAGTTTACTGGGAGTCGCTATCACGTATAGCCTGAATCAGTGGCCCAAACTCATCCGCTATCTGGACGATGGCCGATTAAATATCGACAACAACCGTGCTGAGCGCGCCGTCAAACCGTTCGTGATTGGACGCAAGGCGTGGTTGTTTGCCAATACTGAAACGGGCGCAGAAGCCAGTGCTGCAATGTATAGCCTAGTCGAAACGGCCAAAATCAATGGTCTGGAACCGTATGATTACTTATGCCGCTTGCTGACAGAGCTGCCCAAAGCCAATACCCACGAGCAACTGCAAGAACTCCTGCCTTATTGATCAGCAGCCACACCGCAAGGTGTGGTTGTTGTTACGCTTACCAATCTAATGCATAATGATGATCCTCCTCCGACATTAAGCTGGGATTCAAAGGCAGTGGACATGAACATTGAGGGTTGGAGCATCTAGCTAACAGCAAAGGTATATTCCAGTGAAGCGGCATCTGACAAGCATCACAGTAATCAATTAGGGCTAAGTGATGAATAGAGCAGTGATATTGAGTTAAGCTATGCCACTTGGCTTTTATATATCCTTGCTCGGCTATGCAAGCAGGACATACTCTGACTTGTTTTACGTTAACGGCGTTCTCAAGTTTTACATGAGCAAGATGTACCCCAAATTTTAAGCAAGCGGTATCAAATGCTTTCCCTTTTCCGTGCATCAATGCTGAAAGCTCAGTTTGGTAAAATAATTGCTCAATACGAGTAAAACCATTGTCTTGAGCAAGGCGCATGATGTATCCAGGAATATGCTCCTCAGATTTTAAGCTTGAGGCGATAGACAGAAGGGTCATACTTTACCCTCTTTCATTAAGTTTAATTTTATCTCAATGTCAGTATCGCTGAAGGTATCCTCACAAAATGGATTCAATCCTGTGTTGGAAATTAAAATTGTTTTGATATAAACCTTTGAGAGTAGTTTATTTACATTTTCATCATGTAAGTTAATACCTTCAGGTAAATGCAGCATAAATTTCTCTAATAAACCAAATTTGCCTTTTGTGGCTAAATACAGTCGGTTCATTATCGATTGATGAGATTTGTATGAAGCATCAAGATGGGGATGTGAGCATTTTTCTAGAAAAAAATTGACGGCTTTTAACCAGCTCTTGCTAAATGGCTGAATAGCTGGAAGTACGATTGGAGCATAGCAACGCCTTGAAAGTTGTTCTTCTGTTTTGTACTCCTCAGTGTCAACACCAAATTGAAGCATATTCTTGGCAATGGGAGTTCCAAATAGTACAAACGGCACACCGCCATGATCTGTGAGCCAAGTAATCAGTTTAATGATTTTTTGTTTAGCTGGGCCCTGTGCTCTGGGTAAGCATTCTTGAACTTCATCTATAATGATTAATTCTACCTGGTGAGCTTTTAGCAAAAACAGAAATCTGTCTTGAAGCTCAAGTAGACTCACTGAGCGATTAAAACGAGTGATATTGAAAGAGTATAATAATTGTTCGACCAAAGCTTTGGGTGATGCTGTATCTGTAAGCGCTATATAAATTACAGGAATAATCAATTTTTCATCTATTTTAACTGAAGGATATTCAGCTTTATACGCTCTCGCAAGGGCCGACTTACCGGCACCTGACTGACCTAGCACAAGAAGGTTATAGGGTTTTTTACATTGTTTATGATGCGTTTCAGCTATTATATGCCATAACGAATCAAGAAAAGGCAATTGACAGAGTGTTTCTGGAAATATGGCGTGATGCATTACCAAGTCTCCTCGTCGTCTAATAATCGATTTGGTTGAATAGGTATTTTATTATCTTGCTGTTTTGCAGTTCTTTTAGCTCGATTGATCATCGCATGTTCAGGTTTGTTTTTATGAGCGAATTCATTTTGTGATTTTTCTATTATTTCTTCATGTGTTAACCCTTGAGCTCGATTTTCCTCAAAAGAAGGCACATGACTATTTTTAAATGTCTGTTTTTTACTTTTTGCCGGTTTAGCACTGTTAGCCCCCTCAAGGGTCACTTCAAATAAGTTTGAACGAATTCTGGGGCCGCCTTTCACTTCATCAAAAGCAACAATTTGGTCAGATTTACCCCAAGATTTGTGTCGAACTTGTATTGGAGGAATGGGAGAGTTATCTGCATGTTTTGCATAAACGGTGATCATTCCCGCATCACCAGGGTTATACCTAACATCTATAGTTGGGCTGGACTGCATACTATTTATTAGTAAAGTATGATAAAGCTCTGCTAGCGCTGCGTTTTGGTAGACTTGTGTCTTGAGATTTATATAACCGCCTTTTAGTAACTGACATGATTTTGTTTCAAAGTGAAAAACATGGCGGAGCGCATCATAATTGACGGGGATTGCAGGCAATGTTTCTTCACCTTCCTGCCATTTTTCAAATGGCGTTTTTTTAAGCGAAGAATGCGTCCATTTATGGTTATACTGGAAAAGAAATTCTCTCAATATAATCATAAAATCATCGATATTAAGCTTTGCGCGTTTCTCTGCTGTACTGCTATCGCTAATTTTACTTTTTTTGCGAAGCACACCCTTATAACCTGGTAACCCTACATATTCTTTGTTACCTATCTTGAATACGCCTGTTGTAAGATGATTACCGAGGACGTTAAAAAATGATTCAATAAATGGTTTTTTAAATGGAGACTCGGCAGGAGTTCTAATAATAGTTGTGTTTAAGCGACTGCAAATTTCCGTTACGATTTCAGAGCGAAACCCTGGGCCATTATCCGTGAAAATTTCTTTGATAACCCCTGAAAATGGATGGCCTTGTTTGTTCATATACATTTGAGCTAATAATCTAACAACACCTTCAGTGTCTTCGCTTGTACCTAATTCAACTGTAAGTCCCATGATTGCTCGGCTGTAACAATCAATTGCTGCGTATATACTGACCTTACTTGTTGGATTTCCTTTACTATCAATTAAACATAAATTTAAATCACAACGGTCAAGCTCAACCCTATGTAAAATGCCGTTGACCGTTATTTCATCAGAGCGCGTTGATAATATTTTATTTCGGGTTCTCTTATCAGAAAGATTCATCGTTTTATCAAAAGATGGAAGTTGAAGTATGCGTTTATGAAACGTTGAATAGCTGGCAATATCGACGCCGTTTTCTGTAGCTCTTTTTTTATAGAGGTGATAAGCGCCATGTATATTTTCATGTGGTAAATTGTGCCATGTGCTTGAAATAAAATTATTTAAAAAGTCTTCGATGGTTTCATCTAGTCGATTTCGTCGCAACGAGTCTGAAGTAAATAAAGTCCGAACATTTCCAGTTTTCTGATACTTTTTAAAATGACGAGACAATGTGCTGCGAGAGGGATGATTGTATACTTGAGTAATGTTTGCTACTTCGATACAAATTGTTTTATAAGCCTCTTGGGTGGTAACGGATTCATTATTTTTAGAAAGGCGGTCCATTACCGTCATATAGCGCTTTAAGTTTTCAGCTTTAATTTGTTGTTTATCAGTTAAATGGATGGGTGCGGGTAAAGCGGGAATAATTTTTATTACATCACCCGTTTCATCTGAGGTATCCCCAGAAATTCTGTAGTTAAAATAAAAAGTTAGGCGATTAGGGAACATTCATGGTGGTTCCCGATCTGATCATTCGCCAAAACTCACAAAACGCGGATGGTCACCATGAATGTAAAAACTATGCTCGCTGATTTCCTCACATTTGTCACCCCCAAAACGATGCATAAAACCCGATTTTCGGTGTTTTTAGATGCTGTAACAGCTTTGACCAAAGATGCGCGGTGCACCGTCACAGCGATTGGTCGCGCTATGCCAGGCACATCTGACAAAGTCAGCATTAAGCGCGCGGATAGATTGCTCAGCAATGCCAATTTACAACGGGAACTGCCTCTGATCTATGCGGCAATGACTCATTTGATTGTCAGTAGCAAAACGCAGCCGCTCATTTTGATTGACTGGAGCAACGCTGATACCGCGAAGCGCCATTTTATTTTGCGAGCCAGCATCGCTGTTGATGGCAGAGCACTCACGCTATTACAAAAAGTGGCGGCGGCAGAAGATTACACTTGCCCACATTTGCACTGGGCGTTTTTAAAGCAACTCAAGGCCATGTTACCTAGCGACTGTAAGCCTGTTATCGTCACCGATGCTGGCTTTAAAGTGCCTTGGCTTAAGCAGGTGCGCAAATTAGGCTGGCATTATGTCGCCAGAGTCAGAGGTAATGTGAAGCTTAAACTGGCAGAGCAAACAGAGTTTATGACCGTAAATGCGCTTTATAAAAAAGCTCGCGCCACCCCTAAACACTTAGGCGCAATCGTGCTGACTCAGACGCAACATTATGAAACCCGCGCGATTCTAGTTGGTAAAGGCTATAAGCTATTGAAGCGAGACAAAAATAAGTCTTACAAAGAACCTTGGTTATTGGTGTCATCTTTGCCTGAGTGCCATGGCTACGCAGATAAAATCGCCAAGTGCTACAGTAGCCGGATGCAAATTGAAGAAAGTTTCCGAGACCAGAAAAGCTCACGTTATGGCTTAGGAAGCGACCTGCACGGCACTAAAATCAAATCACGTTTGGGTATATTGCTGTTACTCGCGGCACTGGCAAATTGGTTCCACTACCTGATGGGTTCGGCGGGTGAAAAGGCTGGCTTACATTTGCGATATCAGGCTAATACGGTAAAAAATCGGCGAGTGCTTGCACTGAACTTCCTCGGGATACTGCTTTGTAAGGAACCGAAACTGCCTATTCGCAGACACGATTATCAGCAAGGGCTAAAGCAGATCTTGCACTGGGTTGCACAGTGGGACTGGGCGCTAATCAAATTGGCAAAGAGCTAATAGTATGTATCTTAATTTTGTGGGGATCCCTCAGCCGTTTCATATAACTTTTTAAATTCATTTATTGCCAGCAGGAATAATTGTGGAGAACCGCCAACATTTTCAAGCAAAACCTGACTGTCGGTCATACGAGTTAATCTTAATCGTATTGAATTATATTGATATTGCTCGCCGAGCACGAGATTAATCATCGCAAACCTGCTCCAAGACTGACGCACCTGAGAGAGGTAAAGTAAGATCTGCTTTAAATTTGCCATTAGCTATCATGGTCAATGCGATCCGCCTTGCGCTTACTGCTGTTTTATAGGGTGTATTTAATTGAATTTCATTGATTAATTCATCTAACTTTAGATGTCGAGAACCAGTATTAAATATGCAAATATCGCTTGGTAATGGTTGGTCTTTGTAAGGGTACAATGAGTCTAAGTTGTCACACTTAACAAGATTGATATCCTTGTTTGTAATGAGCTTCAACTCCGGCTCATCGTGAAGGGCTAGGAAATCTTTAGCAGCGTTAAACCGCTTCAAAAATTCTTCTTTTATAAGATTTTCATGATGTACTTCAACAAAAAATGGGCGACTGTTAACCATGGCGACTAAAAAATCAACGGTATAACGTTTACGGCCTTCAAATATTATTGTTTCAGGCTGTGATGCGTAGCTTAAGACTTGTGGATCAAACTCAAGATGTAGCGCAAAACATTTCTCTAAGTGCGAACCTAGCCATAGCAGGCAATTATTTTTCTTACTATAAAATCTTCTACAAAAATGTCCGCTGGTTGTAGGGCGCTTTTGCCCAGTCCCGGCTCTAATTGAATTTTTCACAATATTTTCCTCGCCACTCCTTTACAGAGTAGATCTTATAGTTCATATTTAAGAGTTTTGCTTATAGCTTTGTACACATTCAAGTGACTAAAGCGCCCAAGCTATCCGAACAACAACATCCATTTTGGTGACGAAATTGGTTATTCAATCTATTTTCAACTACACAAAAACACATTCAAATTTAATCTATAAACAATAAATTAATTGATGATGTCTTCGTCAGAAATGAAATGAGAACACATTGAAAGTTTATTAGGAAGGGGTGAAATCGTTGCATAACTCATTTTTAGCAGCTTTTTCAAAGAGTAACAAAACCTTTCATTTTAAGTTTATGGGAAATATAAAAGCAATATAAATTATTGTTTTTGATTGCTTTTTGAGCTGAGCGTTTTTTGCTCTCCATTGTTTATTAAATGTTGCAACCAACTTTTTTCATGTTCGAATTTTAAGCTCTAAAAAGTGAGGTAGGCCATTTTATAAAGGGAATATCGAAATTCGAAGCCGTAAGCACTGTAAATTATTTATAAGTTATACAGGTTGAAACCTGTGGATAAGTCATTTAAATATTTTTCATGACGCAGTCTAGGTGCTGAAAAAACGAACGCAATTTAATCTACTTTGTGCATTTAATGAACAGGTAAAGTATTTTAAAAAAAATTAAAATATTTTCAATTTTTTGGTTTTTAAATGATGAATTTGAATATAAGCGCATAAAAATCAGCATTTCAGATTAATCTAATACTGTTTTTTTTCTGTTATCTTGTCTTAACCACCTAAAGTTGACGGGTGGATTATGGTTTAAAAATGAGGTTTCTGAGCACATTGCAAGGGCACTTAATATACCTGGTTATTTATCGAGCAATTTATTTTTTTATATCTGGGTTGTGGGTAAGTTGTTGATAAGATTTTGGGCGGTTTAATAGTTTATAGAACTGTAAATTGTTAAGCCTATCGACGGAATTAACGCGAAAAATGTAGGAGGGCAAATGTATAAATCGAAATTAGATGCACTTTTACCACGGTGCTTTGAAATGTATGAGTATATGTCAGAGCATATCGATCTACTACGAGAGCTAGAACCTGTCCCCGAGATTAAGCATCGGCTAGCATTTCAATCGGGGATATTGTCATTTGAACATGGCTTATCAGCGCTTAAACTCATTCAAGATGGATTTTTATCATCTGGTTTTGCGTTAATGCGGCCTCAGTATGAAAGTCTTATTCGAGGATTTTGGTTAATGTTTGCAGATAACACTACATGGTTGGCTAAGTTAAGTTCGGCAGGGCAAGTCAAAGCTGATGAATTTAAAAAGCTAGAAACACCCATGTTGGGGGACATGTTAAAAGCACTAGATAAAACCGAAGCACCAGCACATATTTTAACTCAATTGCATGAATTCAGAACGATAAACAACACACCCCTTAATAGTTTTACGCACAGCGGGTTGCTTGCACTAATCGGTAATGGCAATGGATACGAGCCTAAGATGATGTATGACGCTATTAGAAACTGCAATGCCGTAGCCGCTATTAACATGCAAATGCTGTCAAACTTGACGGGGTATGATGAAGCTATGGAACCTATCAGTGATTTGCACCATCAATTTGTTGATTGTTTACCAATACATCATGCTTAAAAGGTGATTTTGACTGCTCTGGACGAAAAATTAGGCTGCATGGCAATGCTTTTAAGGTGGCGAAGAACTTTGCTAACACCGACTTACACCCCTCTGCAATTAGCAACCATAATATGGGCCTTGTGTTTGAATAGTTAATCCGCCGCTTTGTAGAAAGCTCTAACGATAATGCCGGTGAGCATTTACCCCGCGTGACATAATGAGCCATTACTCATTATCAAATCTAGTTATTCAGCAACTCAACCTATAAACACATAACCTTCAATATAACCGATTGCTAAACAGCGCTACCCCTTTGTTTCCAAATGCGTTAAATTAAGAACTGATTTTATTAAGCTGAACTTATTACCTGTTTGGTAAATAACGAGTTATTAAAGCTTTTTGTCGTTTGATAAGGATGTTAAATGTTTAAGACTTCAGCTATTTCTGGTCTTTCAATCAGTATTTTGATGTTTTCACTGTGTACTTTTGCCAGTGATGTCACAGTTAAGCCGTTGGACCAGCCTGCCATATTTAAACAGCTCAATACCGCATTAAGCTATTTTGATGAAACGAGTGTTTTACCCGATGCTAAGTGGTTTAGCCGCGATAAAAGTAGTGCCAATAAAGACTTAGACGAAACAATTAATGAAGTGATTCAACTTTTGGATGCACCGGAGATTGGTCGAAGTAGAAATAACTATCGCATCCTCGAGCAGAAAACCATTCAAGAGTACAACGAGATTGCGCGTTTACAGGAACAGCGACTGTTTGCGCCAATTGGTGAAGCAACCTTCATAGCCGACAATGTTCCTTTTGCCAAAGTAAAAGAATGGACGGCAAAAACACGAGGTGACTTTGACGCTTTAATTGCTTTACGAAAAGATAATATTGCCGCACATAAAGAAAGCATGAATGCGATATTGCTTGATATGCAAAAGCTCTTTTATTCGATGGGCATTGAATTTGATGCTGAGCAAATTGAGGTTTGGCTGTCATCTGTAGTAGGTGACTCAGTTTTGTCGATGAGCGTTGTTTTTAATAGCATTAAACAAATTACCCAACAGCTTGAAGTTGCTACCGCAGACTCAGGTGAAAACCTCAGTTTCGCTAAACGTTATTACGGTATGGTCGTTATATTGCACAAGTTGATGTTAAAAATGCAAACTGACTTTTTAACCACTATTGATGACGCCTATTTGCCTAAACTGGTTAATTTTAAAAACGAAGCCAATCTAGTTATTAAAGAATCAGAAAAGCTGCTGAGATCAGGTGGTAACCGTGAGACTTTAGAGCTGAACATTCAATCTAATAAGATGACCATTAAGGTGATTGATTTGTATGCCACGCTTCTTAAACAACAACGATCTAAGATCTTTGAAGCAATGCAAATGACCCAGCGTGAATATGAAGTATCTAATAACACTTACAAAACAGTTAATCTTAGCTCTCAAGTTTCTCAGCTTATTAAGCAAGGGCGCAATACGTTTCAAACCTTGATTAATTTACAAATACCCAGTGCACAGCCTTTTCAAAACGAAGAAATGAAAGAACAATTTAGGCTGTTAAGCCAACGTTTAAATAATTAAGTAAGTCATTACAAAGACTGGCGCTCAGCCAGTCTTTGCACATGCAATTATTGCGTACTGTCTTTATCAGGAAAAACCATGCTACAAGACATCAAGAAAACCCTATGGGCTACGGCCGATAAACTGCGTGCCAACGTTGATGCCGCTGAGTACAAGCACATTGTGCTGGGGCTGATTTTCGTTAAGTTTATCTCCGACGCCTTCGCCGCTCGCCGTGCTGAATTGTTAAAGCGCTTAAAAGACCCCAGTGACGAGCTGTATTTTGCCGATGCCAGCGAAGACGATTTAGCCGCGGAGCTGGAAGATCGCGATTACTTTAAAATGGTTAATGTGTTCTGGGTGCCAGAAGGTGCGCGTTGGGAAGCGCTACGTGCCAATGCCAAGCAGGCCGACATTGGCAAGCGCATAGACGATGCCTTAGCGGCGATAGAGCTGGAAAACCCCAGCCTTAAAGGTATTTTAGATAAGCGCTATGCCCGGGCACCGCTCCCGGATGGCAAGCTGGGCGAGCTTGTCGATTTAATCTCTACCATTGGTTTTGGTGAAGACCAAAGCAAAGCGCGCGATATTCTAGGCCAGGTGTACGAGTAATTTTTAGGCCAGTTTGCCAGTGCCGAGGGTAAAAAGGGCGGCCAGTTCTATACGCCACAGTCTATTGTTAACACCTTAGTGGCAGTGCTCGACCCACACCAAGGCAAGGTGTACGACCCCTGCTGTGGCAGTGGCGGCATGTTTGTGCAATCCGAAAAGTTTATTGAAGCGCACGGCGGTAAGCTTGGCGATGTGTCGATTTACGGCCAGGAGTCTAACCCCACCACCTGGCGCTTGGCGGCGATGAACCTGGCTATTCGCGGTATCGATTTTAATTTGGGCCGTGAGCCTGGCGATACCTTTACCAAAAACCAGCACAGCGATTTACGCGCCGATTATATTCTGGCCAACCCGCCGTTTAATATCAGCGACTGGTGGCACGGTAGTTTAGAGGGGGACCCGCGCTGGGTGTATGGCGCACCGCCACAGGGTAATGCCAACTACGCCTGGCTGCAGCATATGTTGTACCACCTAAAACCCA
Source organism: Alishewanella sp. HL-SH05 (assembly GCF_052655985.1). The sequence continues at coordinate 2,192,098 of NZ_CP199753.1, forward strand.
CAGGCCGCGCCGGCATTGTACTGGCCAACGGCTCTATGTCTTCCAGCCAGAACAGCGAGGGCGAGATACGCCGCGCTATGGTCGATGCCGATGTGGTAGAGGTTATGGTGGCATTACCGGGCCAGCTGTTTTTTAACACCCAAATACCGGCCTGTTTATGGTTTTTAACCAAGCAAAAGCAGCAACGCAAAGGCGAGGTGCTGTTTATCGATGCGCGTAAACTCGGCAAGATGATAAGCCGCGTGCAAAGCGAGTTAGACCAGGCCGCCATCGACCGTATTGCCAATACTGCCAAAGCCTGGCGCGGTGAAGATATGACTGGCGTTGAGGGCTTTGAGCAAGGTTACGCAGATATTCCGGGCTTTTGCCGCAGCGTGCCGCTTTCAGAGATTGCCGAGCACGGCCATGTGTTAACCCCAGGCCGCTATGTGGGTGCTGAAGAAGTGGAAGATTGCGACGATGCCTTTGCCGATAAGATGACTGCGCTGACTGAAAAACTCGGTGAGCAAATGGCTAAAGGGGCAGAGCTAGACCAGTTAATCCGCCAGAAGTTAGGAGGGCTGGGGTATGAGTTCTGAGTGGATTGCTACCACACTCGGTGAGGTCTGTGCTGCTCAAAATGGTGCTATTCAAACGGGTCCTTTTGGTAGTCAGTTACACGCATCTGATTATGTTGAAACCGGTATTCCTGTTGTTATGCCGTCAAATATTGGCCCTGACGGAGGCATTTCTGAAGACGGAATCGCTCGAATTAAACAGCAGGATGCTGATAGGCTATCACAACATAAATTGCAGATTGGCGACGTTGTATTCAGTCGGCGGGGAGATGTAACAAGAAATGCGTTGATTGAACCGCACCAAGTCGGATGGCTATGTGGAACAGGGTGCTTGAAGGTACGCCTTGGTGATGAAACTAAGGCTGATGCTAAGTTCATCTCTTATTGTTTAAGATCACCTGAAACAAAAGAATGGCTTATCCGGCATGCGGTTGGTGCAACAATGCCAAATTTAAATACATCCATTTTGTCTGCTGTACCCATTCAGATTCCACCTATTTCAGAGCAAAAGAAAATAACAGAATTGTTGAGAGCTCTGGATGATCGTATCGATCTTCTACGCGAAACCAACGCCACCTTAGAAGCCATCGCCCAGGCGTTGTTTAAATCCTGGTTTGTCGATTTTGACCCCGTTCTTTACAACAGCAGCGCCAACGCCGGCACGCAAGCCCCCAGCCTGCCAGCCGAGATGCAAGCGCTATTCCCCTCCCGCCTGGTGGAATCCCCGCACAGGTTAATACCAGAGGGGTGGAAGGTTGGTGTATTAGGGGATGTAGCTGAAACATCACGCAAACAAGTAAAACCTGAACAGTTATCAGAAGAGACTCTATACGTTGGATTGGAGCATATTCCCCGGAAACAACTTGGATTAGATGCTTGGGGAACTGCTGAGGAGCTTGCAAGTGCAAAGTCTGCTTTTGAACGAAACAACATTTTATTCGGAAAGTTACGACCATACTTCCATAAGGTAGTAATTGCTCCGTTCGAGGGCGTATGTTCTACCGATATTTTAGTGTGTAAGGCTAAACACGATTCATATCATCAATACGTTGCTATGCAGTTATTCAGTGATGAACTGATCGCTTACGCAGATCGATTGTCAAACGGCGCAAAAATGCCACGAATTAACTGGAAAGATTTAGCAGCATATGAGGTAGTTATTCCTCCAAATGAAATTGCAGAAAATTTCAGCATCATAGTCGAGCCGATGATAGGTCGAATATTGGCAAATGTAGAGAAAGCTCAAATACTAGCAAGCCTCCGCGACACCTTACTTCCACGCCTAATCTCTGGCCAGTTGCGCTTGCCAGAGGCGGAAACGGCTTTGGCGGAGCAAAGTGTATGAGCTGGTCTTTACCTGTTAATGACAACTTTCACCGGTTGGTTGAGCAATTAAAAGAACTGGGGGCAGAGGCAACTCACCTAGCATCCAAAAACGAAAACTACCGGCAATTTATCGAGCGTTTTCCCGCAAAGAAACTGTCATCGCTAACGCTGGATGAGTACTGTATTGGAAAAGGCACGGGCGATTCATTTTGTTGGTGGTTAGAACGAGGCCTTGAACCCGCATTGGGCCGCTATATGCCCGGTACATCACGTGGGCACATCATTTATTTTCAGCCAAATGGTGACGTTTATAAGCATAAGGCGCTGAGTAATTTAAGTGATAGCGAGGCATTGGCTTACACCTTAAAGATTCAGGCAGAAATTGCTAAGGCTGCTGACGATGAAGATTGGCGGTGGGTGGATGATGATGATGAGCTTTATAAGCGTGCAGGGGTAACTGATCGCCTGGTAACTATCGGTCATGGTCGTAAGCTTCGTATATTATCTGCTTATCATCCTGATAATGTAGTGCCTATAAGCTCGTCTGCTCATTTGGGGCATTTTCTGATGCAGTTAGGGTTTCCAAAAGATGAGTTGCCATCTGAAAAGCAGCCTGTCTCCAGAATGTTGTTACTGCGTGATTATTGGAAGATAGCGTGTCAAATAGTTCCAAATCTCACGCTGACAGGATTTATGCATGGGCTTTATTCTTCAAATTTAGGGTTGGCGCCTACTAAGGATATGACCATAGACAATGAATTACACATTATACTCACTGATGGTGCTATTCAAAATGGTTATGTCAGTATCCCTAAAAATCAGAGGTTGTTTCCGCAAGAGTACATTGCCGATCATGAGTCATCGGACTCCAAGCAATTTGTTTTAAAACTGCCGGATAACTCACAAATAACTACTTGTCTTTTATCTAATAGAAACAGAATTAAAGCCCGATTTAATAGCTTGTTCAAGCGTTTGCAACTTACAAGTGGTGAGCAGTTGGTGTTGTGTCGTTTAGATGAAGGAGTTTTTGAAATGCGAGTTAGTCATGAAGACAGCGATTATGACGCAGGTAAAGACGCTGCTGTTGTTTCAGTCGCACCGACAAACAAAGAAAGATCTCCCCTTAATCAGATCCTTTATGGCCCACCAGGCACGGGTAAAACTTACGAAACAATTAGAACTGCACTTGCCATTTTGGAGCCGGAAGCAGTTGCTCACTATGATAAAGCGTTACGCTCTAGCTCAACGCAAGAAGAAAAATTGAGTGCGCGTGAGGCTTTGAAAGCGCGATTTGATCGGTTGCATCATGATAACTACATTCAGTTTGTTACTTTTCACCAGAGCTTTAGTTACGAAGATTTCGTTGAAGGCATCCGAGCTGAAGCAGATGAAGCCACTAAGCAAATTCAGTATCAGGTCGTGGATGGGGTATTCAAAAGCCTGTGTGAATTGGCTGATGTGAAGGTGACTAAACAAGCTGAAGCGCCAGTCGATTTAACCGGCCGCAAAGTATGGAAAATGTCATTAGGCAATACCTTAGGCAGCGACGCGGGCATTTATGATGAGTGTATTGAAAATGACTATATATTGCTGGGATACGGTTACTTGCTAGATTTTACCGCGTGTAAAGGCAAAGCAGAGATCCAAGCGTTGTTTGAAAAAAGTGGGGTTAACTTAAAAGGCAACAACGACTACAACTTAACCAGTTTAACAACCTTTATTACTAAGATGAAAGTTGGAGACTTAGTTATTGTTAGCGATGGCAACTTTAAGTTTCGTGCTATTGGTGAAATTACCGGTGATTACGAATATCAGGCGCATCGGGATGAATACGATACCTATACACAATTAAGAAAAGTGAATTGGTTGCGCCAATTCACGCCATCACTTCCACATTCAGAGTTACTCAATGGCCAGTTTAGCCAAATGACGTTGTACGAACTGAAGAAACAAAGCTTGGATCAAGCTAAGTTGTCGGTATTGTTGGGGAAATCGCTGCCAAACACTAAAAATAATGCCCGAGTGTTGATTATTGATGAGATCAATCGAGGCAATATTTCACGAATTTTAGGCGAGTTAATTTCGTTAATCGAACCAAGCAAGCGAGCAGGTGCAAGTGAAGAGCTTGAGGTAACATTACCATACTCCAAAAAACGCTTTAAGGTTCCAAGTAACCTTTACATCATCGGGACCATGAACACGGCCGACCGCTCGCTGGCAGGGTTAGATTTAGCCCTGCGCCGCCGCTTTACCTTTGTCGAAATGCCACCTAAACCTGAGCTTTTAAATGAGGTTGATATTAAGGGTATTAATATTGGCGAAATGCTGCGGGTAATGAATCAGCGTATTACCGCATTGCTGGATCGCGACCACTGTATTGGCCATGCCTACTTTATGCCGCTGTTGGATAACCCAAGCATTGACCTGCTTGCTGATATATTTGCGCAAAACATACTGCCACTGTTGCAAGAGTACTTCTTTGAAGACTGGCAGCGTATATGTTGGGTACTTAATGATCAAAGTAAAGAAAACGATAATTTAGAGTTTGTCAGGAAAGTTAAAGGATTGAATAGTCAGGTGCTATTTCCAAAAGTGACAAACTTTAAAATGCGTGATTGTTGGGAGATCAACCATGGTGCATTGTTGCAACCTGAAGCCTATCGCTTAATTTACCAAGATCAAACGGAGCAGGCAGAGTAATGCAGCCGGTAGTGGTGCGTGAGTACGCGCGATTAACCACAGCCAAACTTGCGATAAACACGCTGGATGAAGCGCATATCTCGCTGTCGGCGTTTAGCTGGCTGGTTAAGCTGGGGCAGCAGTTTAAAGCTAATGGTTTGCAGCTGCTTGAGCTGGATGATTTGCAATGGTTACGGCTAGATAACTATGTTGGCGTTTTGGAGTCGCCCTGCGGCCAGGTAATTGAAATATTGCCTAAGCACCGGGTAGAAGGCGAGTGCAAACAAAGCGCTCGCAAGCTGCTGCGTAAGCTTATTTTAAATGCCATGCAGTTAAAGCAGCGCGAAACCCAACATGCCGATATAGAACGCTTCGATGCGCCATTGCCCGAGTGGTTAATGCGGCAGTTTTTATCGGAACTGGATAGCCTGGTGAAACGCGGCTTGCGCTTTGATTACCAACGGGTAGAAGAGCAGCAGCGTTATTTGCGTGGTCAGCTGGATGTGGTTAAGCAGCTGAGGCAACCACCGGGCAGAGAGCATGTGTTTAATATTCGCCATGACATTTTTACTGCTAACCGCGCCGAAAACCGCCTGCTAAAAGCCGCGCTTATTCGCATATGCAAAACCACACAAGATAATGAAAACTGGCGGCTGGCGCACGAGCTGCAAAGCATGCTGCATGAACTGCCGGAAGCCACGGATATAGCCGCCGATTTTAACGCCTGGCGCAATGACCGCTTAATGGCGCATTACCAGGCAGTTAAACCCTGGTGCGAGTTTGTACTTAGTCAGCATGTACCGCTAGCGGTGCAGGGTGAGTGGCGCGGTATAAGTATGTTATTCCCCATGGAGCGGCTGTTTGAAAGTTATGTGGCGACAGAGTTGAGCCATGCTGCTGCCTTGTTACCTGACATTAAAGGCGCAGTGGATACCCAGCTTGCTACACGCTATTTGTGCTCCCATCAGAATAAAGCGTTCTTTCTGCTTCGGCCAGACTTGCAGCTAACATTGGGCGCAACCCGCTGGATTTTAGACACCAAATGGAAGCTGTTAAACGCTGAGGATCGGGAAAATAAGTATGGCCTTAGTCAGCAAGATTTTTACCAATTGTTTGCCTATGGCCAGTATTACCTTGGCGGCAAAGGCACCTTAGTGCTGATTTATCCTGCTTGGCATAAATTCCCGGCAAATACCAAATTGGCTGCATTTAGTTTTAATGACGACTTGAAATTGTTGGTTCTACCATTTGATTTAGAAGCGGATAATGCTGCTGAACACTTGATTTTACTGTTACAACAAGGTATCAAACATAACTTACAACAGGTTAGCTGATTTAGGGACGCAGCATGACAGAAGACCAGTTAGAACAGGAAGTACTACAGTGGTTAGCAGAGGTGGGTTATACGCCGGTTAATGGCTATGACATTGCCCCTGATGGGCCTGCTGCCGAACGTGCCGACTATGTTCAGCCGTTACTGCTACAACGCCTGAAAACAGCGATTGCGCGTTTAAACCCAAATATTCCCCTCGTGGCCCGTGATGATGCCATAGCTCAGCTAAAAGAGTTGGGCATACCTGCGTTGTTATCGGCAAACCGGCGTTTTCATAATCTGTTGATCAATGGCATCCCGGTACAATACCAAAAAGACGGCGACACCCGTGGTGATTTTGTAAAGCTAATCGACTGGGAAAACAGCGCGGGTAATAACGAGTTTTTAGCCGTTAACCAATTCACCCTTAAGGGCCCCAAATATAGCCGCCGGCCAGACATTATTTTGTTTGTTAATGGTTTACCGCTGGTGCTAATAGAGCTGAAAAACCCGGCAGATGTCAACGCGAACATTTGGAAAGCGTACGATCAAATACAAACCTATAAAGAGCAAATACCCGATGTATTTCAGTACAACGAAATACTGGTGATCAGTGACGGCTCAGAAGCGCGAATGGGGTCGTTATCAGCGAACTCAGAGCGTTATATGCAATGGCGCACCATTGATGGCGTAAACCTTGATCCCCTCGGCCAGTTTAACGAATTAGAAACCATGGTGCGCGGTGTATTTGCCCCAGCGTACTTACTGGATTACCTGCGCTTCTTTGTGTTGTTTGAAGATGACGGCACCTTGGTAAAAAAGATTGCCGGTTACCACCAGTTTCATGCGGTGCGCTCGGCTATTGGGCAAGTAGTAACGGCATCGCGCCAAGATGTGCAGGTGAGCAAAAAAGGTAAGGGCGGGGTGGTATGGCACACCCAGGGTAGTGGTAAAAGCATTACCATGACCTGCTTTGCGGCGCGCGTGATGCGTGAAGCGGCAATGGAAAACCCCACCATTGTGGTGATCACTGACCGTAATGACTTAGACGGCCAGCTGTTTGGCGTGTTTTCGCTGGCGCAAGATTTACTGCGTGAGCAACCGGTACAGGTAGACACGCGGCAAGACTTACGCGAAAAACTCAGTAACCGGCCCTCGGGCGGTATTGTTTTTGCAACCATCCAGAAATTTGCGCCCGGCGCGGATGAAGATAAATTCCCGGTGCTGTCTACTCGACATAACATCGTGGTGATTGCCGATGAGGCCCACCGTACACAGTATGGATTTGAAGCCAAATTAAAAGAAAAGACCCGGCAGCTTGAAGCCGCTGAGCCGAAAGAGACATACAACGTTTATCAGGTTGGCTATGCCCAGCATTTGCGTGACGCGCTACCGAATGCCACCTTTGTAGCTTTTACTGGCACACCGGTATCAGGAGAAGATCGCGACACCCGTGCGGTGTTTGGCGATTACATTCATATCTATGATATGCAGCAGGCGAAAGATGATGGTGCCACCGTCGCGATTTACTATGAATCGCGTTTAGCGAAGCTAAGTTTAAAGCAAGATCAGCTACCGCAGATTGACGATGATGTAGATGAGTTAGCTGAAGATGAAGAAGAAGATCAGCAAAGCAAATTAAAAAGTAAGTGGGCGGCATTAGAGCGTATTGTTGGCGCGGCACCGCGCATCAAACAAGTGGCGCAAGATTTAGTGGCACACTTTGAAGAGCGCAACAAAGCACAGCAAGGTAAAGCCATGGTGGTCGCCATGAGCCGCGAGATCTGTGTGCATTTGTATAATGAAATTATTGCGCTGCGCCCAGACTGGCACAACGATGACCCAGAGCTGGGTGCCATTAAAGTGATTATGACCGGTTCAGCCAGCGATAAAGCCCTGCTTAGGCCACACATATACCCTAAACAAGTGAAAAAACGCATGGAGAAGCGCTTTAAAGATCCTAAAGATCCGCTGCAGTTAGTGATAGTGCGTGACATGTGGCTAACCGGCTTTGATGCGCCCTGTGTGCATACGCTTTATGTCGATAAGCCCATGAAAGGCCACAACCTGATGCAGGCCATCGCTAGGGTAAACCGCGTGTTCAAAGACAAACAAGGCGGTCTTGTGGTGGATTACATCGGTATTGCCAACGAGCTTAAAGCCGCACTTAAAGAATACACCGCTAGTAACGGCCGAGGAAAACCCACGGTTGATGCGGCAGAGGCTTGGGCAGTATTAGAAGAAAAGCTCGATGTACTGCATGGCATGTTGCACGGCTTTGACTATAGCGATTTTGCCAGCAATAGTCATAAGCTGATTGCTTGCGCGGCAAACCATATACTAGGCGTTAAAGACGGTAAAAAGCGTTTTGCCGATACCGCGTTAGCCATGAGTAAGGCGTTTAGCTTGTGTTGTACCCTAGATGAAGCTAAAGCCGTGCGCGAAGAAGTCGCGTTTTTGCAAGCAGTTAAGGTGCTACTAACCAAGCGCGACATCACGGCCAAAAAGCGTAGCGATGATGAAAAAGAACAAGCCATTCGGCAGATCATTGGCCAGGCGATTGTATCCGATGAGGTGGTCGACATCTTTGATGCAGTAGGTTTAGAGAAACCCAACATCGGCCTGCTGGATGACGAGTTTTTAGCCGAGGTGCGCAACCTACCAGAGAAAAACCTTGCCGTAGAGTTGCTAGAGCGTTTGTTAGAAGGAGAGATTAAAACCCGCTTCGCCAGCAATGTGATCCAACAGAAGAAGTTCTCCGAGCTATTAAGCAACGTAGTCACCCGCTACCAGAACCGCAGCATAGAAACCGCGCAGGTCATGGAAGAGCTGGTAGAAATGGCGAAGAAGTTTCGCGAAGCAGCCAAGCGCGGCGAAGAGTTAGGCCTGACGGATGACGAAGTAAAGTTTTATGACGCTTTGGTAAACAACCAAGCAGCGGTATTGGAGCTGGGCGATGAAACCTTAAAGAAAATCGCTCACGAGCTAACCGACAACTTGCGCAAAAACATTAGCATCGACTGGAGCAAACGCGAAAGCGTGCGCGCAAGCCTGCGGCTGATGGTGAAGCGCATTCTACGCAAATACAAATACCCACCCGATCAAGCCGAAGAAGCCATACAGCTAGTGCTGCAGCAAGCAGAGGCGTTAGGGGAGGAGTGGGTTTAATCAAACTTGTTTAGTGAAGAAATTACGACTTGTTGAGTTGTGGTGTACATACGCTAAGCGGATATAAATATTAATCATTATAGAGAGTAGTTTTAATGTCAGCTGAACGCTTTTTTATACGTTCTGTGCAATGGTTTTGTTGGGTAGCTTTGAATATATTAATGCTTGGTTTCGCCTTTTCTGCCGTCGCTTTTCTAGGTTGGCTAGTGTTTGAAGAGGACTTAGCTGTTAGCTCCTTGTCTGTGTACGAAGGTGTGTTTTTTATATTATTACTTGTTGTTTTAAAACGCAGTTGGGTACTACATAGCTCTTCAGGTAATAGTTTTGGTACTTACCTATATAGTATGTTTTTTAATCTTGCTATATGGGGTGTGTTTGCAGTTTTTGTGAAAATGCTCTTAGAAAAACAAACAAGTTATTCTGTTAATTCTGTGTTTGCTGATTTGGCATTTTTAGCCAGCTTCTTAATGGTGATTTATATTTCAGCCAATCTAACACCGATGGTTAGTGTTGATGCAAAACATGCTTCTAATGTTAATGTTGATGTTGATAATAATCAGCATAAAGAACCAGTCGAAAATGTATCTGCTATGAAAATGGAATCTGAAGCTAAAGGAGAAGCAGGAGATGCTAAATAGGTATTTTGTTGTAATGTTGTTTTTAATATTTCCTGCAACTGCAACTGCAACTGCGTTAGCAAAAGCTGATTTTGAAAAAAAATTGATTGCTAGTTGCAGTGAGGCTGTCAGCCTGTTTGCTTCATCGGATGATAAAAAACGTGTGGACATGAAATTAACGCTAAATCAGGCATTTTCAACATCAAATACCGAAGCTCTTCAGATGGGTTATTGCAAAGGTGTAATTGATGCCATTATGCAATTAGAGTCTTACTGCAGTTACGATGACTGGTATCCAGTCGCAGAGCGGATTGTGAATAAAGGAGCCGGAAGAGAAAATTTGATTGAGTATATTAAAAATGAGTGTAGATAATGGTGAGCGGTCTCCCGCAGAATGGGTAGCTCATCTTTTTAAATTAAAGCTATCCCAACACAAGTACCTTAAAGACAAGTTAACCTCACTATTGCGCAATCGTGTTGTTTTAACAAAAGAGATTTTAGAGCCAGGGCGAAAAACGATGAATATCTTAATCCCTGAGTCTCAAAGATGTGCGCTTCGTAATGCGGTGTTATTAAATGGCTTTATTGACGATCCCGCCAAGGTAAATAGGGTATTCAACGATATTAATTATCGGCATGACATTGCAAATCTGCTGGTTAAACTCTTTGCTGGAAATAATGAGTTAACTGATATAACGATTGCTCGAACATCGTTGGATAGTTTTTTTACCATGTTACTATCAAATGACGATTTGAAAGCTGTACAGTTACCCAATCCGTTTAATGTTTTACCTCAGACGGTTTATAACCAAGGCGTGTCGATGATGCAATCGATTATGTTGAAAGGTGTAACCCTAGGTGAAGCTGATGCTATGGCATTGTATTACCTGACGGGTGATATTGAACGTGCACATACTCTAGCGCTTAAATTTAAAGCAAAATCTGAAGGGGCAGAGCTTCTTCGCCAAAAAATAATCAGTGATTATAAGCAGGCTTTGAATTTTCAAAAAAACTTTTCATTTTTTATGAATTAGTACTTTTAAGTGCAATGCACTTTTTCATTATTCCTTTTGTTCAAACAACAAAAGGATAAAACGAATGAAAATGCAAAATGTAGGACCAATCGGAAAAGTTACTGGATCTTGTACTTGGCTTTTTGATGAAGAAAGAAAATGGAGTTTTTTAATTGATTGCGGTATGCAGCAGGGCGAGTTTAGCGAAAAAGACTGGAATCAAGGGCTGTGTTGGCCTTTTAAACCCAGTGAAATCCAGTTTGTCATTTTGACCCATGCTCATATTGATCACTGTGGTCTAATTCCTCTACTCTACAAAAAAGGCTTTAAAGGCAGAGTGATATGTACTAATGAAACTGCCGAAATAGCTCAAATACTATTGAGAGATGCTGTTAAGCTTGGCGCCGCATATTCAAATGCTGACATCAATTCAATTATTTGGACTGAGCCTAAAAAAACACCGCTTTTAGGTGGGTATCATAGTGTTGGTAAGGACCTCTTTTTACGGTTTTTTAGAACAAATCACCTTATAGGTGCTGTTTCGGCAGTGCTGTATTGGGGAAAGCCTATAGTTGGTCAACAGAAAAGTATCGTATTTTCTGGCGATCTTGGTCCTTGTGTTGAAGATCAAGAATACTTGCCCTTTAACCGTCATACAATGATACCTAGTGACAAAGAGCCATTCAATTATGCAGTGATTGAATCGACATATGGCGGTTTAATTCGTGATGCATCCCTAACTTGCCATATGTCACGCCATGCTAAGGTAAAAGAACTATTAGATAAGATACTGTTAACTAAAGGTACGTTGTTACTGCCAGCGTTTTCTTTGGGACGCTCGCAGGAGCTGTTGTTTGATTTACATTGGGTTATAAATTCCGATCCAGAAAAGTATGGTGAGATTGAGATATTGTTAGATTCGCCAACCGCGCGCAAAATCAATCCCATATTTATAAACGCAATGCAGCGCACAGAGGTTGGTGGTAAGGGGCTCAAAAAAGTCAGACCGCTGTGGCTTGGTAAGCAAATGTTCCGCTGGTTTGATTTAGATGGCTCTGAGCCTGCGCATATTGATAAAATGGATGATATTATTCGTCAATGCTTTGGTTTTAAACCAATACACAAATATGATCCAAGCATCGGCAATGAAACATCGAAAAATTGGAGATGTCGGTTAACCTTAGTAGATAATCGAGCTGAATTAATTAATCAATCGCATAAGCCAAGAGTTGTGGTCGCAAGTTCTGGCAGCTGTGATGGCGGTGCTGTTGCACAATGGCTTAGCATGATATTAAAAAGTGAGCGGAATATTGTTGCGTTAACTGGTTACTGCTCGGCAAGCAGTGTTGGTGGCCAATTACATACTTTGTCTGAAATTGAAACTCGCGAACTGAGACGCCACAATGGAGTGTTGAGTTGGGATGGGCAAGCGCAAGATGTTAAAATTCGTGATATTAAGGCTAACATAACTTCCTTGCAGGGGTATTCAGGGCATGCTGATCAGAAGGGACTGTTAAGTTGGTTATTCTGGAAATTTAAGTCTGACGACTGGCGCAAAACCGCCTCAAAAGTATTTATTCAGCATGGTGATGATCGAAATAGAGATAAGTTAGAAAATGCTATTATTGAATTCTCTATTGCTACTGATTGTCCTGTTAAAGTTGTAAAACCAAGCAATTCAAATAATATTTTTGACTTAGGTTGATAATAGCAACGAGCTGACTATTCATTTCACACCCCCAGTAAATAAATCTAACTGGGGGTTCTTTTGAAAGCTAAAAATTTATCTTTTAGCCTTAGCACATAAATTGCATCATCAGCAAATTACCCAATCCCATGCATATTTACTAATAACACAATATCGTAAAATTAAGTTTCCATTTTAAAAAAGATTTATTTTACTAAATGAGAATCCAACTTTATGTAAAATATCTCACTGTCAGCAGGTGCTTTTGCCTAGCACAATCAATATAGCTCATAATGTATATTATGTTAAATTACTTATAGGTGTCTTTAAAGTTCATATCGATTGGCAAAACCATTCTAGTTTTAGAATTGTGTGCAACGATTTTAGAATCGTAAGCCCCGCCACACGTGGCTTACGTGCATGAATTGAGAAATTTGCTGCTATTTTTGCAAATAACATAGCAAGTGAACTTAGTGACGGATCAGCCCTTACAGCTTTTTTAAACCATTTATTAATGCGTCTTTTAATGGTTTCTCAAACAAATAAACCGCAATCGCCTCTTCAGGGTTGGTGCCTCCCGCTTCTTCAGTAAGTTTGGCAAAGTTACCATAATCGTTATCTTCATCTTTATCGTAGCGCCCGAGCCACATTAGTGCACATAACTCCTTTTGCTGAGGATATGAAAGTGATTCTAATGTCTCCAGTAATGCACGGCTTTCGACTGATAAACCTTGTTTGTAGTCTTTTGGTGACCGTTAAGCTTTAACTGCTAAATCGATCAAATCGAAAACTTGAGATTTGGTTAAGTACATTAGATTGCTTGTCGTTGTCATTGTATTCCCTCAGACTGGAGAAAATATTTAATTCAGTTCCTCACCGCTCTTCTGTTCTAATTTAATGTCAAATGCTCGCCATCCCCAGACTCCTCGTTTGTCATTAAAATTAATAACAGCTCTTCCAGTCACAGAGTCATTGTCATTAATGTTATATTTTTTGAGTATTGGAGGTGGAATAAATATCCCTGACAATGTAAAGCCCATGCCATTATTGACTCGAACACTTTCTGAAAAATGCTGCATTACATCTTCAGATGGCTCTTTATTTGAAGTTTTGTGACTTAACACTGTATAGCGTCGACCTTGCTTACTCGTGCGCTCAGCTAGTTTTAATGCAATTGAATCACCGGCGTTATAGTTAGAACAATTGTGATCAAGTTTAATAACACCCTCACACGTTTTATCAACGATAAAATGCAAAACACCTTTATTTCTGTTGATATGATCTATAAGGCCTATACGTTCTGGAATGAACTGCAACAGTGAGCCTGAATCATTTGTCATGAGCGTGTAAACATTAAAACGCCCTTCTGAGTCAAACTCTCCTTTCACTTTAAGCTCACACCCGACAGATAGTTTGTCGAAATCAAAAAGTTTATTAGGAACATTGGTCTGAATGCACTTTTCTTTGGTTAAAACAAAGAGCTCACGTTTAAATTTGCCGGGGTTATCTTTAGTTGAAAAACGCTGTCCCAGCTTTGTAGGAAGCCATGGTAAGTTGAAGTAAAGTAATTCATCCGCTTGCCGAGCATGCTCGTTATACATTGATTTATTAGAAACTGTAGCATCTGTTTGCATATACCATTGGGTCAAAGAATGTTTAATGACCTCATCAGGAACCTTTTGTCCGACACTTTCGCGATAACTTTTAATTGTATTAACTTCAAGCTTGGCTTCTGCAAACCGTTCATTCTTAATTAGGCGTGAAATAAGCTTGAGTCGTACCTTGGATGTAAAGTTAACATCTTCATTACAGATCAATGCTTTACAATAGCAACTAAACGCTGTTGTATCGTCATTTAATGAATACACATCACCAAGTAATTCCCATGCCCAAAATTCACGGGACTTTTCTTTAACGACAATCTCTGCTGACATTCGTGCATCGTCTGCCCTTCCTATGCTTATAAGGATCTGTACCTTTTTCTGGATGAGCCAGATACTATCAGGCAAGCGACTAATCGCCTTTTCCAAGATTGGCAAAAATTGTTTCATCTCCGACGTGTTTTGTTTGCTAATACCGGCTTTTGCAGCTTGTATAAATACCCTTTCAGCTAAACTTAATATGGTAGTGCCATCATTTGTCTTAAAGGGAACAAAATCCTCTTCTCTGAGATTTTCCAATCCCCAGTATCTTGAAAATGCCAACATATCAAAGTTAGTTTCTGATGCGCACTTGTTTGCAATCTGTAGAATCAACGAATGAAGAATGGAAGGTTTATCAACAGTTAACATCAAGTACCACTTTAAGTACTGCTTTATTTTCCCATATATAACAGGGCTTTGCGTCAACAGCTCTTTAGAACGTTTATATAAATCCCACGCTAAACTTGTTACGACGCTCGGTGACGTTTCCCCACTGTCGATTAACTGTTTATAAATAGCAATCGACTGATCGTACTGCCCATTTTTACTTAGTTGGCTTGCCTTACTAATTCTAGAGGCGTTGGGATTACAAATCGATAAAGCGTAATTCTTACCCTTAGATAGCGCTTCATCCAAAGCAGATCCTGTAATTGATTCAAGCTGTTGTTTATAATGATTCAGATATTGTGGGTTATCGCTATGAGCCTCACGTTTTATGAGATCAATCAAGCACCAACCAAACGCTTTTATATCCCATTCATCTGGACTTTGAGAATTCATCAGTTGCAAGGCCATCGAATAGGCCTCATCCAAATTTCCTTCTTTTCTTTTCTCAAAGACCCCTTTACTTGTCACCATTAGGACATTCCTTCGGTGATAAGGTCTGCAATTTCACTAATTAAAGGGCCCTGTGTAGAAAGGCTATTTAGAGGCTCACATCGGGAGAATTGTTTCTTTGACGTGTAGAAAATATTGAAGACGGCTACCTCGTGCCCTCGTGTAAATGTGTATCTTTGGCAATAGTTATATTGCTGTACAGCGGGAGCAGATAACCCTCTATCTGCCGCTAACTCTGTTATTCTTAGATGGAATTGGTTTAAAAAATCTTCACTAAACTGTTCAGATTCATTAGCTTTCCCACTGGTAATTATGCCGGCTTTCAGCCCGGACAAAAACTGCAACAAATCAGTACCTAGCTGGTTAACTTCATTTGATAGTACGTTAGTTATTTTCGACTTACCGCTGTAGTTTATATTTACACGGCAGTGCTCTTCTCCTCGCGTAAAATAGTACACTTCAAGATAGGGTTTATGATCTATGTAATCAATATCAATATCTCGGCCACAAATAGAAGTTCTAACCCTATCAAGAATCCCAAGTAAATTCATGTCAGCTTTTTTTAAGGCACACGACTTAAACATTTCAGGCTTCGATGAATATGGCCTTTTTCTTCGGCTTTATGCTGCAACCAATGGCGATTTACGACTATTTGTTAACTTGCTTGATGATGCAACTGGCTTTCTTACCGTCCCTGAGAGTATGAAACCGATTAATCTCAAAGCACTTGCTAACTCATATAAATTTTTAGTATTGCAAGTCCGTACGACTAAAGTAAATCCATTTACCGCAAGTATTGAAGCGATAGAAACAGAACTGAAGGTTAAGGACTACTTAAAAAATGATAAAAGGGTAGAAACCATTAAAATCGCTGAGGATGCCGCATGAACAATCCTTTACAAACTGTAAGGCTTCCAGCTAAAGGTGAGTCTGCGTTTCATTATTGCGAAGAGATTGCAACGTCTCACGGCTGGGGATCACCAAATGCACTGCTCAAAGCATGTAAGCAGAAACCGTTGAAAAAATGGTTTACTGACAAAGGCTCTGTCAATACCGCAATAGATGTCCATATAGCCCCTTTTGCTAATAAGTCAGCTATTACTGTTGAGAGTTTTGAGTTTCATCAGGATAGTGTTGAGCAATTGCGCATCTGCCCTGACTGCGTCGATGACAAAAAGCCGCATCTTTCTGTGCATCAGATACCGTACATTACGCACTGTACGGTTCATAGCACAGAGTTGGTTGATCATTGCCTTGTGTGCGATGCTGTAGTTTCATCGTCATTACGGTCTGAGTGTCCACATTGTTTAACCTCATTCACGTCTGGGGGTGGTAGCCAACTCCAATATATGCAATGTGCAAACAGCCAAAGTAATCGGTTTCAGTTTTTGCAGAAGTTATCTGCCATAGCAGAACTTATTTTGCGTCCATGGGATCTGCTACAGGAAAACACTGAATGGAAAAAGCTTCGAAACAAGCACATTGTGCTTGCTTTTGAATGTGCTTTTAATTTCGCTTCAGACGAACTCTCGCTCATGGAATATAAAGATTATCTGTACACTCACCATTTGAAAAATCGCATATTGCTTGAGCCAGTGCTGTCAGAAAAGTTGAGTACACTGACAGCCGCTGTTATGAAGTGCCGTGAGCTCTGCGAGCCCAGATTGGCTTTAACGATGGCTGGCATTGATAAACCCAATCTGGAGCTCCTGTCATCCCTCTCAGAAAAAACACTTCCACCAAAACGTTTAAAGTTCTTAAATAATGATCTAAGCAAGCTAGAGCAGCATTGCTCGGGCAAACAGTTAAATAAAGCCTTTGGCTTGGATTTCGTGACCTTAAATGAGCTAATTGAGATGAACATCTGCATTCCAATTAGCAATACTCGTGTACTTAACCATGCGCTATTTTGTTTTAAATCGACGGTTGAACGGATAAATGTCCGGCTGCCGCATTACCAATTCCTTATGGGCGGTGATCAAGTCTGTTTTAGTTATTTGTCTGACGAGGTTCTAAAAGCCTATGCATTGACAAAAGGGGAGATATTTTTAGCCATACTCAAAGGTGAGATTGAAGCAAGGTTTGATCATCAACATCTATTAAAAGGCAGTCGTATATTCATCGAAAAATCATCGTTGCTTGCGTTTATCAACGCCCGACCAGTATTTAATGACCACTTATCAATGGAAGAACTGGCCAATGTTCTTGCCTATCCCGTGGAGGCTATTGGGCAGCTGATCACTATGCATATTGGATTACTTTATGCGAAATACGTAAAAACAGGCCCTAATTTGCTGGACTACGTTACTGTCAACGAATTCATGCGTAATTATATATCGATTAACAGGCTTGCTTGGCTTCACAAATGCACTCCCCAAGAAATATTTAAGCGGCTAAAAATTCAAGGTTATGTGATTCAAACCATATATATGCATAGCGACTATAAGACAAGGAGAGTCTCTTTTGTTAAGAAAGACAACTGCGATCCTGAGGCATTAATCGCTGTGCTCAACACATTTCCTAAAAGACTGATTCAAAAAAGGTGGTACTTACGCGACCCTGATTCAATTTTTGATTGTTTGGAAGAGCATTATCCCTATTTTGATATGGTGGAGGCTTAAAGAACTTCATATGATTTGTGATGGCCTTCCCTCTTCAGATGTAAGCGTAGCAGCAACCACACCTTGCGGTGTGGCTGCTGATCAGTAAGGCAGGAGCTGTTGCAATTGCTCGTGGGTATTGGCTTTTGGCAGCTCAGTGAGCAAGCGGCATAGATAATCATACGGCTCTAGGCCATTGATTTTAGCCGTTTCGACTAGGCTATACATTGCAGCACTGGCTTCTGCGCCCGTTTCAGTATTGGCAAACAACCACGCCTTGCGTCCAATCACGAACGGTTTGACGGCGCGCTCAGCACGGTTGTTGTCGATATTAAGTCTACCATCGTCCAGATAGCGGATGAGCTTGGGCCACTGATTCAGGCTATACGTGATAGCGACTCCCAGTAAACTTTCTTTCGTGACACTCTCGCTTGATTTATCCAGCCAGCTTTTAAATTGTTCTAGCAGTGGTTTAGCTAGTGCTTGTCTGGCGTCATACTTCTTGTCAGGCGGTACGGTTTTTAATTTACTCTCCAGTGCATAGAGTTTCTGGATGTGGTTAAGGGCCACATCCGCTTTACCCGTTTTGCCTTTGCCCTGCGCTTTTTGGGCTTCGACGAACTTGCGTCGGGCATGCGCCCAGCAACCGACTAAGGTTGCGTCGGTTTTCTCATATCCGGCATAACCATCTACCTGCAGATAACCGTTAAAGCCGGATAAGAAGTCACAAGGGTGTTTACTGCTGCGGCTATCCTGATAATCAAACAGCACCAGCTTAGGGCCGGTACTTTTTTCTAAGCCACAGCCATATACCCACATGTAACAGGTGCTTTTCTCAACATCCAGCACATTGACCGTGGTTTCATCTGCCCACAGCACCGGCTGTTTAAGCAGCTCAGCTTTCATTAACGCCAGTAGCGGTTTAAGTTTATCTGCACAGGTTATCAGCCAACGACTCATCGTTTGACGACTAAGCTCAATACCTGCCTGATTAAACAACTGCTCCTGACGGTATAACGGCAAGCCATAGTGCATTTTGCTGCTGATGATTTGCGCCAGTAAACTTGGCGTGGCCATGCTCTTAGGGATAACCGCAGCTGGCACATCAGCAATCTTAATGTCGACCTTAGTGCCATTGGTTTCACACTGCCGGCAGCTGTATTTCAACCGGACATTTCTCAGCACACGGATTTGCGCGGGCACGAACTCAATTTGCTCACTAACCTCTTCACCCATTTGATGCAGGGCATGGCCGCAGCAGGCACAGGTTTTATCGTCAATGTCATGGATAACGTCAACGCGGGGCAATTCAGGGGTAATACGCGGTCGGCGTGGCTTGGCGGCTTTCTCAGCGCTCTCGGTCGTCTGAGTATCTGGCTCTGTCGCTACGGACTCGTCTTCAATAAGCTGTTCGGCCTCATTTAAGACTTCGCCTTCACCTTCGTAGGTCTCGCTGCTGGGGCTAAATTTCTGGTACTTCTTCAGGTTATAGCGCTCCAGCAATTGCTGCAGCTTATCCGACAGCTGCTGGTTAACCCGCTCTAGTTTAGCGATGCGTTTGTCTTTTTGCGCCAGTTTGCGCTCAAGCTTTTGCTCATGCTTGGCAAGTAGCGCGGACTGCTCAAGCAGCATTTTCTTAAGCAGTTCAACGTCATCAGGTAGGGTGTCTGGTATCTTTTTCATGGCCGTTATTGTAACGGCCAATTTGGCTAAGTGCTTGGTAAGATTTAGATTGTTTTGGATGCGATCTACAGGATTTATAGCCGATCGGCATATCAACCCACACTCTGGTAATGCAGCGGCTGGTGCGCGGTGATTTTTTGAATATCGACACCTTGCAACAGCCAATGCCATTGCTGCTCGCTAATCGACAACACTTTACCTGGCATCTGCCTTGGCCAGCGAAACGTGTCTTTTTCAAGTCGCTTGTACCACAGACAAAACCCAGTGCTATCCCAGTACAGCACTTTTAACCGAGTACGCTGCCGATTGCAGAACACAAACAACGCGCCGCTAAATGGCGAGAGCTGCATCTCTTGCTCGACCAGCAACGATAAGCCATTAATGGATTTGCGAAAGTCGACCGGCTGTTTATGCAAATAGACCTTAAGCACATCGAGGAACATTTTCATGGTCAAAGTGCCCTGAGCAAGGCGGCTAACCAGAGTGCATCCGTCCCTGCTGGAAGTTGCAATTCCATATCACGCTTGCGTAGCAGGATATGCCGTGCCAGTGGCGAGCTTTGTGGTGTTAATTCAATGAAACCGGTGTCGTCATTCTGATGAGCCAACAACTGGCGTTTACGCAGATTGAAGTAGGTCGGAATAATCCCTTGTCGTTTAGCAAATGCCGTTTGAGTGAGGCCACTTTGGGCTTGCTCGGCGAATAAGGCCAGCCATTGTTCTTTAGTGCGTTTCATGATGATTACCCTGATAATTTAAAGTAGCAGACAGGGTAATGTTGATCAGTTAGGATAGGAATGTGTGGTTGGCGTTACGCTTACCTTCAGATAGCCATTAATGCAATAATTGGCGCTGGCATAATCTTTGTTGCGTATAATGAGGGTATTCAGCTTTGGCTTGGCGACTACTTGACCAAGTTGGCATATTGGCAAGCCATTTGTGTATACTTTTTTTCTGGCGTGCTGCGTGGTGACTATCGTTTTAGAATGATTAGTGCTGAAAGTTCATAAGCAGGTCGTGCCATTGATAATTCGGCACTTACAACAATAGGAATGCAACATTCCTAAAAACCTTGATGTACTTGCATTGTCGCATTAGGTTGAGCGCGACAACGCGTCAGGTAAGCTGACCCACAACCTTCAGTCGGCAGGCCAAACGCTCGATGGTAAAAAATCTAGATTATCCGGACTACATAGAGCGAGTTACCCCCGACAACAGGCGAACACTGGGTTATTGGCGAGATGGGCGGTTCATAGAAATGTTCTGCCTTCTCTGAAAACTGGATAGTCGTCCGTTAAGGTATTGTGGCTCATATCTGATCCGACAGTTTAGCTGCGAGGTTCCAATCGAATCCGACAGTCAGTTATGAGTTGATGACTAACGCATAGTAATAATGCCCTGCGTTACGAATTCCGACTAAGCAGTTTGTTAAGTTGCTTTTCGAGTTTTTAGCCTCTCTCTCAAGGACATAATTCTAGCAACGTCTTCTTGGCATACTTCTTTAATTTTCTGTAATTCCATACTAACGTAGGCTTTATCGATTTCTCTCTTATCTTTAACTAGCTGACGTAAAAACGTTTCATATGAGCTCTGTCGATACATCTGCTGGTCATATACATGATTAACATACAGTTGAAATCGTGATTCATAGTCCTTTTCAAGGCTACTATCTACAACTTTACCTTCTTTAACTGCGTGATAATAAATTCTGGCACTTGCAATCGAGTTCTTAATGACATCACACTCCACTGTAGTTGCAACACCATTTAGTTGTAATGGAAGTTCTAGGTAGGCTTGCTGAAGAAACTTTCTGGACTGCTCAGCATTAGCTTCATTGATATCTTTCTTGTAGCCCATAATGTTTTCCATATGCTCAAGACAAGTATCAATATAATCAACAACTCGTTGAGTTTTTTCTTTCTGCTTTGCTGTCTGAATGCCTACTATTTGTAGGACTATATTTACTAACCTTAACATTTAACCTTATCCGAAGTTTTGATTGCTGCATAAAGCAAAGCTCTGAGGCGTGTTTAGCGAAGCGTACGCCATCCCAGCCTTGTCAGTTCTGGCGACAGCGCCTTGTTATATCGCGTTTTCTTGGGCTTGCTTGATTTCATTTTCGTGCAACCTTTCGATGACTTTTTCTTCTTTTACTGTTCTAAACTTTTCGCCCATTTCAAGATATTTAAACTCTTCATCTTTTTCGCAATCTGGTTTCCGACCAGCGAAATCACAAAGAATATGAAAATAGTCTTTGGCATATCTATATGCTGCTACGGCTTCATCAGTAGTTTTACCGACGGTTAGAAGTTTTATCTCTTCTTTACTATCCAGCTTGGTGGGGACTAGAACACTGTTCTCAGCAAGTTCAACATAAATTTCTGGCAATCCAAGTTTTTGGCTAAGGCGGTAGATTGTGCTGCAAAAATTAGCAATATATAAATCGTAGGTCAACTGTGAATTTACATCTCGGATTATTGAGTCCAACTCCCACCTAGCTTCATATAACTCGCTCTCAACATCTTTAAATGCCTCGTGATTCATTAGCGGAATCCCATCCTCGGGCTTTCCCCTAAAAAACACCATATGAACTCGCGGGTGTACTTTGAACTTTCCGGTTAAACACCCAAGATACTTAACTTCAGCCATCTGACCAAAGTAGCTAAACAGTTCTTTTCTATGAGAATAGAAAAGGTCGACGTTGTTTTTCAGCTGGGTGATACTAATCTGCTTTGCTGTTTGTTTGGTTGCATGCATGCGAGAGACAAGCACTGACAATGGTAAAGAGAGAGATAATGCCCCCAGTGGCATTGCGCTAATTGATAAAAATACTTTCAATCCATCACTTGTCAACGATATTGAGTGACCGCTCCAAGAGATTGCTCCAAGGGCGAGAAAATAAAGGAAAGGGGACAGTATTGATACCCACAATAGCCCTTGCCCAGCAAGCCCTCGTCCCTCATGCAGAGTCAACGTGAACTTAAGACGTTCAAAAAGCCATGAGCCCCTTCCCAAAATGACAGCAATCACTAATACAGGAATAAGTAGAGGCAAAAACACGAGGGCTATTAGATAAACTGTATCTGTCAATCAAAACTCTCCCACTATACATCGTCCGTAATTTCAACAAATTACAGCGTGTGCATAGCTTTTACAATAGGATGTTACTTAGAAGTCTCAGTAACACAGCTGGATACAAGGCACTAAGCTCACTGTCAGATTTGATCAAGCACGATCATGAAAATTGTCAGATGAAATTATGACTAATCCAGTTAATGTCTTAACTGGTAAAGCTGAACTCTTAAAGATTAGGGTTTACCATACGTTGTCTTTCTTGAGCTGCGAGGACTTTATCTTTTTGCTCTGAAGATAACGCCATTACATAAATCTCTACGCCGAAAACCCTAGCAGCTTCTGCAACCCAAGATTTTCCTTGCACGTACTTTGCTGCATCGTGTGAAGCAAAACACAAAATCTTGCGCCAACTCGGGCCCAGCTCTTTCTCAATAAGCGCCAGTTTAAGAATATCACCTTTTATTTTGTGAAGTTGGGCCCCTTTCACTGCGCCGACTCGTGCATATATTTCCACTACAACCTTATTTACTGGGTCTACTGCATCTGGCTGCACTAAAGTACTTACTGGAATGGTTGCAGAGGTATCAAAAGATAGACCAAGTTCATCTCCCAATGACTTAAGTAAGAATGCTTCCGCTTCCTGTTGTTCTGATGAATCAGATTGGTGTTTGCTCATGAATAATGATCCTTTTGATACATCTATCTGCAACTCGAACGGACATTGCAACGTATAGGAATTTAATGATCCATTTTCACCGTGATATACCTCTTCGTCAGGTATGGTTTAAACGATTACCTATTGCTCATTCTATATAATACTCTCACTCCACCGTTTTGAGTTTTTTCTTCTCTAACATCAAACACTTCGGAGGCAATGATTAGGCTTTTCAAAGTTTTATGACCGTAATTGGGCTTTAAACGAGCAATTTCCTCAGGAGCGTGTTGCTTTACAAGTTGGCCTGCAATACTCAACAACGTCCAACCGTCATCTCGTTGCACTTGCTCCGATATTTCTTGAAGCAAACCAACAAGCCTGCTTCCTTGTATGAACTGCAATTCAAAATGTTTTTTACCCTCTTCTGAATCGAGAAAATCAAGCAATTGTTTTTTGCCTTCTTCAAGCAATTTGACGATTTCCTTCAAGTTCTTAATTTCTTGTCGCACTGTCTCACTTTGTGCATCTAGTTTCTGGGCTATTTCTTGGCAACTGTCAGGTGAACTGGGGATAAATTGGGGTAGAAGATGATGAACCAGTTCGTTTCGCTCAGCAACCAATCTAGATAAGGCGAGTTTCTTTGTTTCAAAATAGGCTGAATCACTTTGTATTCTGAATTTGAATGAAACATGACATTCGTCCTTGTCATCGAATTTTTCATCATCCATCTCTGAGTCAGCATGAATATCGTAAATATACTGGCCGACAAGAGTGCCCAAGGTCTGCGTACTAACAGTCGCTACTTGTTTTGCTCTCTTTTCGTGGAAATCTCCGACATAACCGGAGATATTGCCGTTCAGAATAATATGCTTCAGTAAGTACTCTAGCTCTTGGAAGAGCAGCATGTTTCTACCGATCTTTTTTAACACGTCATCGACTGAGATGTTTGCCAACCAAATCGCTCCCTTCGTAGTCTGGTCTTAATCCGACATAAAGCCTGAATTATAAAATAAATGAGATATTTATGATACGAGGCGAAATTAGCAAAGTATTGAGTTTTAGCGGAACAAAGCGTATTGTGAGTGAACAACAGCAAGCCGCATTTACGCTCTGCACCATGCTAGCAAGGCCATCTCAGGATGATCTTTGCGGATCTGTTAGAAATTTCTAGGCGTTATTTGAAATTATGCTTTTTTTCTAGCGCTTAATTTTAAAGTCGTTTTTCTAATTTGTATTTTTCTATCTCAAATCCTTATTTCATATGGGATTCAATTCTAACGCTAGAATTTATTTGCCACGATTTGGGATGTTTCACAATAACTGGGATTCCCACTTTGTGTGACTAACGGTGCATAAAATTGGAAATAAAGATTTACGATTTTGGATTATTAGTAAATAAGAATTAACCGTAAGCGTAACGCCAACCACACATTCCTATCCTAACTGATCAACATTACCCTGTCTGCCTCTTTAAATTATCAGGGTAATCATCATGAAACGCACTAAAGAACAATGGCTGGCCTTATTCGCCGAGCAAGCCCAAAGTGGCCTTACTCAAACGGCATTTGCTAAACGACAAGGGATTATCCCGACCTATTTCAATCTCCGTAAACGCCAGTTGTTGGCTCATCAGAATGATGACACCGGTTTCATTGAATTAGCACCACAAAGCTCGCCACTGGCCCAGCATATCCTGCTACGCAAGCGTGATATGGAATTGCAACTTCCAGCAGGGACGGATGCACTCTGGTTAGCCGCCTTGCTCAGAGCACTTTGACTATGAAAATGTTCCTCGATGTGCTTAAGGTCTATTTGCATAAACAGCCGGTCGATTTTCGCAAATCCATTAATGGCTTATCGTTGCTGGTCGAGCAAGAGATGCAGCTCTCGCCATTTAGCGGTGCACTATTTGTGTTCTGCAATCGGCAGCGTACTCGGTTAAAAGTGCTGTACTGGGATAGCACTGGGTTTTGTCTGTGGTACAAGCGACTTGAAAAAGACACATTCCGCTGGCCAAGGCAGATGCCAGGTAAAGTGTTGTCTATTAGCGAGCAGCAATGGCATTGGCTGTTGCAAGGTGTCGATATTCAAAAAATCACCGCGCACCAGCCGCTGCATTACCAGAGTGTGGGTTGATATGCCGATCGGCTATAAATCCTGTAGATCGCATCCAAAACAATCTAAATCTTACCAAGCACTTAGCCAAATTGGCCGTTACAATAACGGCCATGAAAAAGATACCTCAATCCTTACCTGATGATGTTGAACTGCTCAAGAAAATGCTGCTTGAGCAGACGCAAAAGCTTGAGCGCAAACTGGCGCAAAAAGACAAACGCATCGCTAAACTAGAGCGGGTTAACCAGCAGCTCTCGGATAAGTTACAGCAATTACTGGAGCGCTATAACCTGAAGAAGTACCAGAAATTTAGCCCCAGCAGCGAGACCTACGAAGGTGAAGGCGAAGTGTTAAATGAGGCCGAGCAGCTTATTGAAGAGCAGTCAGTAGCAACAGAGCCAGATACTCAGACGACCGAGAGCGCTGAGAAAACCGCCAAGCCACGCCGACCGCGTATTATTCCTGAATTGCCCCGCGTTGACGTTATCCATGACATTGACGATAAAACCTGTGTCTGCTGTGGCCATGCCCTGCATCAAATGGGTGAAGAAGTCAGTGAGCAAATTGAGTTCGTGCCCGCGCAAATCCGTGTTCTTAGAAACGTCCGGTTGAAATACAGCTGCCGGCAGTGTGAAACCAATGGCACTAAGGTCGACATTAAGATTGCTGATGTGCCAGCTGCGGTTATCCCTAAGAGCATGGCCACGCCAAGTTTACTGGCGCAAATCATCAGCAGCAAAATGCACTATGGCTTGCCGTTATACCGTCAGGAGCAGTTGTTTAATCAGGCAGGTATTGAGCTTAGTCGTCAAACGATGAGTCGTTGGCTGATAACCTGTGCAGATAAACTTAAACCGCTACTGGCGTTAATGAAAGCTGAGCTTCTGAAACAGCCGGTGCTGTGGGCAGATGAAACCACGGTCAATGTGCTGGATGTTGAGAAAAGCACCTGCTACATGTGGGTGTATGGCTGTGGCTTAGAAAAAAGTACCGGCCCCAAACTGGCGCTGTTTGATTATCAGGATAGCCGCAGCAGCAAACATCCCTGTGACTTCTTATCCGGCTTTAACGGTTATCTGCAGGTCGATGGTTATGCCGGGTATGAGAAAACTCACGCAACCTTAGTCGGTTGCTGGGCGCATGCCAGACGCAAGTTCGTTGAAGCCCAAAAAGCACAGGGCAAAGGCAAAACGGGTAAAGCGGATGTGGCCCTTAACCACATCCAGAAACTCTATGCACTGGAGAGTAAATTAAAAACTGCGCCGCCTGATAAGAAGTATGACGCCAGACAAGCACTAGCTAAACCACTGCTAGAACAATTTAAAAGCTGGCTGGATAAATCAAGCGAGAGTGTCACGAAAGAAAGTTTACTGGGAGTCGCTATCACGTATAGCCTGAATCAGTGGCCCAAACTCATCCGCTATCTGGACGATGGCCGATTAAATATCGACAACAACCGTGCTGAGCGCGCCGTCAAACCGTTCGTGATTGGACGCAAGGCGTGGTTGTTTGCCAATACTGAAACGGGCGCAGAAGCCAGTGCTGCAATGTATAGCCTAGTCGAAACGGCCAAAATCAATGGTCTGGAACCGTATGATTACTTATGCCGCTTGCTGACAGAGCTGCCCAAAGCCAATACCCACGAGCAACTGCAAGAACTCCTGCCTTATTGATCAGCAGCCACACCGCAAGGTGTGGTTGTTGTTACGCTTACAATTAACCTGGGGAATTTGTAGATATTCTGGATTAGTTGTAAGGATTTTTAACGTAGTTAATGATTAGCGCTGTGCTTACTGAAATACTCGTTTTTTTGGCACGTTTCAAAACTTGATTATTATAAGTTTTGTTGCCTTTATCCTAGCCTTCGGCTCTGCGAATACTTGGCAAGAGGAATTTCAACTCTCTAGTAATGAGCAAGATTTATGGGGAGTCATACCAACGTTTAACATATGGGGGGTTTTAGGAGCGCTTTTTCAACGAGTAAAACTCCCAACATAATGTTTTTGTGACACCTACTTTTTTTCGACACTGGTTTCCCACCCGTCATACCTACCACCTAACTCTCGTGCTTTTTTGCCTAATTTAATCGTATGGTTGGTTATATCCACAAGATGCATAGCTCCAACATGAGTAAATTTTGTATAGCAATCAGAGCTGTCTTCGTCTTTACCTGTAAAGTGTAATTCATAATTTTCTGACTTTACCCATGCAGCAAATTGATTGCATGAAGAGTCACTTGGGAAATATGCCCAGTGCATAACTTCCCTCTCTTTATCTTTAAGATCGCCGTTTTCAGACAGTGAATCCAAAACTTTCAAATCCTGAATTACCTGCCAGTCGTCATCTGTTGGATAAAGCTGCTCCCAATAGAATTTTTTGTTAGTATCTTTTTCGTGCACGTATTGCATTTGATAAGAAGTTTTGACTGTTACTTCATCAATTATTTCTGATGCCTGCTTTTCTTCAATGTTTAGATAAAAATAAAAGAAACGATGACCATCAACGGTTACGCGCCCAACATAAACACCGCCAACCTCAGAAAATTTTTCATCTAACATTTCATCAATTTTAGATAATTGAGGATACTCCTCATTTGTTGGCATACCTGTTTCTGTGGGGTTTTTTACGCGTGAGCCTGATTCTTAAAACGTTGTGACGAGGGTCTGATTCTGCAACCTCTCCGTAACCGTGATTGTAGGATATCCAAGCTCGGTCCTCGCCCATCGTGGCAGGGAATGTATACCAAATATCTAGCACGATCTCTCCTTTTAGGTGTTACGCCCCTAATAAACGGCGCAAACTTGTTGGCGAAAATGGCGAGGCACGAGCTCCAGCCAGCGAGTTTGTGTCCGGTTGATTGGTTTGTTAGGCCTATACACCAAATAATCCTAAAGCCCATTCAATTAAAAAATACAACGGTACAGCTAAGAACGATGCAGGTATACAAGGTAGAATTAAAACCACCAAACTAGCAGTTGTGAATGAGTTCACCGTAGAGTCGTTTCTATAATGTGATACTGCATCTTCAATCGGATCACGGCCTTTTACTTTCTTATAACCCGCTGCAAATTCACTGGCATTAACTGTGACCGCTGACAACAAATACTTAAAAAGTGGTAAGCAAACCAAACAACCTATAATGAAAGAAAAAACTGCAATGTAAATATTCATGTTACTCGTTTAGGCCTAACGCTCGCCTATGCGGCGCACAGTTTGTTGGGTAATTTGCGATAATGTAGCGCAGCGAAATGCAAATTGCGCAACAAATTGTGTGTCCGAAGTCGCGCTAGCGACTGCAATTAGGCGCTTGTTAGGTGCCGAATCAACATTGAAACTTAAAGTGTAAATGCCAATTCTCCTTGCACATAAAAACCAAAAAGAAAACCGCCGATAACCAAACCTAATCCAAGTAATAGTTTTTGAATACCTTGAAGCTGAAAATTACTACTTTTTGTATACTTACTGTTTTCATTGACGAAGGTGTTAGTACCTGATGGGCCAACAGAAAGAGTTAATGTAATGCTCTTTTTGAAGAGAACGACAAGACCGAGCAAAATCAAAATCGCAGATGCGATATCGGTATTGTAAATTTCCATTTGACTCTAAATTCTCCTCGGGCTCAGCGGAACCGGCACCTAACGCTTTGCTCACCGGAAAATGACGAGCGCCAGCGAGTTATTTTTCCGGTGCAGTAACTTGTTAGCATCAAACACTAAACTTTCGCGGCTTTGCCGCCACGCGAAGTTGACCGAAGCCACTGCACCCATTAATTAAAAACCTAACCAGCCAAGTGCAATACAACGAAATAACTGGAACCTTAAAACCTGCTGCAAGCGGAGCAAATGAACCAGAGGAACAACGCTACCGCCCTCGCCGCCAGCGGCTAACCCACAAACTGGCGGACTTTACCTTTTGGCTTTGCTGCTAAAAAAACAAAACGCGAGCAAGGCCAGAATAAAACTGCTGACTGAAACCCTAAACACCCGAAAGCTGCTAACGCAAAGCACATGGGCGACGGCCGCGCAGCGGTTGGCGTCCCAGCGACCGAAGGGAGCGAATGGTGCGCATTGTTAGCGGCGACAACCACACTACCCGCGCGGCACTGCCGCCAAGCGATGCCGAACAGCGGCACCCATGTGCAAAATTAAAAAACATAACCAGCCAGGTGCGATACAACGAACTGGCTGGAACCTTAAAACTTGATACAAGCGGAGCCAATGAACCAAAAGGAACAACGCTACCGCACCATCAGAGATTGCACCTTGCCAACAAACTGGCGAACTTGATGGAATAAATTAACAATTGAGATACAAACTAACGCAAGCAGAGCCGAAAAGTAAAACAGATTTTGTACCTAAACCATCTCGACAGCCGGCTAACGCAAAGCACATGGGCGACGGCCGCGCAGCGGTTGGCGTCCCAGCGACCGAAGGGAGCGAATGGTGCGCCTTGTTAGCGGCGACAACCACACTACCCGCGCGGCACTGCCGCCAAGCGATGCCAACCAACAGCACCCATGTGTAAAATTAAAAACGTAACCAGCCAAGTGCGATACAGCGAAGTGACTGGAACCTAAAACTTAAAAGCCAGCGGAGCAAATGAGCCAAAAGGAGCAACGCTACCGCCCCATCAGAGATTGCACCTTGCCAACAAACTGGTGAGCCCGATGGAATAAATTAACAACTGAGATACAACTTAACGCAAGCAAAGCAGAAAAGTAAAACAGATTTTGTACCTAAAATTTCTCGACAGCCGGCTAACGCCAAAATTTAGCGCGGAAAGCCGCGCAGCGGGTTGACGTCGCAGCCAGCGCTTTTTGCTGGCGATAAAATTTGTTTGTTATACGCCATCAACCAAACCTAATAATGCACTAATAGAGCTTAAAAACAGAAGCTTGTTATCATGTGGAACGTTATGACCAGTTTGATTAGTAACCATATGGATAGAATTTGCATTATTGATGATCAGTGACTGGTGCAAATCCCGCCAGATCTTTTTACCCTGCACACTATGGCCAATCCACCAGTCACTTTCATTTAATTTTGATGAGGTAACTATGACCACAGGAATTTTGTTGGCAATATCGTCATCAGCAATCATTTTCTGATGATAAATCCCCTGTAGGAGATCCCATTCAGGCTGGTTATTCATCATGCCGTTTAATTTAGTAGTATCGCGTTTCGCCCACGTTGCGTCGTATTTATTTAATTCACTATCAAACAGCTCATGACTTGGATCGAGCAAAAGTAACCCTTTTACCCGATCGGGATAAGCGGCAGCAAATGCTCTGACATGCAAGCCACCAAAGGAGTGACCAATTAAAATTAGATTTTCTTTTGCGTGAATAGTCGAAAGCAGTTTTTCGAGTCGTTGATTTGAAGTAGCTAAACTAACGTATTTGGCAGCCTGAGATTTCCCATTCCCAGCACGAGAATATATAACTGTTCTGATATTTAATTTTGAAAGGTCAGCTAATAACGGTTGCCAGTAAGCTAAGCCCATTCCGATACCTGATTCAATCACCAGAGTTTTGCTTCCAGCACCAATATCGATGTATTCAATTTGAATGCCATCAATAACTAAGACTCTTGGCTCCTGAGTTCCCGCAACGGCTGGACTGGCATATAAGAAAAATAACAAAAATGTTAATCGAAAAATCAAGCGCAACTCCTGTGCGTATAACGCTCGCCTAAACGGCGAGCAACTTGTTGCGAGTCCAGCGGCCAGAGGCCGCGTTGTTTTAGGCGTTTGTTACATTTTATTTAATTAGCGTAGAAACCAAACTTAAAAAGTATGCTGCTAATAATGCAAAAAATATGAACATCAGATCAATACCATGGTATGAGAACACTGACAAATGTCCAAAACCGTAAATAAAACCGAATAATCCCACCATGTAGTTATTTGCTTTTAGTGGTGTTCCTTTCATTATTGACTGAATAAACAAGTTAGAAATATGACCAACTACAGCCAGTAGCCCCCATAAAATCAATATGAAAAAAAATAATTTGAACGTCCCGAAGCAACCAAATTTAGGATCACATTGGCTAAAAACTAACGTTTGTAACAAATACCACGTAAGAAAAGGAGCAACCGTACAAGTAAAAACATACATCCCACTTTTAAGGTAATTCATTTCGCTCGGTCCCAACCAAAAATGTAACGCTCAAAGCAGCCGCGCGTTAAGCGTCGGCTGCCTTTGCTTGTTAGTGGTTTTTGACCGTTACTTCGCACTTATAACCGCCATCTTCGCTCTCTAAATTCTCACTAATATATAGTGTATATTTTCCGGGCTTAGAAAATATAACTTCATTGCCACCTTTAACATCCCAGCGATAACCTGTTGTTCTGGCGGTGATTTCGATTGAATTAACTTTCTCAAACTCTTGATGAGACATCAGTGAATCCATACCTAATGGAGGTAAGCCGACAATCAGGAATAGCCAAACTCCTTCATCATCTCTTGCGACTGCAAGTTCTTTTCCATGTCTACCGCCTAACTTTATTTGTAGCGTATCTCCCAGATTTAAATCTTTGGGGTTACATGACACCACATTGTCTGACGCGATCCATATAGTTTCAGGAGCTTCATCTTCGCTAAAGCAAGCTATTGAGAATAATAATAATATAATTAACAGGGCTCGATTCATTTTGACCACTAACGCCCGCCACAAACGCGAGCAACTTGTTGCGAGTCGAGCGCCCAACGGGCGCGTTTTTGATGGCGATTGTTAGGCAATCCAACTAGATTGCAACAATGTCAAAAGTTCACCGGGCAATTCACTATTAATAGTACGAACAGGCAATGGTAGCCGTTTAAAATCATCAATCGCATTTCCAATTAAGAAATAAGCTTCCTCGGAGAGATTAGCTTCGAAGATTAAATCGTCTGATGCTTTCAGTTCCCCTTTTCCTGAGTGTTTTAAGGAGTTATAAGCCATCCTTGAAAATTTTAATGACTTGCCTATCTCTTTTCTGAGCTGATCTTTAGTTAAAGTGTCTTTATCAATTTTTCTAAGCTTCAATACGACATGAGCATGTTGAATTTCGGAGGGCTCAATACCTAACTCTTGCAACAATGGTGACACAATATTAATAACAGCACCGGCAAGGAGAATGCTCTTAGCAAATTCAGTATCTGTCTTTGCAGATTTATAAATGTTAGCGGCTTCGAGAAGTAGCTCACCTGAAAGTAAAATTTTATTATGTGTTTTCAAGCTAGTTCCTTATGCCTAACGCCCGCCTAAGGGGCTGGCAACGCATAACACAAAACTCAAACACAACAACCGCAACCACCGCGGCTCATTGGGACTGGAAACGCCGCGCGTTGACAGTCCCTCTTGAGGCGTTTGTTATGTGCGTTTTACCGTTTTCACAGGAACCCAACCCACTTCACCTGTTGAACGCGACACTCTGTACCAAGAATTAAGTTCAAACAAGACTGTCAGCTTTTCTCCAAATTGAGTATTGAGCTCTACAGCATCGTAATCATGCAGCAGTATGCCTTTCTTAGTGCCTGAGATCGGCTCGATATATTGAGCTGGAGTCCAACCTTGTACACCTGAATCTGTAGCAACGAATATCCAATTAGGAAACTCATCATCCATTTCTCCAAGTTGAACCTCATCGCCTTGCTTCAAATAAATAGGATTTGGATATTCAGATGTATGTTCTTCAACAACAATAACTTCCATGAATTTCTCCAAAGCACATAACGCCCGCATAAGTGGCGCAATAAAGCTTGGCTATACCAAGCGAAGAATGAGCGCAGCCAAGCTTTTTGCGTCCACCCTTAATGCGATTGTTATGAGCCGACTTTAGGCAGCTCTTTTGTATTACTAAGCTCAAAGTTAGTTAAGTTGATGATAGAAATAAGTGATTTACCGTTTAATTGATAGATGATTAATAACTCTGTTTCAGATAAAAGAGTGTTGCCAATTACTTGCTCTACATCAGTTATTATTTCTTTGTAACCCGAGCCATTAGGTTTAGACATTGAAATTGATATTAAGTCACTTGGCGTAAGCTGATTATCATTGTTAGTGTTTAATTTAACTAAGTTATAAAAAATTGCTAAAACCGGGGTATTAGAGTCGTAATCACCAATTCGTAATTGGTTAGTGCTCTCAATTAGGTAGTTTGTGTGATCAAACAGCCACTGCTCTGTATTAGTTTCAGTGTTTATAAATAGATAATTTCTAGTCGAATTGGAAGATTTACTAAAATAGCCTCGGTCAAAACTTTGATCCGAGTTTAAAGGAATCATTAACGTTTTATGACTAGATAAATGAATAACGTGGCCAAGCCTCCAGTTTTGTTTCACTTCACCACTTTTCTCAATATTAACTATGTTTTGAGCATTACGCTCTCTCGTTACGTCTTTGAAAATTTGGTACATGGCAAACAAAAGTACACCGATTGCCAAAATGCCTGCGACAGAAATAAGTAAGCCATTAAAACGCCATACTAATTTAAAAAATTTATTGTCTTCCATGCTTAATACTCTAAAGGCTTATAACGCAAAGCTTTGGGGCGGCTGGAGCGCAGCGTAAGCCGTCCCAGCCACGACAGTGGCGTCAATAGCGCCTTGTTATACATACTTTTTCACTATTGATTGGAGCTCGGCTTTTTCTATATCTGAGGTAAAAGAAGCAGCAGGGATGATTAAGGCAAAAAGCTTATCTAAGAAAATATAAAGATCACCGCTATTATCTTCCACTGACTCAACGCTTTCCCATTTATAGAAACAATTTCCAAGTGGGTTTATTTCTGTAATTCCGTCAGTACCAAACTCTATGGTTTTTTCTCCAAGCATTAAGCCATTTTGATTGGGAATACTCGACTGACGGAGTTTACGCATATTCATATAGTAAGCGACAATAAACACTGTAAAAGGAAATGTGACTATTAATGCTGACGGCCAATGAAAGCTAGATAATGATATTGAATCAATCTGAAATAAGAACATAAAAGCTATCGTTAAAATGCACCAAATAATCATGTTCTTGATGAAGCCTTTACCGCCCTTAGGTTGTGGTGTGCACAGCCGCTTAAACGCGTAATTAGTGAAGTTGAGGTAATCTTTCTCAGTTACTCTAATTGTTTTAATCATGAATCAACTTTTCCATGTATGTATAACGCCCAATTAACGGGCAAAAAATTGTTTGCTAAAATGTTGAGGAACGAAACAGCAAACTGTTTTTTGTCCCTTTTGAATTGCTTGTTATATTTTCAATTTTACATGACATTACAATGCGACACTTTGTATTTACCTAACTCGGTTTTGTTTAACTCAACAATCATTATTGTTGGAATATTTTCACCTTTAAACATTAACGCTTTCTTATTATCTATTTCATCAGATTTTTGAAAAGGACTGCCAAGTTCTTTGATAAGTTCTGATTCGAACATTCCGATCTCTACTTGACTGCATGGCTCTATGTCAGCTTCGCTACATCCAACCAACGTTAAGAAAGCTAAAATACTAATTATACGCATGGACTTCCCTGAAAATATAACGCAAAGCACACGGGCGGAAAAACGCGTTAGCGTTTGACGTCCCAGCAGCCGCAGGCTGCGAGTGATGCGCCTTGTTATGTTGCAACAAATTAAACATCCTCTATAGAAACCCGGCCGAAATTACCTGTTACAGCCTCTATAAAAAAGCCAAAAAAAGAAAAGTAATTTCCTGAACGATGTATATAAAAACCATTCGCTATCAACTGAATTTCAAATATAAATTGTTGATTCTCAAATTTTGAAACGATCCAGCCGGTTTCTGTTTTCTTTAGTGAGGCTACATCACTTAGTGAATGGATAAACTCTTCAAACTCCTGAGCATTACCGCTTTCAGTTGTTAAGGTTTGAGCTAATCCCACTAGTTGCTCCTTGCAACATAACGCCCAAATTTAGCGCGGAAAGCCGCGCAGCGGGTTGACGTCGCAGCCAGCGCTTTTTGCTGGCGATAATATTTGTTTGTTAGGGCAATTTAAATTTTGCACGCTGCATAGGCCTCAGCATGATTAACTGACTTTTGAGTAGTGAAGTCTAATTGTATCGTTGTTAGAACTTGCTGCTTTTGAGTATTGCTAGCAGCGGGTGTCCACTGCCATTTTCTCAATGCTTCATAGGCCTTTTTGTTGAAGGTTGAGCCAGGGAAACTTTTAATTACCGTCAAGTTTTGAGGCTTACCGTCACCATCAATTAAAAGCGTAAATTCCACGCAACCCGATATACCATTTTTGCCAGCCGCCAGCGGATATTCTGGAGCAACTTTACGCTCAACTACCCAATACTTTTCAACGGCTTCTTTGTTACCAACTAAATCTAGAGATTCCGATACAACTGTTTGATTTACTGTTGAACAGGCACTTAGCGCAAAGAGCGCCGAAACTGCTAATAGTTTTGATTTGTTCACTGAACTTCCTTATTGCCCTAACGCCAAGCACATGGGTGACGACCGCATCGCGGTTGGCATCCCAGCGACCGAAGGGAGCGAATGATGCGCCTTGTTAGCGGCGACAAACACACACCCCACGCGGCACTGCCGCCATGCGATGCAGAACAACAGCACCCCTGTGCAAAATTAAAAACATAACCAGCCAAGTGCGATACAAAGAAAATGGCTGGAACCTTAAAACTTGATAAAGCGGAGCCAATGAGCCAAAAGGAACAACGCTATCGCCCCATCAGAGATTGCACCTGACCAACAAACTAGCGAACCCGACGGAATAAATTAACAACTAAGATACAACTTAACGCAAGCAGACCCGAAAAGTAAAACAGGTTTTGAAATTACAACTTCTCGACAGCCGGCTAACACCCCACTTAGGGGCAAAAACACATGGGCTAAAATGCGAGCGAAGCGAGACAGCCCATGTGTTTTTGTCCCGCGAACGTAGTGAGCGACTACAGTGGTTTGTTATGCGCTTGGTAAACCTTGTTCTGAAGCGCAGTCTTAAATGAATTAAAATCTTCTTCGGTTTTAAAGCACTTCTTCGGAAAAATATGATACAAAAATCCAGATACTTGCAGTAATAAGAAGGGACCAGATACTGAGACTTTACCAAGCCCTTCCCATCTATTTAGCGTCTCATTTGCCGCTGTTTTTTCAAATAAGCCTTCATCTCTGAGCTCATACTCATGAACACCTAGAATACCGTTTGAGGTATTGGAACGTAACAAAATTGAACCAATACAGAAGACTGAATATATGCCAACTACAGCAAGCCCAGTTAGAAACGCCCCAGAAATAGAAATAAACCATTTCTTTTCTGTGTTTGGTATACCTGTTTCCCAAAATACTATGATCAACACAATAGCAACAATAATAAAAAATATTTATACATGTAGGATGTTGTAAACATAAATCTTAAGTTTAACCTTACAAGATCCATTCTTGAGATATCCGTCGTTACTCTCATCTCATTCCTTTTGCATAACGCCCAAATTTAGCGCGGAAAGCCGCGCAGCGGGTTGACGTCGCAGCCAGCGCTTTTTGCTGGCGATAAAATTTGCTTGTTATGTGTAGATAAATCCAAACACAACAAAAAGAAAAAGTGTAAACCAACGCAGTCTATTCAGGTTCCGAATTTTATTAACGCTACTTATTAAGGCCGCACCAGCACCCTGAAAACTTAATCCACAAAATGACAATTGAAAAATTAAAGCTGCCCTTTCAAAGATCGATGGTCCAAAATGATCATATTGATTTACGAATTGTGAGTCATGCTTTTTCAATAGCGGAAAGAAAATGTGCCATTCTTTACGTATCAAATAATCCAGTATTCCACTGATAATTATTAGAGCAAATAGCAAAATCATTCTGAATTCAGTGCTTATCATATCGCCTACACATAACGCCCAGCTAAGCCGCCGGAACGGAGTTGATTGTTTTGTGCGGGCGTAGCGGAACAGCACAAAACGAGCAACGCAGTGGAGGTCGGCTTGAGCTGTTTGTTACATGGATTTTACGGGTTACTAGCACGATCAACTCCTGACTCAAATTCCAACATTGCGCTACTAAACGCCCAAATTTCTTTGCCGCTACCGTCTAATGCTCCAGACCTTGGTACTTTAAACGACTGTTTTCTTACCCACCTACCAAGTCGTCCCCACCACTTCTTTGCAACCTCTGGTGCCGGACTGCCTGTTCGTGCGTAATGATTTCCAATCCATTCAAATGAAGACATACCTACTTTCCCCTCTACTTTAAGGCGGGCATTAAGCCAAAAGATTGCAGGATGCCCTGCGCCAAAATATGGCTGAGTAGGATTAGCCCCTGAACGCTTCTCTTGCCACCCTTCAAATGGGTTTGATATTTTTCCATCGGGATCACTTTGGTTTTTAGCCAATAACGGAAGAGGTCCCGATTCAGAATGGAAGAGGCAGTAACGACCTGATTCGGATATTTCAAAGTCGCTAAATGCCTGCCAACGCCCCTGACCAACAGACTTAACAAGTGAAATTTGTTCCTCTGAGCAAAGAAAATCAGACAAGCTCTTTAAGTCTTCTTCTACTAAATACATTGGCAACCAAGCCATGACTTACTCCATGTAACGCTCGCATAAGTGGAGCAAAAGGCTTGGCTATAATTAGCGAAGAATGAGCGCAAGCCAAGCTTTTTGCGTCCACCCTTAATGCGTTTGTTATAAGGCACTTGCACCATAGCTAATTGTTTCTATTCATGTTCTTTGCTCGATCATAGCAAGCCCCACACAACAAAGTTACACCAGCGAATTCCTCGGATTCATCATTCCATTCGCCGCCGGTGCTGTTAACTTTATCTTCGCAAGCACTACACCATGAATCTGGCCGTTCATCGCCCGGCTCCGGCTCAGCAGACCAAAAACCCCTGGGCTTACCATCTCGAAGGCTTTGCACAATATGTTGGCATACATATGTCGCTTGTTGCTTTCCATGAGTGCAGCATTCAACAAATTGTTCTTCTTCGCTCATATCTCGGATGCCTTATAACGCTTTAAACAGCGGAAAACGCGAGCGTTTTGGCGCAGCCAGCGAGTGGTTTTCCGATGATTTAACTTGTTATACGTGTCTTTATTTAACCTTGAAAGCATAAGCGCAAATAAGCACCCCAATACCGAAAAATGCACCACTGATGTTACTAATAATAAATAACCCATTTTCACTATCAAATACTTGTAGACCATAAACTGTGAGCGGTATTGCAACTAAGGAATTTATTAACATAACCAGCAATCCGAACAAAAAATATTTTTTGGAAAGTCCTGAAGACTTTGAAGCAACAAAGGCTGCAACTAGGATAAACCCAATTGTGGTGATATTGATCAGTAAAGCAGTATTTAAAACTTCCATGATTCCCTAATTCATCCCAAAAACGTATAACGCTCAAAGCAGCTGCGCGGTACGTGTCGGCTGGCTTTGCTTGTTATATGCCGCATTTATCGACCTTAACACCGCAATGCATGCAGTGGACTTTATCGGTAAACCATAAAAATGCCACTTCTAACCCACTGTCATGAGTATCTGGCTTTATTTTTTTGAATCCTCTAACCATCAATGATTTGCCGCAATTAGGACATTTAACAAAGAAGGCTAAAAAATGGTGAGCGATTGAGAGCAGTACGCCAACCATCATGCTAAAAAACATAAAAAAATCGTATGAACTATCCCCAGTAATGGATTTGTATATTAGCCAAGGAATCCATGTAAATATTCCGATTGCACCGACTATGGCAAACCATGCGCTCAGTTTTCCCAACGATACTTTCATTTTACTCCTGCGCTGACAAAGGCATATAACGCAAAGCACATGGGTGACGACCGCATCGCGGTTGGCATCCCAGCGGCCAAAGGCCGCGACTGCTGCGCATTGTTAGGTGTTTGTCTTGCCGAAGCATAATATAAAAAAGGTTAATATAGACCACGTACTTATTAATACAATCAAGATACCCCATTCATCTAAAGCCAACTTATTTATAAGAAAAACATTTAAGCTAGCGGCAAACATAACGACGATAAATCCCCACTCACCCAAAGATTTGAAGTTCTTATTGGTTTTACGCTCTAACCATCGCCCAAGACTCAGCAATATAAGCCCGACAACAATTGATGAAATAACCGGTGCTAAATATTCCATGCTCTAGATCACCTAACGCCCGCCACAAACGCGAGCAACTTGTTGCGAGTCGAGCGCCCAACGGGCGCGTTTTTGATGGCGCTTGTTAGGTTGCTTCATGATATTGATACAGTTCCAACATTTCTTTTAGCTCAATTTTGCATTGCTCAATATCAGAGTAGATGCCCTGCTCCGCAAGTGATATATCATCGTCGATATAATCAAATTTCCATCTTATTTCTTCAGGCATTTGGGTAACCCAAGTAACATTTAAAGCTTTGCTAGATATAGCTTTTAAATTGCTTCCATTTTGTAAAAGTGATTTAAGATCTCTCAACAGCATTCTTCCAGCCATTTGAGGATCTCTTACACCTTTTACCTCTTTCAGAGCGTCCATAACACCATTGCGGCCCTTGGGAGCAGCCAATGCGATATCAATGATTTCTACTTCCGGTTCAGCTTCTAACTCTATGATGCTGTCTGCCCATTCAATCGCTTTTTCGAAGCCAAGTATTCCCAGCTCGATACCGTATAGATAGTAATCAGCTTCAGTTGCATGGTCTCGGGGCATACAAAAACCTAACGCACGCCTAAACGGCGAGCAACTTGTTGCGAGTCCAGCGGCTGCAAGCCGCGATGTTTAAGGCGCTTGTTAGGCATTTATTTTATCTTTCAGGGCTTCGACAAGTTTAAAAGCATTTTCACCCAATAAGCTTTGATGAAGCTCATAGATATTTTCTGCTAAATCATAAACTTCCGATGCTAATAGCTCTCGCTCGTGAACACTTTTTTTCGTTGAAATTATTTTTTCAGGTGCATTTGATGCGAAATATATCTGACCATGGACCAATTTATTTCTTTTTTCCAAAAGATTCATAGTCTTATCAAGAGCTTTATCAAGGCTTTCGAGAGCATGATCATTCGCATCTTTAATCTTTTGTTTGCACCACTTAATTTTGTCGCTAACTCGAATTGCCTCATGGTGCTCAGGTCTGGGAAAGGCCAAGCCCAACCAACGGCACAGTTCTTCAATTTCTCTTTCTAAGTGAGAAGCTTGAATAACCATGTATCCAACACCTCTTATCAAATCTTCGTCTCGATCCATGCTCTACAGCCTAACGCCGCCATAAACGGGGCGAGCTTGCGAGCGTCCGGCGACCGTAGGGAGCGAATTTAATGGCCTTGTTATGCATTACTCGCTGGGCCTCATGTAAGACTCGAAGTTTTCGATGTAATCATCTAGGTTTTCTTCGAGCATTTTCCGGTATTCAGTGACGAAGTAGTCTAGTGTCTCTTGCTTGGAAGCAGCCATTTCTTGGCCATTATTCCAGCCGCACGCACTAACCCACGCATTGAAACGAGCCGTAGCGTACATATTTGAAGCACTTACTTTGCCTAGGGTGGCCTTTTCATTTATCTGATCGTTGGACAAATGAATGTGCGCATCAGCACGCTCATAAAATTCGTCATCTACTTCTTGCACGGATTCTCCTTCGGTGCATAACGCTAAGCTTTGGGGCGCTAACATGGGGCTATAATCGCGAAGCGGCCCCGTGTTAGCGTCCCAGCGACCGAAGGGAGTGCCAACAGCGTTTTGTTATGTTTCATTTGTAGAATATTTCCTTGATAACACTAGTACCGCAATCTTCACCAAATTTGGCAGCAACAAAATGACGTCTTATTAAGCCTGCATCAATTTCGTACCAAGCTAAAAACATGTCACCTTCTTGAAATGTCTCTAATGGTGCTACAAAAGATGGTTCATCGACGCTATCAGCGAATAACCATACGGCCTTAAATTTTTGATTGTCGATGGCAGTCGGAAGACTAGCTACAACATAGTAACTAGAGTCTCTCAATGTTGTTTCGATAGAAATATGATCCCCATATTTCTGATTGTAATCCCGTTGTGTCTCTTCCGAGATATCGCAGCCTGCATGCGCTTGAAATGTTAATGCGAATAGAGCGATAAAAATGAGTTTCACTTTCAATTTCCTTTTGAAACATAACGCTCGCCTAAACGGCGAGCAACTTGTTGCGAGTCCAGCGGCCAGAGGCCGCGTTGTTTTAGGCGTTTGTTACATTTTATTTAATTAGCGTAGAAACCAAACTTAAAAAGTATGCTGCTAATAATGCAAAAAATATGAACATCAGATCAATACCATGGTATGAGAACACTGACAAATGTCCAAAACCGTAAATAAAACCGAATAATCCCACCATGTAGTTATTTGCTTTTAGTGGTGTTCCTTTCATTATTGACTGAATAAACAAGTTAGAAATATGACCAACTACAGCCAGTAGCCCCCATAAAATCAATATGAAAAAAAATAGTTTGAAAGTCCCGAAGCAACCAAATTTAGGATCACATTGGCTAAAAACAAACGTTTGTAACAAATACCACGTAAGAAAAGGAGCAACCGTACAAGTAAAAACAAACATCCCACTTTTAAGGTAATTCATTTCGCTCGGTCCCTACCAAAAATGTAACGCCCAAAGCAGCTGCGCGGTACGCGTCGGCTGCCTTTGCTTGTTAGCAGCCTGAACCGGACTTGCGCGGCTTGCCGCACTGGCAGACCCGAACAACGGCAAGCTGCTTTTTATTAAAAACGAAACCGGTAAGCTGCGATACGGCGAGCCATCCGGAACCTGTAAAACTATTAAGCGAAGCCAGGAAGAACAACGCTACCGCCACCACCGTTTGCACTAAACCCACAAACTGGCGAACTTAACCTTTTGGCACTGCCGCTAAGAAAACCAAACACGAGCAAGGCCGGAATAAAACTACTGACTAAAACCGTTAAAACCCGAACACCTGCTAACGCAAAGCACACGGGCGACAAAAACGCGTTAGCGGGTTTGGCGTCCCAGCGACCAACGGGAGCGAGTGCTGCGTATTGTTAGGCACGATTTATAAGCCCTGCCGTTAAATTTATTAAATATTTTTCTAAACCATACTCATCATTTTGTCCTGAATTAAAGTCGCATGAAATTATTTTCATCACCGATTCTAATCCACCACAACAATCTACTAATCGTTGAATCAGCTTGGTTTCACCTGCGATAAGGGTGACATCTTGATCTAACCTACAAACCCAGTTTTGTTTTTGAGAGAAAACATAGTGGTCTGCCGTAAACCGGAAATCATTGCCCAAATATGA
The DNA here is from genome assembly GCF_052655985.1 of Alishewanella sp. HL-SH05. The sequence goes on from NZ_CP199753.1 coordinate 2,234,602, forward strand.
CAAGAGCGATTCACGATCAGCTTGAACAAATACAGGTAATTTGTCTAGCTCAAGATCCCCGAATGAAATGACTGCGACTTCGCTGCCATCTTCAAACGACAATAACGCATCCCATAAGAACGCAGGAGCCAGATCAGTATAAAAATTACGATCGAATGCAAGCCCTGACCAATCAGCTTTAAGCAAAGGCACCATTGGCGGATAATCAGGTCGCAAAGTGTCAGAAATAAATTTCTTTGGTTGCTCAATCATGCCTGCAGTCTTCAACTCAATTCAGTGCCTAACGCATTACTAATGGGCTGCCGCAGCGCAGCGTAGGCAGTCCCGTGGAGGCCAAGCTTTTTGTGGCCGGAACGAAATTTAGTAACTTGTTAGGTATTGTTTGAAACATAGCCGATAAACTTATTTTTGAACAATAGCCATATAAGGCAAGTAAACGCCGCAGCGGCACAGACGGCCTGAACTGCCGTAAAGTGGTTGCCATAAGAACTTATGAAAAACACAATTGGCATCACCGTCAAAAAACCACCTAACCAATCATTATTCCTACGCCACAAAAACGGTAATACAAGAGCGGTATAAAGACCATAAGGAATACTTAAAAATAGTAAGAAGTAAATTGGTCTCTCAAAAAAACTCAAAACCAAAAAAATGACTGTAAATATCGCCAAAAACCACGGTGAATAACCAATCGCTTGGATGAATTCTTTTTTACTATATGACTGCATTATATTTACCTAACGCCGCCATAATTTGCCGCATGAAGCGCAGCGTAAAACGGTCAAATTAATGGCTTTGTTATGGCTCATTCGGCAAAGCTCATAGAAATGTGAACATAGAATGGCGACTTTATTGGACTAGGAAATTTATCTTTTTCTAGCTCCCTAATCATACACAAACCAATGTTCGTTTCACGATCTCGATAAACCTTATCCACACTCCCTGTTGAACCAAGAGCTATGATTAGATCAAAGCTAGAGTCATCCGGGGCTTTTACTGACTTAAAACAGCCTTGAAGGACCTTTGAATACTTGTCACCAAAGTATGGTATTAAAACTTTATTTTGATGGTCTTTATATGAGGGAACTGACTCTGTCTCTTCGGCAAGCACTTTCGCTTCTTCAAAGCTTTGAACTAATTCGTTAGCCATGCAATTGCACGAAAGGAGTATCAAAAATAGATATTTCTTCATCGCTGGTTCCTAGCCATAACGCCCCTGTGCAGCGGCGAGCGTAGCGAGTCCGGCGCCGATAGGCGCGAACTGCCACGGTTTGTTATGTGACAGCTGCTCACTCTGGCAGCCCCTCGAATTCTGGCACATCACCTAAACCTTTATCCCAAACAGCTTTGCTGGATGTAAAGATGTGAGCTGTTGGTGACATAGAAACTTCCGAATCCAAACACCCGGCGGGAATGGCGAGAAGCCCCACCTCGTGAATGATTGGCAATGCGGAACCGCAGAATTTACAAAAACTTTTCTTGTGGCGAGTGCCTGGAAGTGTGAAGGTAGTCACAGAATCTGATCCCGCCAACCAGGTCAACTTGGCTGAGCTCGAAAATAGATTTGCCGCATGAGCAGACCCGGTATCCTTTTGGCAATGCTGACAATGACACAGGTAAAAGCCATCGAACTTCCCTTGCACTTCAAATTTCGCATTGCCACACAGGCAAGAACCAGAATAATCAGTCATCAAGTTTCCCTCTATTGCCTGTAGATCGCGCGCACATAACGCCCGCCACAAACGCGAGCAACTTGTTGCGAGTCGAGCGCCCAACTGGCGCGTTTTTGATGGCGCTTGTTAACTGTACTTTTCCTCTTTTTCCATTTGAGCCAAATATTCCTTTTCTCTTTCTAATCTTTGCTCGCGCTCGGTAACTCTATCGTTGGTGTCATACGCATCAACTTTTAGCCGTTTATTGCCTGACTTAAAAACTGGTTCAAATACTTTTCTCAGCTTTTCTACTTCCTTGAACAATGAATAAATAGGATCAGTGGCACCACCTAATGTAGAAATACCTTTTAAATCTGAAAAATCTATATCTAATGAATTTTTATAGGGAGTGCCTTCTGCATCCTCAAAGGATATTTCCAGTCTGATTCTTTGCAGGAATAGATTATCTTTACCCACATCTCTTTCAAGATCTCCGAATCCAAGCAGGAAGCTTTTAATCGTTTGACCCAAACCCAATGAAGAGCATCCATTCTCGAACAACGAAAGTTTACTAAACACTTTTACTAGATGGTTGTTATCGACAGTTGCAATAGTACCATCAGTATTTTTAAAGCTAAATTTTACATTCTTGGCAATTCCTTTACCTAAGTTCTGGATAATAACATCCCAAAAAGTAATGCTGACCATAGATGGTTGAAGACTAACCACTACATTTGGCCTCATTGATTCTTTTCTTATTTCGTTAAGTTGAGCGATCTGTGTAATTCTCAAATGCCAAGTTTCTTTGGCAAGAATAAAGGTCAGAACAGCAATAGATACAGTAGCAATTGCACCAACCCATGAAGATAATGAATCTGCCGTTAAAACTATCGCACTATTTAATTCAGTGCCGAAAATCAGACCAGCAATAAAAATTAAGGGAGCGACTACTACGCCAGTCAAAACAACAAAAGGCAATAAGGTGCGTTCATTTTTAATGTCAGAATTCACAAAACCATCCTTGTACAGTTAACGCCCGGCACAGCGGCAGCCGTAACGGAGCGGTTTTGTGTTAATGTTTGAGCGCAGCGAGTAACACAAAACCGCGTAGTGTAGGCTGTCCGCCTGCTGCCGATTGTTAGATGCCAGTGCCACTTAATGAACGCTTGCCTTAGAAAGCAAATTTAAAACCAATACACCGCAAACTATTAAACTAATACCCACGAAACCCCATGCATCAATCTTTTGCCCGTAAAGCCCCCATGCAAAAGCAGTGACTAATACTACGCCAAGGCCAGACCAAACTGCATAGGCCACCCCTACAGGAATAGACTTCAAGACCAATGAAAGGAAATAAAATGCAATTCCATAGCCAACAATTACGATGAAAGATGGTACGAGCTTCGTAAAACCTTCACTGGACTTTAATGCAGATGTTGCAACTACCTCTCCAAGAATCGCAATAGTAAGAAATAACCAGCTTTTCATGATCCGCCTCCAATATGATTCGAAGGGAGTATATGTCTTTTTCTCTTAAAATTGCAGTCTTGAAGAAAAAAATTATTCGTGCGCAACTTTCCGGTTAATTACATCTAACGCTCGCAGCACAGGCCGAAACCCGCGTAGCGGTTGAGGTCCAGGCCACGCAGTGGCCGTGTGTGGCTGCGTTTGTTATGCGATTGAATTTTTAACAAAATTTCCATCGAATTTTATTATGATCTCTTTTTTTTCCGTGTGAATACAAATGGTCTTTTCATGTAGCCAATTAATTCCGATTACACTATCAATGCATTGATCGTCATACTCATCGTCAAGCGTTTCCTCTTTATACGACTCTATACCAGTAAATATGATCTCTATCACTGGTTTACATATTTCAGGAGAATCAACACAGACCAATATTAGCTGCCTTTTGCCAATGTCATATATCAGTCTATCAATGTAAGGCGAGCATCCTTCCAGATATTCTGATGTCATATCCATTACTCGAACTCCATCAGCGCATAACGCATAGCACATGGGCGGCGAGCCGCGCAGCGGGTTGACGTCCCAGCGACCAAAGGGAGCGAATGGTGCGCATTGTTATGTGCTTGATATTTTGACATTAATACGTTTGCCTATATAGCTACCCAAAAGTATGCCAATAATTACCTCTGGTACCAGCCAGATAAACAGCAAAATACCGAACCCCAGATCCTCCCCAAGCTCATGTCGTTTTTGACCTGAGGATAGCATTTCATACTGCGTGACTAACTCCGAGCCAACCCAAACCGACAACACGACACACAATAAGATCGAAAACAAATAAATCAGAAATTTTTTCAAATTGGCACTTTCCCGGTTACTGCGAGCACATAACGCTTATTCGACGGAAACATCCGTATTTAAACACGGACTTTTCCGTATTTGTAAATTTCATGTTGATAACATTACATTGATTCTGACTTGTTTACAATGAGTTATGGGTACAGAAACTTTACTATTAGTGATAAATGCGGAAATATCCGTCTAACAATACACGATGCACTTTCGATAGTGGCTGTATGTAAATACAAGCATTAAGGCTTGGTCAATATCACAGAAAAGACTGTATTTCGCACAAAGCTAAAAATTAGAAACAGGGTTCTTTTATTTCAAGTGAATAATTAATAATTAACTAGTAGGTGTTAACAAGCCGGTTGAAGTGAACAGTATTTAAATTGAAATGGACTAATAAGAAATACTTCACCTATCCTCTCTGAAATTTTGTCTTACTCATCGGTGTATCATCATCCCGCAAAGTATTGAAAAAAAGACAATAATCGGTCTTTTAAAGTATTTCGTGAATTACATCGAAAGGTGGCTGAATACCGAGAGCTATCGGCATTCAGTTAATCGCTAAGTGGCCAGCTTTACACACCGACTTTGACACACACTTGTTTAATCAAATTAAGTATTAAGCCGGGTTCTGCGAGCTCAATAACCTGATCCGCATTACCGATAGCATTGAAAATTTGAACAGAATTCGCACCAGCCCAAGTATGAGTTAGCTCTTTCGGACGATCCGTATTCATATCATAAAAAGTGATTTTAACGAGTTCAGGTACATACTCATCCTGCCCAAACCTTTTTGCATAATATTCTGCAGATGCCTCTTCTACTTTAACTCCAATAGCCAAATGATTATTTAGCGTGAGTGTGTGAATACCGGCACCGGGTTTCCAAGATGTAATTTGCTCACTCGCAGCTGAAGCATAAACAACCTGCTCTCTGCTTCCATCAGACTTGCAATCCAGCGCCGCCATCGCTGTTTGCGTATAGGAAAAAAACACAATTGTTAAGATCATTCTATAAGGCATTTATAATTCCTTTTTATAAGTCATCCCTTGCTGGCCAGAGAAACAGTTCAGTTCGTGTGCTGTTAATTTGTTTGGCTAGCCATAGCCATTAACGGTTAATTTAGAACAAAAAAGGCTTTACTGAAGAGTATTATTCCAATAAGGCCTTTATAATTTTTCTCTATGGTTTATGAAACAGACTAAACCAGTGAATTTTATTTAACGAAAATTGCGATACCATTAGCTTTAGTGATGAATCTATCTTCAGTGGTCAAACCGACAATTCTGTTATTCGTTGCGCTTGTTGTAGCGACCCTTTTAGTGAAACCTTCATTATCAAGATACGTTATGATAACGCCGTTTGCACCTAAGGCTGCAGCTTCAGATTTTAACAGATCCACTACTTCTTCTTTGCTTGAGGGATCATAAGGTACGGTATATTCTCGACTACTGGCACTGACCGTGGCTATTTCTGTGTAGGCCTGTGGCGCGTCGTCATAAACAACAACATTTGAGGATGCAATAACAGGTTTAACTTGGCCAGTAATATTATGAGACGATTTTGCACAACCCATAATTAGCATAGAAAATATGATAGCAGCTGATAATTTGATCATTTTTAACACGCTCCAATTGCTTAAACAATTTACAATAATTGCTGGGATTGAATCTTAATGTTGGATTTTATGTAAATATATTGTTTTTAAAGCTACACTTTTTTTGCTCAAAAACAATTCAAATTAGTCAATAAAGCAACCTAAATACGTAATTTGTTCAGCATATTGCTACATTAATAGGGCTAAAAGCGCTGGAGTTACGTGCGCCGAGTTCTTGATTATCGCCAAGTAAATATAAAATTCTTCTCTGCTAATCTAGGTTTTAACCAGAGGTGCTTATTAGAGCTTGTCGCTGAAGAATCGTTGGCAATAACGATGAAGATTAAACGTGAGTTAACTATGCTGGGGCAGCTAAAAAGCTATAGCAAATGGTGTGATTGAACGGAATAGTCATTAACATTATTTATCATGTCAGTTTGAGAGAGCATTTTCAAACAACAAGCAATACATCCCTGTATCTGTTTAATCGGTATTTCGCTATTAGTTACAATGCTTGTTATCTGCTGGTCTGATGCCAGGGATCTGTAGAAACTCATGAAACTGTTTTAACTTCTGTTTTTTAATATCGTTATCCGCCACTAATAAGTACAGTGTACCCATATGTCTGTTGAATTGATTTTGGTCGGTCACTTGTAAAAAACAGGTGGTATTCATTTCTAACTCAACTAATAGTGCTAAAGCGGCCTCGCGGTCAGTGCCATTAAAGTAAATAACCTTCTCTAACGATTCCGCAGACTGTTCAAACCAGTGCTTTTCTTCAGCAGAAAAGGTCATATGATTCAAAAAAGTGGCTAGTGTTGCTCTTGCTTGATGAAAAGATGAGCCCGCGGTGTGTGCAGGGCCAACTTCCACAGCTTGAGTCATAGGTATCATGAACAACAATGGTACTAACAATTTTGATAATTTCATAATGGCGACCCTCTTTAACGACTTGCTACAAACTCATAATAGCAGCTAATAATTTATCAACCTGCTACTGTTTTTTCCTAAAAAAATGAAATTATTTTAAGGTTATGATTTTATTCAATATAAATGCTATTTTTTAGGGTTTTTTATATCGAGCTCAGCACTCAGTATAACCCATTTGGGTTATGCAGAATGCTTAACATTTACGCGATATTTGTGCTCATTCGCCGTAGTATGGGCTAACATAAAAACCTCTGTTGCATTAAAACCGCTAGGGTTTTAATGATATGCTTTGTTTTATTGCACACAGAGTATGACTTTACGTTATGAGCAGAGATAATAAATACACCGATTTACCTTTTTCACTGGCCTGTGAAAACAATAAAGCCACTATTCTCAGTCATTTACAGCAATTGTTTGCTAAACATCAGCGAGTTTTGGAAATTGGTAGTGGTACGGGCCAACATGCGCTTTACTTTGCCGAACATTTACCCCATTTAGTTTGGCAAGCATCCGATCAATCGCAGTATTTACCCACATTAACTGAGCGTATTCGTCGTGCTAACTTGGCTAATTTACCCTTGCCTTTGGCATTAGATATCTGTGCAGATGCTGCGCCGGTCACGCGGGCAGATGCGCTCTTTACCGCAAATACTTTACATATTATGCCTTGGCCTGTGGTGCAGCATTTTTTTAGTCGTCTTAATGAATTAACCCAGCCAGAAGCCATCTTGTGTATCTATGGCCCTTTTAATTACCAAGGGCACTTTACCAGCACAAGCAATCAGGCCTTTGATCTGAGTTTAAAAACTCGGGATCCAGCAATGGGTATTCGTGACCACGAGCAGGTTTTAGTGCTGGCACAACAACAAGGTTTTCACCTAACGCATGATCACGCCATGCCAGCAAATAATCGTTTATTATGCTTTAGCAAAGTTAGGTAACTTTTTGCTTTACAGCATATTCTGCTTTTAAATATTCGGCTGTTTTTACCACGTCACTTAATATTTCTACGGCGATCCACATATCGATATAACGTAAATATAACGGGGTAAAACCTAATCTTAAAATATCGGGAGCGCGAAAATCAGCGATTACGCCGCGCTTAATTAACGCCTGACATAACGCATATGCCTGAGGATGACGATAAGCTAACTGACTGCCCCGCTCGGCTTCTGTTAATGGCGTTAACAGGGTTAATTCGTGAAGTTCAGCATGACTTGTCAATAATTGATGAAAGGTATTGGCCAATGCTAAGGATTTAGCACGCACAGTCTGCATATTAACGTCAGCAAACACATCAAGTGCGGCATCAAGTACACTCATGGAAATGACGGGCGGTGTACCTGTTAAAAAATGCTCGATGCCGGCAGGTTTTTCATATTGAATAGTGAAAGCAAAGGGCGCTTTATGCCCCATCCAGCCACTTAAAGGTTGTGATACTTTAGATAAATGCCGCTTCGCCACGTATAAAAAAGCCGGTGCGCCAGGGCCACCATTCAGATATTTATAACCGCATCCCACTGCGAAATCGACCTGGCAGTCATCTAAGGCGACGGGTAAAGCTCCGGCACTGTGGGCTAAATCCCAGATCACTAAAATGCCTTGTTGCTGCGCAAGTTTTGTCATGCGCGCCATATCAAGCAATTTGCCAGAACGAAAATCGACATGCGACAGTAATAACACCGCAATTTGGTCAGTTAATGCTTGCTCAAGTTCCGCTTCTTCCACTAATTGCATTTCACAGCGATCTTCGCCAATTAAGCTGCTTAAGCCTTGAACCATATAAAGATCGGTTGGAAAGTTGCCATTAAGTGATAACACAATACGGCGTTTGGGTTGCAACAGTAAGGCACTGCTTAGTACCTTAAATAAATTAATAGAGGTAGAGTCGCAACACATCACTTGCTCTGGTGCCGCACCAATTAAGGCGGCAATTTTGCTACCTACTTTGCTGGGCAGTTCAATCCACTGATGCGTGTTCCAGCTTTTGATTAAGTCTTGTGACCATTGCTGATGTAACACCTCTTGCGCACGTTCAGCACACACTTTCGGCATTGGACCAAGAGAATTACCATCGAGATAAATGGTGTCGTCTGGTAACACAAAAGCTTCACGCAGTTTGTGTAACGGGTCTTGTTGATCTAATTGCAGCAGTTCTTGATAATTCACGGCGAAATCAGCTCATTTAAAGAAAGTAAAAATTGGTTATACGCAGCGCTTTGTGGATGGATCCAATCAAAATGCCCCGCGTCGGGTACCAACAACATCGGTAAACCACTGTCACTGGCCTGCTCAATCGGAACGATACTGTCTGCACTGCCGTGTAACAGTAAGGTTGATTGAGGTAGTGGTTGTTCTACCGGGTTAGCTTGTTGGTAAGCCTCTGCTTGGCTTTGTAGATCACCGGCAAAGAAGCCTTGCGTCGCTTTTTGACAGCCATTTTCACCCTGGCTGTAGCGTTTTACATCGGTAATCGCGGCCAGCCCAATGACGCCTTTTAATGCAGGTGTCATAGTGACTTCACTGGCGGCCAAGAGCGCCAAATGCCCGCCAGCGGAATGCCCGGCTAGCACAACACGACTAAGATCCAGTTGCTTGCGGGGCAAGTAAGGAATGTAGCGTAAAGCTTGCATAATATCTTGATAACTGCCTGGCCAACCGCCGCCTTCATCTCCGGTTCGCCGATACTCAATAGACCAAACCGCATATCCTTGTTGGGCTAAGGCATAGCTAAAGGCCTGGCTGTGTGTAATATCATAGGCATTTAACCAACATCCACCATGCACAAAGACTAGCAGCGGTGCCGGCGTGTTCGAGCCATTCGCCGGTAAAAACAACTGGCCATATTGCAGCGCGCCTGTACCGTAGTTAATGCGTTGGCTGGCCGATTCGGGAACAGCCGCGGCGAGGGGTAATAAGCTGCTATAAGAAACTTGTGATAACAGCACAGGCTGAGTTAACGACCTGTCATCAGCAACAGTGGCTAGGTCAGGTTCTAAGTCAGGTTGCTGTGCACAGGCACTGAGTAGCAATGTTAAGCTAATAGGAATAAGTAGGCGCATTTAAACAAATATTAAAGAATAATTGCCGCAGTTATAACATAAAGTCGCGCAGATGTAAGGCCTAAACTCGCCAAAAAGAGTGTAGTTTAAGCCTAGGTACAAACTACGCGAGTTAGCGCTGTTAGCTATTGTCTTGTTTTTCTAAAAAGGATTTAAACTCAATGGTATAAAGCCGCAACAACACCAAGGTTAACGCAAAAATAATCGGCCCATAAATAACGCCTATTAAGCCAAACAATTGGATCCCACCAATCAATGACAAGAAAATCAATAAGGTGCTCATGTTTGAGCTACCTTGCATCAAGATCGGCCGTAGCACATTATCAATAGAGCCTACCACGATAATCCCCCAAGCGGCTAAAAAGATAGCCCAAGGCCAGTCACCGGTGAGTAGCAAATAAAGCGTTGCCGGCAACCAGATCAGCGCCGTACCAATGGCGGGAATAAACGACGCAAAAGCCATCATGGTTCCCCAAAATAAACCGGGAAAGCCGACAATGGCCATGGCAATGCCCCCTGCAATACCTTGAGCAATGGCGGTTAAGACCGATCCTAAAACAGCTGAGCGAGCCACCGTTTTTGCTTCAGTTAATAACGCTTCTTCTTGCGAGCGTGATAGCGGGATCACCCAATGCAGGGTATCGACAATTTTGTCGTGATCACGTAACAAGAAAAACAGAATAAAAAGCATCAACACAAAACCAAATAAGAAACCGGTGATATCGCCTACCAATTTTGTGCTGAGATCTAACAATTCACGACTAAAACCAGAAGCAAACTCAGTCATTTTTTCAACTATTGATTTGGCAGTAAAGCCATCGCCTGGTAAGTATTCAGCCGCCAGGGTTTGTGCTTGTAATAAATACGGATGTTGCAGCAACTGCTCTGCCCCACCACCATTTAACCAAGTGTAGCTTTGCTTGGTAAACATGACGCCCTGTTGCACTATTGCCATAAACACAATCGTAATAGGCACGATAATCACCACCACTAACAATAAGCAGGACAAACTTGCAGCCAAATTGGGTTTACCGGGACATTTTTGTTCAATCCATTGATGCAGCGGGAAACACAGTAACGATAAAACAAAAGCTAACACCAAAGCACCCACATAGGGCGCAATCAGCAAATAACTGCCATAAAGCGCCAATAACAGCGCGGCAATTAAAATATAGTGCCGCGATTCGGCGTTAAACTTTTTAGCCATGACGGTTGTTCCTATAACAAATTAAAGCGCTGCACCTTAAGTGCGTCGCAAAGGCAAAATAAGATTATTCAGCGCTGCTAGCGCTAGCTAAAGGTTTAATCCGCACCGTAACAATTCGTTCGCCGACCATTTCAACGATCTGAAAATGGCGCTCGGCAAACTCAAATTCGGCTTGATTGGCAACATTGTCGCCAAGCTGAGCAATACACAAGGCTTCTAAGGTTAGATCGTCACGGCCTTGATTTAAAGCAACGCCATAGCCATAGCACCAATCAATATCACTCAGCTTAGTCGCCCCTTTCATGCGCAACTCACCTATAGGCCTAGCTAACTGAAAGCCTTTGTCGGCAAAGGCTTGCTCAACAAAATGTTTGTAATCAACATGCAGCACAACAAACAAATGATCACCCGGGTGTAAAATCGTGGAGCCCCGTGGTGGTATCACTTTATCACCTCGGCTAATCATCGCAACGACCACGCTCTCAGGTAATGCCATGCGAGATAAGCGTCGATAAGCGGCTCGCGAGTTTTCAGACAAACTGTACTCTACAATCTCGGCATCAACATCACCTAAAGCGGTAATTTCTAACGTAACGGGCGCTTGAGCCGTGGGTTGCTCAATCAGTTTTAAGCGCCGTGCCACCCAAGCTAAGGTTGAACCTTGTAAGGTGGCAGAGATTAATACCACGAAAAACACCACGTTAAAGATCAATTCTGCATCGGCTAAACCAAACATCAACGGAAAAATAGCTAAAATAATCGGTACTGAACCGCGTAAACCTACCCAAGAGACTAAGGTCATTTCACGCCGATTAAAGCCAAATAAGGTTAAAATAGGCACTATGGTAATGGGCCTTGCCAAAAACACTAATACCGCAGCAATTAAAATACCTTGCCACCAAACGTCTAATAACGAGCTGGGGTTAATTAACAAACCCAGTACAACGAACATGGTAATTTGACTAAGCCAGGCTAACCCGTCATGGAATAAAAAGGTCGTTCGTTGAAAAGCGAATTGGGTATTTCCTATTAACACGCCACAAATAAATATGGCTAAAAATCCACTGCCGCCGGTGTTTGCCGCAATGCCAAAAGATAATAAACCCGCTGCGGTAACCAGCACAGGATACAAACCGCTGGCTTGTAAGTGAATACGATTAATGACCTTTAATACCGCATAACCTACTGCTATGCCGACAAGCGCACCTAGACCCATTTGCATGACAAACAGTTGCAGTAAAGGCCAACCCGGCTGCATATCATTCACTAAAATTTCTAGCAACCCTACGGTTAAAAATATCGCCATCGGATCGTTCGAGGCGCTTTCAATTTCCAGTGTAGATTTTAAACGTGGATTTAAATGAATACCGGCATTACGCAATAAAGAAAAAACGGCCGCGGCATCGGTAGAGCCGACAATAGCCCCCAATAACATACCGGTAAGTAAACTGATATCTAAGATATAACTGGCGGCTGCGCCGGTGATCACGGCCGTGCCCAATACGCCAAAGGTGGCTAACATGGACGCCGGTTTCCAGACTTGCTTAATCGACTTCAGGGGTGTTTGTAAGCCGCCGTCAAATAAGATCAATGCCAAGGCTAAGGTGCCTAAGGCATGCGCGGCCTGGGGGTTGTCAAACGCAATACGACCAATGCCGTCTTCGCCAGCCAACATGCCAACCAGTAAAAACAGTACCAGCATAGGTAAACCTAAGCGGGCAGAGATTTTACTGGAGAAAATACCCAACAAAATTAATACGGCGGCCAAAAGGATCAGCTGATCAATCAAAAACATAAGGTATTATTTTCCTGAAAAAGCCGCGAGGCTATTAGCCTGACTATATGGCAACAACTCACTGGCGGCAGCTAACATATGTTGGCAATGTTGTTGTTCTTTTTGGCAATATTGCTCAATAGCCGAACTTAATATATTGGGTCGATACCAGCATGCACCGTAACGTAAAACCGGGCTAAACCCCCTTCTGAGTTTTTGCTCCCCTTGCGCGCCACCATCAAAGTAGCGTAAACCGTGTTCAATACAATACTGGATACCTTGATAATAACAGCATTCAAAGTGCAGTAATGCATAATCCGCTAACGCACCCCAATAACGGCCATACAAGGTATCGCCGAGCTGAAAACACAAAGCTGCAGCAACCAATTGCGCAGGATCATCCTGCGTGAAAGCCGCAAATACCACGATCTGCGCTCGCATACTGCTGAGTAATTGCCACCAACTTTCGGCGCTAATGTAGCCATTATGCCCTGAGCGCTCTTGGTAGGTTTGTTGATAACAGGCGATCACGCTTTGCCATTGCGCTGGGGTAATATCGATGCCTTGCAACGTTTTAAACTGCAGCGGTAATTGCTGCGTTTTTTTTCGTTCTTGTCGAATTTGTTTCCGCTTACGTGAAGACAATGCCGCTAAAAAATCTGAAAAGTCAGTATATTGCTGGTTCTGCCATAAAAACTGCACTTCGTGTCGAGGTAAGCATTGTTGGTCGATTAAAAGCTGTTGCAGTGGCAAGTGGCAATAAAACCAATGCGCGCTATGCCAGCCTTGCTGTGCAATGTCAGCTAAAACGGTTTGTATTAATAGGCTGGCAATACTTTGCCAATCTAAACAGGGTAATACCGCCAGCCGCGAGCCAGTAACGGGCGTAAAGGGAATAGCTGATATCCATTTAGGATAATAAGGCAATTGATAATGCTCATAGGCGCGCACCATGGGCCAATCAAATAGATACTCTCCATAAGAATGCGTTTTTAGATAACCAGGGATCACCGCTATCAACTGATCGTCTTGCCATAAACTAGCATGACGGCTAAACCAGCCGCTGTTGCCATCCACACTGCCCCCCTGCTCTAAAGCAAGCAAAAAGGCATGTTTAGCAAACAACTCGGTTGGCTCAAATAAGGCATCCCAAGCACCCGCCGGGATACTGTTAAGTGATGTTAGCCAACGAAACTGCATAATGGCTGAGGGCTTCGTTAAAAGTTAAACAGCATAAAGCCTAAACCGATGCTATTTTGTCGATGATTATAATCCAGTAAGGTTTCGGCATAACCTGAAAACAACTGCAAGTGTACCCGTAAACCATCGGCTTTTGATTTATCAATTGGGTAAGTTAAGTCTAATTGCCATGAGCCATTCGAAAAGTCATTCCAACTCATTTTGCGCGTTAAAGAAGCGGTCGCGCTGCCCGGTAACCAGCTGAGTTGTAATTCAGTGGTACCCAAAAAAGAGGTCAGATCAGGGTTGTCATCATCATCGGCTTGCTCTGGAATACGCCGATTCACTTTAACGCTAAAACCCACTTGGTCACGTTCGAAAGCCGCTGCGGCATAAATACGATTCCAACTGCGCGACATGGGTTCGCTTTGTCCGTTAGATTGGTGTACAAAGCCAAGTTGGAGCATTTGCATACTCCAACCTAGCGGCAGATTACCCAGATATTTTGCAGTAGGAATAACGTAAATGACTTCAGGCTGATAATCGGTGCTACGAAAGGGGGCGGAGTCTTGCGAGTTCCAAAGTTGCCACATCGACGTTTGAGTGTAAGCAAACCATAAATCTGCATTAGGCAATAATACATCTTCTAACATCTTCGCGCGTAAAGACACCTGCAATTTTGCTTCAATTGGTTTGTAATTCTCTTGTAAATCAGCCAAACCTAAAGTTGGGCTTTGCGGTTGCCGATTAATCGACGACGTGTAATGTGCGGGTAATAAGAAGTTTGGCTGATAAGTACGCACCACAAAAGGCCCGCGTTTTTCATTATCACCCAGCTCCCAAAGGCTTTGCAAAATAGTCGCTACCGGAATGGGTGCTGCCTCTTCAACTTGAGTCACCTTTATCGAAGGCGTGGTTTCAATTTTAGCTTCAGCAACTAAGCGAGCTTTTTGTTGCGCTTCCACTAAGCGGTCGTAACAAGCCAACCTTTGTAGATCATCTTGACCAAGACATTGTTCCATCGGCGAAATATCTGCCGACGCTGCACTTGAGCTTAATAATAAAATTCCGGTTAATGGTGTGAGCACGGCCTATTTCCTTTAGCGTCAATCTACTTATATTAATAGCTTAACATGACAAAACGCTGAACATGACAAATTTGTTAGCTCATGTTATCTAATTAGCTGATTAACATAGCGAAGCGCTATTTGTCACTGGCTTATTCCTTGGTTATTCAGCAGCGTAAATTGCTATTTTTTACTTTGCTAAGATGTTTAGTTACTTTGGCCAGTTATAGGGTGTTGGTGTTTAACTTTGTCGATATCAAGCCCATTTAGCTGATTTCGTTAAACCCGCACTTTAAATTTTTTAGCCGCACCCTCAGATAGACCGTTATATGAAAACCCGAGCATAAGATATTTCATGGCAATGCCCTGTTTTATTTTATGCAGCAAGGCAGAGCCGTTATCACCCAATAAGGAAAGCTTTATGAGTCAATCCACTTATCAACCCCCCAAAGTTTGGCAATGGCAGCAAGCTAATGGAGGCGCCTTTGCTAATGTCAATCGCCCTATCGCGGGGGCGACGCATGATAAAGCTTTGCCCAAGGGAGAACATACTTTACAGCTGTATTCACTGGCCACACCGAATGGGGTTAAAGTCAGTATTTTATTAGAAGAGTTGTTGGCCGCAGGCTTTGAACAAGCAGATTATGATGCTTGGTTAGTGAATATTCGTGAGGGCGATCAATTTAGCAGTGGCTTTGTTGACGTTAACCCCAATTCTAAAATCCCCGCTCTGATGGATTATTCAACTACTCCGCCAACACGGTTGTTTGAATCTGCATCCATCATGCTGTATTTGGCAGAAAAATTTCAGGCATTTATACCCAAAGACACCTCAGCCCGTGCGCAAATGTTTAATTGGTTATTCTGGCAAATGGGCAGTACGCCCTTCTTAGGAGGTGGCTTTGGGCATTTTTATGTTTATGCTCCCGAGAAAATTGAATATGCCATAGATCGCTATGCTATGGAGACAAAACGGCAATTAGACGTATTAGATAAGCAGTTGGCCAACAATCAGTTTATTGCCGGTGAAGAATACACGATTGCGGATATGGCCATTTGGCCATGGTACGGTGCTTTAGTATTAGGCCGTTTGTATGATGCGGCAGAGTTTTTAAGTGTTGATAGCTACACTCATGTACGACGCTGGGCCAAGCAGATTGACGCGCGACCTGCGGTAAAGCGTGGTTATATTGTTAATCGTACTTTTGGACCTGAGCCGCATTTGGCTGAAAGACACAGCCAAGAAGATTTTAAAGTTTTTGGTTTGTAAAAAAAAGGCGCGTTAAGCGTAATACCCTCTAGGTTTAGCGTTTAGCGCCTTTTTTTACGTTGCATGATACCTTATTAAGTTTGAGCCGCGGTAAGCTGCTGCGCTTGTCTTGCTTGGTGCTGCAATTCATTTTGTAAACTTTCGGGTAAGGCTAATTGTTTGGCAAATTCATTTAGGTAACTGCGCTCCATAAAACTTTCTTCGTCAATTACCAATACGCTGGCAAGATACATTTCTACGGCGATGTCTCTGCTGGTCGCATATTTCGCCACATTGGCAGGATCTAAAGGTTGTTGTAATTGCTGATCAATAAAAGACAGTAACGCCTGATCGGCGGTTAGTTTAGCCACTTCGGTATCAATGATGTGTCGTTCACGATCATCAATATGACCATCTGCTTTGGCCGCGGCAATTAACGCAATTAAAATAGCTTTGCTGTGCTCATCGGCTTCTGCAGCACTCAGGTTTTCTAACGATTGTGCCGCAGGTGCTGTTTGCGTCTGCTCCGATTGCTGCCAACTTGTATAAGCTTTGTAAGCGAGTACACCAACCGCGGCTAAACCACCGTAAGTTAACACTTTACCGCCAAGCTTTCGGCCTTTTTTATTCCCTAATAGCAACCCTAAAGCACCACCAGCCAAGGCGGCACCGCCCTTACCTTTTAGCATGTCACTCACACCACCACTTGTTGCAGAACGGCTGTTATTTCCAAGCCCGGATTGCAGCAGTTTTTCTAAAAAGTTTTTATTAATCATCACAACATTCCCCCTCTCTCAGACACTTATTAGAGTGTTTAACGGTTAAAAGTTCCAGTGGGTTACTTTGGGCAATTGTTTGCTTGTCGATAGCCTTGCGCTTCAGCTTCTAAGACCGTATCAAAGCTCACGCGATTGCTTACCGCCATACTTAAATAATTAGGACAATCAGGTCGGTGATAGATTTTTGAGCGACGATTACCATAAATCGGCGTAACTGCCATGCTGGCACTAGGTGCTGCTGCAGCGAGTTGCTCTTTGACCACTAAACCATCCCCTCTCGTTTTATAACCCAGCGACCATTGCTCTGCCCCCGAAATAAAGGGATTGCTTCTGCCGGTTAACGCAGCGGTACGAGCATGTCGCTGTTGTTCAATTGCCGATACCGGATCTTGTAAATGCCACGCCATATACAATTGTTGATCCTGGCGACTGAGTGTCAGGTTATAACGGTCTGCCATATAAAATGCGACTCTGGCAATATCGCCACGAATAGTCATTTTCGGTTGAACTTTACGGTTTTGGGTATCGATTTTAATGTCGCATTGGCCAAATTGCGCGGTTAGTGTTGTGCTAACCATACCAAATGGTAGATCCGAGCGCAGACCATTAATTTGGCCAACCGCATATGTTAAATTAAATAAATCCGCTTCAATACGATTAAACAGCGGATCGTTTTGTTGGCAGTTTTTTCTGCCCCCCTTTTGCCAACACTGTAATTGTTTACCCACCCATGAGATTGGGATGATATGTTCTACTTCAGAGCGCGCCGCGCGAGCTAAGGTGGCGGCACTGGGTAAACCTTTTGGTGAATAAACCGCAAAACCACAAGCAGCATGATCAACTCTACCGCCACTGCGTCCTACCCAGCTGATAGGGCAATCGCAATAAAATGTTTGAGGTTTATCTTGATATACCTGTTTTAATAACACTTTCGCTTGTTCAAAATTGGTCGGTTCTGCGGCAAAGGCGAACACACTGAGCAACCCGCTTGCTAACAAGCCACTTGCGACTAACCATCTTGTTCTCATACTGACAACGACTCTACTGCGCGGGCCGAACGCGCAAAGCTGACTACCTATTTTGTGACGGCCAGCACAAAACAGCGTTACGTTGTACTTAGAGAACCCTTCAGAGAGCGAAGACAACTTAGGGAATGTTAACAGTTTTAGTGTTTAAAACGAAGCGAGTTAAATTGCGCGCGAAATATTGCAAATTAGCGTTTGGCTTGCCTTTTAAAACACGATATGCTGATAGAAATTGATACTTAAACGCTTACTAATAGTGATAATTTTTTTTCAGTCTGGGTTAACTGCTACATTAGAGATCAGTGATGATTCTTACATTGTCTGAACGGTATACTTATAGTATGAACAACGGGTCGAATTAAATGGATGTATTCCCCTGCATGCAGCATATTTTAAAAAGAGGGTTTCTATGCCTGATGCTGCTCTGCTCCCCAACTGTCTTAAGCCTTGATTATCAATTTAGTCCAATAGATGATCCACTGTTAGCACGACAAGCTTCTGTTTATGATATTAAAGCGGATAAACAAGGTCTTCTGTGGTTTTCCAGCGATACCGATGGTTTGATTCGCTTTGATGGTTACAGAAGCACCAATTGGTTGGTACCCGATTCAAACGAATATAACCGCCTAAATATCAACCGCATGGTGTTTACTGAACGTGGAGACATGTGGCTGGGTGGCTGGGGTGAAGGTTTATTCTTACTCAAACAGCAATCTAAAGAGCGCATTAATTTTAAAGCCGATAGCACTGATGACAATGCGTTAGCCTCTGATCGTGTTCAAGAAATATTTTCAGATAGCCAAGATCGTATTTGGATTGGCTCCGTAGGTGGTGTCAATATTATTTACCCTGAACAACCTTATCGCCTCACGCGTTTTGCGCTAAACCAGACCAATCATCCGTTAAATGGCCAGCGCATTTGGGGTATTACCGAATTTGATAATGCGATTTGGTTTGCCACTTCCAACGGTATCGTTAAACTCAATTCAGATCTGTCAACTTATACACAGCTCGATTTGCCTGCTTTAAATAAGTTGGTAGCCGATCGCGCTAGAGAAGTGCGAAATATTGCGAATATCAATAATCAGCTATGGGCACTTTCCTCTCAAGGCTTATTTCTTTACCAGGCAGCTTGCCAGTGTTTTACTGAAATAGAAACGCCAGAAGATTTGCCGACCCCTCGCGGTAATGTTTTAGCCGAATTAAGCCCTGGAAGATTGTGGGTGGGTGCCTCAGATGGCTTATATTTACTTGATATCCCATCACTGACTTGGCTAAAAAACAGTAACAATAACAATTACAATTTTTTACCTAATGCCGATGTACGCAGCTTACATCAGAACAGCAGTAAGCAATTATGGGTAGGCACGCGTGATCGCGGAATCTTTGTTGGTTTGGCACAACACTCGGTTTTTAAACCATTAGCTCTCACTATGCCAGCTACCTTGCAAGAAGCGGCGTTAAAACGCATAAGCGCGGTTTACCATGACAAAACGGGTAATCTTTGGCTTGCAACGCCCAATCAATTATTACGCCGTGATCCAAAACAGCAATGGCAAATATTTGATTTTGGCTGGCAAACTGGGATCCGTAAAGTTTTTAAGCTCTACAGCGATGCAAATGATGTGCTTTGGCTCGCTACCGATGTTGGTTTGTTCCATTTTAAAGATGAACAATTGACCCAAGAAACGCGTCCCTTTGATTTAGCTAATATTAATAGTACTGCCGTAACCGACCTCTTTATCAGTACTACCGGTACCTTCTATTTTAGTTTGTGGCAGCAAGGGATGTTAATCTGGCAATCTGATAAACAAGACGTAAAAATGGTTATCAGTGATATTCACGGTATCAATGGGGATTTAATTCATCAAATAAGTGTGCAAGACGGTTTACCACTCTATGCTGCCAGTCGCTACTCAGGCTTATTTGTTAACAATGCTGCGCAGGAGCGTTGGTCTCGGCTTACTCTGCCGATCCAAGATGATATTGATGGCTTTGGCTGTGCCTTACCCGAAGATAACGGCATCTTGTGGTTATGCTCTGAATACGGCTTGTGGCAATTTGATAAAACCAATAACAATTTGCTGCATTACATGCCAGAGCAGGGGTTACCTAGCCCATATATAAATAGTGCCTTTTTTGATGCACACGGCCAGCTTTGGGCTCTTACCAACAATGGTCCAGCTCGTTTTGATTCTCAACTCCAGCGTTTTGTTAGTTATGGTGTAGCCGATGGCTTACCCGATCTTACTATGCAGCGTAATGCCTATTCTATTTCTGCCGATGGCGAAATGGTGCTTGGGACCGCCATTGGTGCTGTGGTGCTGAATAACGAGCCAGAACAAGAAGTGTTTCAACCGCCGCGCCTGGTGCTTACCGAGTTGATTGTTGATGGTGTTGATTTAACGCGTGAGTTTGACGTCCTGAATGAAAATTTAGAATTACCCTATTCGTTTAACGAGCTGATTATTCGTTTTGCGGTATTGGATTATTGGGAGCCTGAGCTGAATAGCGCGCGAAGTCGACTCATTGGCTTATCTGATCAGTGGTCAGCACTGAATAATAGCCGTGAAATTCGCTATGTCAATTTGAAGCCAGGCAAGTTTCAATTAGAAATTGAAGGCCAAAACAGCCGTGGTTTTAACACCATAGCGCCATTACGCTTAACATTTAGTGTTGCGGCACCTTGGTATTATTCTGTGTGGATCTGGCTGTTGTTGATTGTGTCTTTACTGGCCTTGTTTGTGCTAATTGTTTGGTTACGCGAAGCCAGTTTACGCCGACAAAATGTTCGCTTACACGACTTAGTTAAACAGCGCACGCAAGAGTTAGAGTCGTTGGCAACACAATTGAAAAATCGGGCCGACCACGATCCATTAACAAATCTCTTAAATCGAGATGGGTTTGCTGAGAATTTCTCTCGCCTTTTAGCCCATGCTGCCCGTGAAAATCAAGCCGTTAGCCTGGTATTAGTTGATATTGATTACTTCAAAATGCTCAATGACCAATACGGTCATAATGCGGGCGATGTGGTGCTGCAGCATTTTGCCAAGTTATTAAGCCAGCGAATTCGTGGTACTGATATCGTGGGACGCTGGGGTGGCGAAGAGTTTGTCCTCGCCTTAGCGAATTGTAATGCTATGGATGCTAAGGTTTTTTGCCAGCAGTTTTTACAGCTCTTACAGCATGACGGTTGTAAGTATCAGGGCACACAACTCACCATCAGTGCCACTATGGGCATTGCCAGCTTGCCCTTATCTGTAAACTCACTGCAGCAATGGGTAAAGTATGCTGATGAGGCATTATATATCGGCAAAAATAATGGTCGCAATCAGGCGGTGATCGCTACTATACCAACTAATTTAACTTCAACCTGACGTGCAGCATTATTCGATCAGTTCCGATAAAGCGTAACTTTTACCTACGTAAACTTGCAAAACGCGCTTTAGTAGCCAATTAACACTGTCTTTAGCTAACCATCACACCGCTAACGTTAACTATAACGGCGTGATGGTGAGTAGATTAATTACTTACACGACGGTAGGAACGATACTGTGGCTGCCAAAAATTTTGTTCAATTTTTTGCTGTAGCACGTTATCGTCTATCTCTAGCGCTAAACCCTGCTGGATCGCCACTTTGGCAACCGCAAAAGCAATCTTCTTACTTAATTCTGCCAGCGCAGTGAAATTTGGTAATAACCCGCCCTGCCCGGTATTTGCCAGCGGTGAGTTCGCCGCTAAGGTTTCGCTGGCCGCTCGTAGCATGTCATCACTGATCAAACGGGCTTTTACAGCCAGCACGCCTAAGCCAATACCAGGGAAAATATAGCTGTTATTACATTGGGTGATCAGATGTTGCTTACCCTGATAAGTCACGGGGGCAAAAGGACTCCCCGTAGCAATAATCACGTCACCGTCAGTCCAATGAATCACTTGCTCTGGTGTGGCTTCGACCTGACGTGACGGATTACTCAATGGGAAAATAATCGGTGTGTCACAGCCTTTTTTCATGGCGCGGATCACTTGCTCGGTAAATAAGCCCGCTTGGCCAGACACCCCAATTAGGATAGTGGGCTTTGCACAGTGCATGACATCCAGTAAGCTTGGGTAATCGCCACTGAAGCTCCAATCACTGATCGCTTCGCTGCGTTGTACTAAGGCTTGTTGAAAATCACGTAAATCGGGCATCGTTTCGGTTAATAAACCAAAACGGTCGACCATGTAAATCTGGCTACGCGCTTGTGGCTCCGTTGCACCTTCTGCAACCATTTGGCTAATAATTTGTTCTGCAATACCACAACCGGCAGATCCCGCACCGACAAACACCACTTTTTGCTGATGCAACGACACGCCTTTAGAGCGGCAAGCGGCAAGTAAGGTTCCCACGGTAACGGCTGCTGTACCTTGAATATCATCATTAAAACAACATACCTGATCACGGTAGCGCTGCAGAATCGGCATGGCATTAGGCTGCGCAAAATCTTCAAATTGAATAATCGCATCAGGCCAACGTCGATTAACGGCAGTCATAAATAAATCAATAAATTCGTTATACTGTTCTTGCGCAACCCGTTTTTGCCGCAGGCCCATGTACATCGGATCATTTAACAGCTTTTCGTTATTGGTCCCGACATCCAGCATCACCGGCAACGTATAAGCCGGGCTAATACCACCACAAGCGGTATACAGCGATAGCTTACCGATGGAAATACCCATGCCGCCGATACCTTGGTCACCTAAACCTAGCACTCGCTCACCATCCGTTACGACAATAACTTTAACTTTCGCTTTAGTGGCATTGCGCAGCACATCGTCCAAATTGTAGCGATCGTCATAACTGATAAATAAGCCGCGCGAGCTGCGATAAATATCAGAGAATTGCTCACAAGCATCACCGACTGTGGGGGTATAGATAATGGGCAACATTTCTTCTAAATGCTGCTGCACTAAACGATAAAACAAGGTTTCATTGTTATCTTGGATCGCCCGTAAATAAATGTGCTTGTTGATGGCATCATCAAAACTGCGATACTGCAAATAACAACGACTAACCTGCTCTTCAATCGTTTCATAACGTGGTGGCAGTAAACCGGTTAAATTAAAGGTGGAGCGCTCTTCTCGGGTGAAAGCACTGCCTTTGTTTAATAATGGCGTTTCAAGTAATGCTGAGCCTGCGTAGCCTGTGTAAAGAGGACGCTTGTTTGATGGTATTACAGACATGATTTAATCCGAAAATGACCACTGCCACCTGTCGATGGCAGTAAATTGATTTAATAAATGGTGCTGATCCTAGGGTTTAAAATGGACAACACGAACAAGCCTTCGGTATTACAAAAATCGATCGCTTTAATCAAATCCGCCTGCGCCAGTTGCAGTACTTCTAATAAGTAGGGATCGACCAGCGTTTGCATATTATAAAGCTCAGGGTGCTGATTAGCTAAGGCTAAACGTACAGCAAGATGCACTACAAGCACATCAAGTGATCGCGCTTCATAATGGGTATTATTTTGCAGAGCAAGTGGCTCTACGATTGAATCAGGCAGCTGCCACATATTCAGTAATTCTGCACCGCAAGCGGCATAGCTAAAGCCAAGCAGTTTTTGTTGTAGTTGCCAGGGTTTCATTTCATCGGTGTATTCTTGACAAGCTGCAGCCACGTCAGCGTTTTGCTGCACAACGACTAACTCACCAATATTATGTAATAAACCAGAAACATAAGCGCGATCGGGATGTTTTAAGCCAATACGCTGTGCTAAATATTTAGCAATTAATGCCGCATTAACGCTTTGTTCCCAAAAACGTTCGGTGTCAATCGCTTGCGTGTTCAATTTGCTACAGGCGGTACTGATACCAATACTGAGGATCAAGTTATAGACCTGGGTTTTACCTAATACCAATAACGCTTTGTTGATGGTTTCAACTTGGTAAGGCAGACGATAAACCGCACTATTAGCCAGTTTTAGAATTTTTGACGTTAATACCGGATCAAGCAGAATGACATCGGCAATATCATCAAGATTTGCAGTGTCTGAATCCATAAGCTCTTTAACCCGGAAATAACTATCCGGTAAAGAAAACAGCTCTTGCACATTTTGCGCATACTGTAACGCATTCATTCGACCTTCTCCGTTTTAACCTACGCTTAGACACTACATAACCTACACTAAGGTAAGTATAAGTGTTACTTCAAGTTTTGATTTTACAAGGTTTTAGCTAAAATACTTAGGAATTTTAGCTCAGAAAGGCAAAAAGAGTGATAAAAACCGCCAACTGTGTATGTTTTACCCACAGTTAGCGGCCAAAAACTTAACCATAAATCTCAAATAAACCGGCATTAATCCATTGATGCGTGGCAATGGACGCCGCATAACCAAGAGCAATAACCGGCGCCCACTTTAAATGCCCAGAAAAGGTATAGTAACCTCGGGCTTGGCCCATTAAGGCCACCCCTGCCGCAGAGCCTATCGACAGTAAACTACCGCCTACCCCGGCGGTTAAGGTAATTAATAGCCATTGACCGTGTGACATCTCAGGTTGCATGGTCAGTACCGCAAACATCACCGGAATGTTATCGATCACGGCCGAGATCACGCCCAAGGCAATATTGGCATTTGTCGCACCCCATTGGGTATACAGAATATCAGACATCAAGCCAAGATAACCTAAAAAGCCCAAGCCCCCCACACACATCACGACACCGTAAAAAAACAATAAGGTATCCCACTCAGCGCGTTGTACTCGACTAAACACATCAAACGGCACAACGCCGCCTAAACGTTTTAAACGTTCCACATCACCGGTACGTTCAGCCATTGCTCTTTTGCGCGCCAATGAACCCGGTAATGTTTGCCGTAAAAAGTAGCCAAAAAATTGTAAATAACCCAAGCCCATCATCATACCCAGTACCGGGGGCAAATGCAGGAAGGTATGACAACTTACCGCAGTAGCAATGGTGATGAGAAATAAACTCACGATACGCAGTGCACCGCGCTTTAATTCCACTTCTTCTAATAACGCACTGGGTTGACGTTTTTCGACAAAAAAACTCATCACTATGGCCGGGACTAAGAAATTAACTAAAGATGGGATAAACAGTGCAAAGAATTCTTGAAAATGTAATAAACCAGCTTGCCACACCATCAGCGTAGTGATGTCACCAAACGGACTAAAAGCGCCCCCGGCATTAGCGGCGACCACAATATTGACACAGCATAAATTGATAAATTTTTTATCGCCTTCAGCCACTTTCATCACCACAGCACACATCAGCAAAGCCGTGGTCAGGTTATCTGCTACCGGTGAGATAAAGAAGGATAAAAAGCCGGTGATCCAGAACAGGTTTTGATAACTGAAGCCCTTTTTTATCATCCAAGAACGTAACGCATCAAATAAACGCCGCTCTTCCATTGCATTGATGTAGGTCATCGCTACTAATAAAAAAAGCATTAACTCAGCAAATTCGAGCAAATTATGCCGAAATGCCACCTGCGTGACTTCGGGTTGCCCCTGCTGAATATAAACCCAACCAATTAACATCCAAATTAAACCGGCCGCAACTAATACGGGCTTGGATTTGCGCATATGCAGTTTTTCTTCGCCCATCACCAGTGCATAAGCGATAACGAAAATACCGATACACACATAGCCAACCATCGATTGTGTCAGTTCTAGGTGCCCAGCTGCTGCCGCAAAGGCTGAGGGGGTAAGTAATAACAGCACGGCACAGCAGAAAACAGAAAGGAACTTTTGCATGCATAAACCTATTCGGGTTGCGTTTTAAAACAGATCCACGGTGGATCAGCCAATTTCAGTTAATAAAATATTGCACTTCTGGATGGCCAGAGTGCCAGATGAGTTGGCGGATTTCCACGATAAATTGCAAAATTAGACCAAAGTTTACTTTTTAGACAGAAAAAAAGGAGCCTCAGGCTCCTTTAATTACCGATGAAGATGGGCAGATTAAGCCACTAAGCTACGTAACATCCACGCATTTTTTTCATGTACTGTCATACGCTGCGTCAGCAGATCCAGCGTCACTTCATCTGAAGCGCCGTCTGCCACGGGCACAATAGAGCGAGCAGTCTTAGCAATGGCCTCTTGGCCTTTGACTAAGTCTTTAATCATCTCTTCCGCTGTTGGAATACCGTCTGCTTCTTTTAAACTGGTTAAACCGGCATAAGCTTTATAAGAGCCTGGCGCAAATTCACCTAAAGCCCGGATCCGCTCGGCGATATCATCCACGGCAACCGCTAACTCGGTGTACTGGGTTTCAAATAATGTATGCAGGGTTTGAAACATTGGACCCGTAACATTCCAATGATAATTATGTGTTTTCAGATACAGCGTATAAGTATCTGCCAGTAATACCGATAAACCGTGAGCAATGGCTTTACGCTGTTCTTCTTCAATACCTATATTGATCTTCATTTTCTATCCTTGGTTTAAGTGTTAATGCACAAGAAATGTTAGCCTATTAACAATGACATGGAGGCAAAATATTCAATATCAAGGGCTGGCATAATATAAACAGTTTATGCCAGCCGTTAAGTGGTTATTGTAAGGCGAGTTGTTGCGCCAGATATTCTTCGTAACTACCGGCAAAGTTACTCATCCCTTTGTCGGTGATTTCGATAATACGGCTGGCCAACGAAGAAACAAACTCACGGTCATGACTGACAAACAACAAGGTTCCTTTGTAATGCTCTAAGGCTAAGTTAAGTGACTCAATCGACTCCATATCTAAGTGGTTAGTCGGTTCATCCATCACCAAAATATTCGGTCTTAATAACATCAGTTTACCGAACAACATACGGCCTTGCTCACCACCCGATAACACTTTAACGGACTTTTTGATGTCATCTTGTGAGAATAGTAAACGTCCTAAAACACCACGAATCGCTTGCTCGTCATCTGAGGGTTGTTTCCATTGGCTCATCCAATCGAACAACGTCATGTCAGTTGCAAATTCATGTGCATGATCTTGCGCATAGTAACCAATACAGACGTTTTCAGACCATTTTACCGTACCGCTATCCAGTTTGAGATCACCCACTAAACACTTTAACAGGGTTGATTTACCGATACCGTTCGGGCCCAGGATGGCGACCTTTTCACCGACTTCGATGGTCATTTTTAACTTGCGTAATAGTTGTAATTCACCAAAGCTTTTGCTTAAGTCTTCCACTTCTAACGCTAAACGATACAATTGTTTTTGCTGTTCAAAACGAATAAACGGATTAACACGGCTAGAGGCTTTCACTTCTTCTAACTGAATTTTATCAATTTGTTTAGCGCGACTGGTGGCTTGTCGTGCTTTTGACGCATTGGCAGAAAAGCGGCTGACGAACGTTTGGAGTTCGGCAATTTGCGCTTTTTTCTTGGCATTATCCGATAACAAACGCTCACGTGTTTGCGTGGCGGCCGTCATGTATTCATCATAGTTGCCTGGGAATACGCGTAACTCGCCGTAGTCTAAATCAGCCATATGCGTACAGACGCTGTTTAAGAAGTGTCTATCGTGCGAGATGATGACCATGGTGGAATTACGCTCAGCCAACACGTTTTCTAACCAACGGATCGTATTAATATCCAAGTTGTTGGTAGGTTCGTCTAGCAACATGATATCGGGATCAGCAAATAACACCTGGGCCAATAACACACGTAATTTGAAGCCTGGCGCGACTGACGACATCAAACCATAATGCTGCTCAATCGGGATCCCCACGCCTAATAATAATTCACTGGCCCGCGATTCAGCAGAGTAGCCATCCATCTCACCAAAAGCGACTTCCAGATCGGCGACTTTCATGCCATCTTCTTCAGTCATTTCAGGCTCGGCATAAATACGATCGCGTTCTGACTTCACCGACCATAGCTCTGCATGCCCCATGATCACCGTATCAATAACGGTGTACTTTTCAAAGGCGAATTGATCTTGATGCAGTTTTGCTACGCGAAAGTTAGGCTCAACAAAAACATTACCCGCGCTAGGTTCAAGCTCGCGACTTAAAATCTTCATGAATGTCGACTTGCCGCAGCCGTTCGCGCCGATCAAACCATAACGATTGCCATCGCCAAATTTAATCGAAATATTTTCAAACAACGGCTTAGCGCCGAACTGCATGGTAATGTTATTGGTTGAAATCACAGAAAAGGGTCCGTTACAGGGTTAAAACAGCTAAAAATGGTGCGCTACTATACGTGTTTTGTCGGTAAAACTCAAAAGCACAGTGCTTTTAAATGTGCTTAAAACAAGAAACCGGCCTAAGCCGGTTTGTTGTTACCTTATTTTGCCTCGGCAACGGCTTTGGCCGTTAGCGCGGTAATGGTCGCCCAGTCTTTAGCATCGACTGCGCTATCAGGTACTATCCATGAACCGCCAACACAACTGACATTCGGTAGAGCCAGGTAATCATGATAGTTCTTCTCGTTAATTCCACCGGTAGGACAAAAACGAATATCGGCAAAAGGACCATAAATTGATTTTAGGTTCTTCACGCCCCCAGCAGCTTCTGCAGGGAAAAATTTAAAGTGGGTATAGCCTAAGACAGTGCCTTGCATTAACTCTGAAATGGTGGCGATGCCGGGGATCAGCGGAATACTGGATTCTTTGGCAGCAATTAACAAGTTTTCGGTTAATCCTGGGCTGATAGCAAATTTTGCACCTGCTGCAATGACTTGCTCTAATTGTTCTGCAGTGGTCACCGTACCGGCACCGACAACCGCCTCTGGCACTTCTTCAGCTAAAAGTTTAATGGCCGCTAACGCTTGTGGAGTGCGCAATGTCACTTCTAACACCTTAATACCACCAGCAATTAATGCTTTGGCTAACGGAACAGCGTCATTAATATCTTTAATAACGATTACTGGAACTACAGGACCCATAGCAAACAACACCGATGGTTGTAGTTGCCAATTAGAAAATGCCATAAATTAACCCGCCAATGTTTGTTTTAGATAAACCGCGGCACCCAATAAACCGGGTTGCTCGGCTGTAACAATGAAAACCGGTATTTGCCGGTTGAAGCCACTAAAGCGCCCTTTTGCATCAAATCGTTGACGAAATTCGCTGCGACCTAACAAGGGTAGAAGTTTCGGTACAATGCCTCCGGCCACGTATACGCCACCAAAAGTACTGAGTGTTAATGCTAAATTACCGGCTATGCTGCCAAGACTGGCATAAAATTGTTCAACTGTTGCTATGGCTAACGCTGAGCTGTTGCTGAGCGCTTGTTGGCCAATCTCACCGGCAGTTAAAGCGGGCGTGTCGATTTTTTGATAAGCCGCTAGCGCACGATAAATGGCTTCTAAGCCAGGGCCTGATAACAGGCGTTCTGGTGAAACATGACCATGTTCAGCAGCTAGTTGTTGATAAATAAACCACTCTTGTTCAGTTTGTGGCGCCCAATCAACATGGCCGCCTTCACCCGGTAACGGTATATACTTTTGGCCAAAAGGCACTAAATGCGCCACGCCTAAGCCCGTTCCGGCACCCAGCACGGCCATAGGCAGTGCTGGCTTCGCGGCTTCACCGCCAATCTGAATTTTTTGATCATCAGCCAACGCCGGTAATGACATGGCAACAGCGGTAAAGTCATTCATTAACAGCAGCGTATCTAACCCCAAGCCGGCTTGCATGGCCTTAATCGAAAATTGCCAATGAAAGTTCGTCATCCGAACTTCATCACCGTTAATGGGGCAAGCAATACCAATAGCAACATCTTTTAACGCAGTTAATCCTTGCTGCTGTTGATAGTGCGATAATGCATCGGCTAAGGTTGCAAAATCTGCACAAGGATAAACTGCGACTTTATCCAGCGCTAAGGTATCTAATGCAACTCGGCTGAAGCGGGCATTTGTGCCACCAATATCGGCGACGATGGCAAATTTACGAGTGTCAGCCATGCAGGTGTTCCTCCGTAATAAATAAGCTGCATGCACCCTGCTCAGCCCCAGTAAGTTGCTGACGCATGGCACCAAACATTTCACGGCCCATGCCGTATAAATTCGGTGCCATGTCTGCTACTGCAACCGGTCTTGCGGCAAACTCTTTGGCATCGACCAACACTTCTAACTTGCCACTTTCGCCATCCACTAACAGCATATCGCCGTTATTAATACGAGCAATGTTGCCGCCATCTAAGGCTTCTGGTGTGACGTGGATGGCTGCTGGTACTTTTCCTGACGCGCCCGACATTCGACCATCCGTTACCAAAGCCACTTTAAAACCTTTATCTTGTAACACCCCTAACGGTGGCGTTAACTTGTGTAGCTCTGGCATACCACAAGCTTTTGGACCTTGGAAACGCACTACAACAACACAGTCTTTGTCTAATTCACCGGCTTTAAACGCCGCGTCTAATTCATGTTGGCTGTGGAAAACGACTGCTGGCGCTTTAACAATTTCGGTGCCTGGACGCAGTGAAGAGGTTTTCATGACGCTGCGACCGACATTACCGGATAACACTTGTAAGCCACCATGAGCTTTAAAGGGTTTGTCCACTGAGGTTAAAACATCATCATCAGATGATTGCTCGGGACCATCCACCCAAACTAATTTGCCGTCTTGTAATACCGGAACTTGGGTATAACGACGTAGCCCTGGGCCCGCAATCGTTTGCACATCTTCGTGTAATAAGCCGGCATCTAATAAAGTGCTTATCAAGTACGCCATACCACCGGCATATTGGAAATGGTTAATATCTGCTTGGCCGTTCGGGTAAATGCGCGTTAACAACGGCGTCGCATCTGACAGCTCAGCAAAATCATCCCAATTCACAATAAAACCGGCTGAACGCGCAACCGCAATCAGGTGCATAGTGTGATTAGTTGAACCACCCGTGGCTAACAGACCCACGATACCGTTAACAATGGCTTTTGCATCAACCAATTTACCGATAGGTAAATAGTCATTACCTAGCGCTGTTAAACGCGTTACTTGACGAGCTGCCGCCTTGGTTAATTCATCACGTAACGGGGTGTTGGGGTTAACAAAAGACGAGCCAGGTAAATGCAGGCCCATCATTTCTACCACTAATTGATTCGAGTTGGCCGTGCCGTAGAAAGTACAGGTTCCAGCAGAGTGATAAGACGCGGCTTCCGCTTCTAATAGCTCCTCTTTACCCACTTTTCCTTCAGCATAAAGCTGACGTACGCGCGCTTTTTCTTTATTTGGGATCCCTGATGGCATCGGGCCGGCAGGAACAAACACAAAAGGTAAATGACCAAAACTCAACGCTGCCATTAATAAACCCGGAACGATTTTATCGCAGATCCCGAGCATTAAGCCGCCATCAAACATATTGTGTGATAAGCCTACCGCAGCAGACATCGCAATAATGTCGCGGCTGAGTAAACTTAATTCCATGCCAGGTTGGCCTTGGGTGACACCGTCACACATGGCAGGAACACCGCCAGCAAACTGGGCAACACTGCCGATCTCATTAACGGCTTTTTTAATGATGTCTGGATACGTTTGATAAGGTTGATGCGCCGACAACATATCGTTATAAGACGAGATAATGCCAATATTAGCTTTAGTTAGACTGCGTAAATCCGCTTTATCGCTGGCACTACAGGCAGCAAAACCGTGTGCTAAGTTACCGCAACTCAAGACACCACGGTGTGGGCCCTGTTGACGGGCTTGCTCTAACCGTTCTAAATAAATAGCACGACTTTTACTACTGCGGGCGATAATACGATCGGTAACTTTCTGAATCACTGGATTCATAACTAAAACCTCTATTGCGGTGCGTACATCACATCAATGCTGATGGATGGATGCTGTAAGAATGCTCGAATGGGCATTTCCATTGGATCGGTGTCGGCTAATGCTTGTTGTAAAACCGGATATTTGTTTTCACCCACTAAGTGCAGAAAAATATGCCGACTGTCTAACAAACGCGCTTTGCTTAAACTGATCCGTTGATAAGGAGCACTGGTGGGCTCTGTAGCCAGAACCGCCGGTGCATCATCAGCTAAACCTGCAGCCAACTGTTGGCTGCACGGAAACAATGATGCCGTATGACCATCTTCACCCATGCCTAAAATAACGGCATCAAACGTAGGCAAAGCCGCAACACGGGGCAAAATCTGCGGTACAGCAGCAAACGCATCCGCGGCTTCGGCATATAAACTAATAAAGTGTGCTTTAGCCGCATGCTGTTGTAATAAATTAGCCTTAACTAACCGCTCGTTGCTGTGCTCAGCACTGGTGGGTAAATAACGATCATCGGCCAATAAAATGGTCACTTTATCCCAAGCTAGCTCCGTATTGGCCAAAGTGCTAAATAACGCTAATGGCGTACGGCCCCCCGAAACAACCAGCGTTGCTTGACCACGTTCGGCTATCGCCGTGCTGAGAATCGTCAATAGTTGCTGGGCAAAGGCTTGGTTTAAAGCGTTGCTATCAGAAAACGTTTGTAAATTCATGCTTATTCGTCCCAATTACGATCGTCACGTGCCATCATCGAGATAGACGAAACGGGGCCCCAAGTACCGGCTTGATAGGCCTTCGGTGGCTCATTGGTGTTTTTCCAAGCGTTGATAATACCGTCAACCCATTGCCAGGCTTGTTCAACCTCATCACGACGCACGAACAAGTACTGGTTACCCAGCATCGCTTCAAGTAACAACCGTTCGTAGGCATCTGCAATACGCTGTGATTTAAAGGTTTCATCGAAACTTAAATCTAGCTTACTTTGTTGTAAGCGCATGCTTTCGCCAAGACCTGGGATCTTATTCATTACCTGAATTTCGACCCCTTCATCTGGCTGTAAACGAATAATTAATTTGTTGGCTGGTAAATCGCGGTAAGTGGCTTTAAAAATATTGTGCGGTTGTGGCTTAAAGCAAATCACCACTTCGCTGTGTTTCTTCGGCATGCGCTTGCCCGTTCTTAAATAAAACGGCACACCGGCCCAACGCCAGTTATCAATATCCACCCTTATCGCCACAAAAGTCTCGGTTTTACTGTTGGGCCTAGCGCCCTCTTCTTCTAAATAACCGGGTGCGGCTTGGCCCGCCGCAAAACCCGCCGAATACTGACCACGTACGGTTTTTTCTTGTACGTTACTGTCATCAATTCGACGTAAGGCTTTCAATACTTTTAATTTTTCATCTCGAATGCTGTCTGCATCTAAGCGTGCAGGCGGCTCCATGGCAATCAGTGACAACACTTGTAATAAATGGTTTTGCACCATGTCGCGCATTTGACCGGCATCATCGTAGTAGCTCCAGCGGCCTTCTACGCCGACCTCTTCAGCCACGGTGATCTGCACATGATCAATGGCATTGTGATCCCAGTTAGAAGCAAAAATAGCATTCGCAAAACGCAGGGCTAATAAGTTAAGTACCGTTTCTTTACCTAAGTAATGATCGATACGATAAATTTGGCACTCTTTAAAATGCTCAGCCACTTGATCGTTAATCACATAAGACGATTGCAAATCGTGACCAATCGGTTTTTCAAGCACCACTCGCGATGGCTCTGCGGCTAAACCTGCTTCTGCTAAACCCCGACACAAATCGCCAAATAATGAAGGAGGAGTAGCAAAATAACTCACGGGTACACGTTTGGTGATATCCACCACCTCAGCTAACTTTTTATAATCAGCCGTTTCTTTTAAATCGATAGAAACATAATGCAGCTTTTTAGATAAGGTCTCCCAAACGGTTTCATCTAGGGTTTCTTTTTTTAAGAAGCGCGTTAGGTTGCTTTTAACCAGTTCAATATAGGCAGCGTTATCTAAATCATCACGCGCTACCCCAATAATACGGGAGTCTGCGGCTAATAAACCGGCTTTCTCAAGTTGATATAATGCGGGCAACAATTTTCTGCGAGCAAGATCGCCCTTGGTGCCAAATAGAATAAGATCACATGCCTGGTTTTGCTTGGAGGTTGTCATAACTCAGCCTTAAAAGATGTAATTTTACAACACTTACCCCATACTAACGGAGAGAATGTCGCTTGTAAACGCCATATAATGTAATTTAATTACAGAACTGTTCAAAATTTAACTAAAGTAGTATTATAGTGCAGGTTTTATCCTATTCCTCAGGTTTTGTGGTAAATTTAATACTGTTTTGTCGGCACAATTGAAATAAAACAGTATAACCGACAGATCATTAAACTTAAAAAAACTCACCTCGACCTTACGAGGAATGATAAGTGCAGGTAGCAGCGAATGAACGTACTTGAAAAAATTATTAATAGCGTCAATAACTTCAGCAAATCCGAACGCAAAGTTGCAGACGTTATTCTGGCGAATCCTCAAACCACTATTCATAGCAGCATTGCTTCTTTAGCAAAATTAGCAGATGTGAGTGAGCCCACCGTTAATCGCTTTTGCCGTCGACTCGATACCAAAGGTTTTCCTGATTTTAAACTACACTTGGCACAAAGTCTTGCTAATGGTACGCCGTATGTGAACCGGCATGTCGAAGAAGAAGATGGCCCAGAGGCTTACACGGCCAAAATTTTTGAATCGACTATGGCTGCACTGGATACTGCACGGCAACGAGTAGATATTAGCGCCATTAACCGTGCGGTCGATGTCTTAACCCAAGCAAAGAAAATTTCATTTTTTGGCCTTGGGGCTTCTGCCTCGGTAGCCCATGATGCACAAAACAAATTTTTTCGGTTTAACGTTCCGGTGGTTTGCTTTGATGACATCGTCATGCAACGTATGTCGGCAATTAACAGCTGTGATGGAGAGGTGGTCGTGTGTATCAGCCACACGGGTAGAACGAAAAACCTGTGTGATATCGCAGCGATAGCACGTGAAAACGATGCAACTGTTATTGGTATTACGGCTTATGACAGCCCGTTAGCTAAAGAATGTACCTTGGTGCTTTCTCTCGATGTACCCGAAGATACCGACATGTATATGCCAATGGCTTCGCGGGTCGCGCAACTGGTATTAATTGATATTTTAGCGACCGGCTTTACCTTAAGACGTGGCAGTAAGTTTCGAGAAAACTTAAAGAAAGTCAAAGATAGTTTGCGTGGTTCGCGCTTTGATAAAAAAGATCAAATCAGCTAAGCGTTGAAATATGATCGTTTTTGTAATTTTAATTCAGTTTTCTGCTAGGTTATGTAATAAAATTACATTAGACTAAGCAGTAAGCTATTCACAGCTTCAACAGCAGGAGTTTTCGATGCTCAGAAGAACTAAAATCGTCGCCACCCTCGGTCCCGCAACGAATACGCAAGCTATCCTAGAGAAATTGATCAGCGCTGGTGCCAGCGTTTTTCGTTTAAACTTTTCTCACGGAACGGCAGAAGATCACAAGCAACGTGCTGAGATGGTGCGAGCTGCCGCGGCTAAGTTAGGCGCCAATGTCGCGATCTTAGGCGATCTACAAGGCCCTAAAATTCGGGTTTCAACCTTTAAAGATGGCGCTATTATGCTAGAAGAAGGTCAAACCTTCGTGCTAGATGCCACTTTAGGTAAAGGTGAAGGCGATAACACGCAAGTGGGTATCGATTACAAGCAACTGCCTCAAGATGTCGTTGCCGGCGACTTACTACTGCTAGATGATGGCCGTATTGTATTAAAAGTAAACGACGTGCAAGGCGAGCGCGTGATCACTGAAGTCACTATCGGTGGTAAATTAAGTAACAATAAAGGGATCAACCGCCAAGGTGGTGGTTTAACCGCCCCTGCCCTGACTGAAAAAGACAAACGCGACATTATTACTGCCGCTGAAATTGATGTTGATTACCTTGCCGTCTCTTTCCCGCGTTCTGGTGATGATTTACGTTATGCCCGTGAACTTGCCGTGGCAGCAGGCTCTGAAGCCCGCATTATGGCAAAAGTAGAACGTGCTGAAGCCGTTGCCGATGATGAAACCCTCGACGATATCATTCGTGCTTCTGACGCCGTGATGGTTGCACGTGGCGATCTGGGTGTTGAGATAGGCGATGCTGAACTGGTTGGCCAACAAAAACGCATTATCGCGCGTTCACGTCAATTAAATCGCATTGTGATCACCGCAACGCAAATGATGGAAAGCATGATCGAAAGCCCGATGCCAACGCGTGCAGAAGTCATGGACGTGGCCAATGCTGTGTTAGATGGTACTGACGGTGTCATGTTATCTGCTGAAACTGCTGCAGGTAAATATCCCATTGAAACCGTCAAAGCCATGGCGCGCGTTTGTATTGGTGCTGAAAAACACCCATCAGTGCAAAGCTCTAAGCATCGAATGAACTTAAACTTCACAGAAGTCAGTGAAACTATTGCATTGTCTGCGATGTATGCGGCAAACCATTTACCAGGAATTAAAGCCATTATTGCGTTAACTGAATCAGGCTATACTGCGAAGTTGATGTCTCGTATCACCTCACCACAGCCTATTTATGCGCTATCGCGCCATACCAAAACCCTGAACAAAATGGCGATGTATCGTGGTGTTTATCCCGTGCATTTTGACAGCACCGAAGTAGAAGCCTTGTCTTTAGCTGATGAAGCCATCAAGGTGATCAGAGAGAAAGCCGGTTTAAAATCAGGTGACTTAGTCATTATGACGCACGGCGATGTGATGTTACAGGTTGGCGCGTCTAATACCTGCCGCATTGTGACCGTTAAATAAGTTTTTGTATCATTAGCAAAGGCCCTGCAATGCAGGGCCTTTTTGTTTAGCGTGTTTAATATTTTGGTCGTTGTCTTGTGTCATAACACATCGCGTTGTAGTTTTCTCACACGGCGTGCTTCGCGATATTGTACGAACTGCGGTGCTAAAGCCGTTAAAGCAGAGCCCATTACCACTAGGATAGCGCCTAACCAAGACCAAATATTCAGTTGCTGTGGCACCAACAACGTCGGCCAAATTGCGGCGACCACATTGGCACTTAAAATGGTAATTAACGGCGTAATAGCCAGTACCGCACTGACCTTCGAGGCTTCCCAATGGTGTAAGGCTTCGGCAAAAGCGCCATAAGCTACCACCGTGTTTAAACAACAAAACAGCAGCAATGACCATTGCAGTACACTTAATTGCCCCAGTGGCGTGAAGTCTGATACCGGAATAAAAGCAATACTCCCGGCAAAGTAAATCAGATACATAATTTGCTTAGAACTGTAACTGACCAACAACTGTTTTTGCGCCAACGCATAGGCGGCCCAGGTAATGGCCGCAAAAATGACTAAGATCACTCCAAGCGTTTCATTGCTGGCCTGCACAATTAAACTGAGCAGCCGCTCGTTAAAAAATAATAACAAGCCACTGACCAACAATATGGCGCCTACGCGTTGCCAGAGTAACAAACGTTCTTTAAAAATAATAATACCGCCAAGCATCATTAAAAATGGCGCTAATTGTATTAAGGTTTGCGCGGTTTCTGCGGTTAAGTTATTCAGACCAGATAAATATAAAATGTAGTTTAGCAGCAAACCCACCACGGCAATGGCCATTAAGATAAAGATTTTGCGCTGTTTCATTAACGCCAATGACGGCAACTTACCTCTTAGTCCAAGCCAAACCCCTACCATCAAAGCCGCAAACAAAAAACGAATAGCAGTAATGGTATTGGTGGTAAATACCTCCAATAGCACTTTTAATGCGATGGGTAATACCCCCCACAGCACGGCGGTGGTTAAGGCGAGTAAGAAACCGATCAAGGTTTTACCGGTAATTTGATGCATGCCGCAGGTTTTCCTAAACAAAATAACGAATCAACAAGAAGGGTTTATATTGTCGCTTAAAACTCGGCCTACTGTCGCGGTGTTTCTATCAAATTGCGATAAATCAAAGTAAATTAGAGATCTGTCGTTATAATCAAGGCTTATGGCAAAGGAGAATAATTATATGGCTACGATTAAGCGGATTGCATTACTGACCTCAGGCGGAGATGCGCCAGGAATGAACGCCGCCATCCGAGCCGTGGTGCTAACGGCGGCGGCGTGTCGTATCGAAGTGATCGGCTTTGAGCACGGCTACATCGGTTTATTAGAACAAGAATACCGCACCTTACTACCGCAGCATGTGCATAATATTATTCAACGCGGCGGCACCATATTAAAAAGTGCACGTTGCCCTGCTTTGCAAACGCCAGAAGGCCCCAAACTGGCCGCCGATAACCTACAGCAATTGAATATCGATGCCTTAATTGTGATTGGTGGCGATGGTAGTTTTCGAGGTGCCTTGGAAATTGCCCGGTATTATGATGGGCAAATTATTGGCGTGCCCGGCACCATTGATAATGATGTTGATGGCACCACCAACACCATTGGTTATGCCACAGCCATTGATACAGCACTGGATGCTATTGATAAAATTCGCGATACAGCCGATGCCTTTGAACGTATTTTTCTGGTGGAACTGATGGGGCGTCACAGCGGTTATATCAGTTTAGCCGCAGGGATTGCCGGCGGTGCCGAGCAAATTATTTGCCCTGAGTTTAGTCAAATCACGCCCAAAGATTTACGTCAAATCACCACGCCAATACAGCATGCTCAACTGTTAATGGGCAAAGCCAGTTACATTATTGTGGTGGCTGAAAACAGTTACCCTGGCGGCACCACCGCGCTGGCTGAAGCATTAACTAAAGCGATTGGTATTGAATGTCGCGCCTGTATTTTGGGGCATATTCAACGTGGCGGCAGCCCGGTTGGCGCAGATCGCATCTTAGCCACTAAACTGGGTGCTTATGCAGTGGAAGCCTTACAACAAGGGGCGCATTTACAAATGGCCGGTGAAGTACACGGTGAGGTAACCCTATACCCACTGGCTAAAACCGGCGATCGCACTAAGGCGATTGATCCTTACTTAGTGCGCTGGCAACAGCAAGTGGGCAGTTATTAAAGGGGCAGTTAATGGCTAAACACTTGTTTTACACGGTCTTTGTAACTACGGCTAACCTTAACCGCTTGGCCATTAGTTAACAGTAATTGATGTTCGCCATTGCTAAGCATTTGCAGTTTAGCAATGGTTTGTACATTGACAATAGCCGAACGATGCACTCGCACAAATTGCCTTGGATCTAATTCGCTCTCTAATTCTTTCATGGTACGGCGTAAAATATGGGTTTGGCCATCGCGAGTATGAATACACATATAATCGCCCGCAGCATCTACCCAATCGATTTCGGCTACCGGTACCCGAGTGATCTCACCACTGTCTTTAATACTGATCGCTTCAGGGAAACGACTGTTCACCACGGGCTCTGCTTTATCTAAACGCTCTAAGATGTGATTGGCTTGATCACCGGTTAAGCGCGCCACCGCCGCCGCCAGCTGATCTTTATGTTTTTGATTGTCAGACGCCCCATGATAAGTAATCACCTTGTCTACCGCCGCTTTCAGCCGATCCGCTTCAACAGGCTTTAACACATAATCTAATGCATTCACTTCAAAAGCATTAAAGGCATATTGATCATAAGCCGTCACAAAGACGATGTAGGGCAATTTAATTTCTTGCGCCTGTAATTGTTTTAACACTGCAAAACCGTCCATGCCTGGCATTTCGACATCTAGAAACACCAAATCGGGTGACAGCTCAATAATGGCTTTTAATGCATCAGGCCCGTTGGCACATTCTGCAATCACCTTCAATTCAGGAAATGCAGCTAATCGAACTAACATACCTCTGCGCGCTAAGGGTTCGTCATCCACTACGATTACATTAAGCATGTTCAATATCCGTCTTCTCTAGTTGTAATGGAATTCTGATATTCACTTTTACACCTTGCGGTTGATTATGAGTTAATACCAAAGCAAAATCATTGTCGTACAACGCAGCCAGTCTTTCTCGTGTATTCACTAATCCAACGCCACTGTCCGTGTTGTCAGCCGCTTTAACTAAGCCATCAACTAACGGCATGCCTGGGCCATTGTCGGCCACCTCAAGCAATAGATCATGGCCAAAGCGTTTGGCTTTGATGGTGATCTCGCCTCCATCCACTTGACTTGCCACCGCATACTTAATGGCGTTTTCAATTAATGGCTGCAAAATTAAACTGGGCACTAAAGCTTTTTCGGTGCCAGGCTCTAAATCGATCACTATTGCTAGTCGTTCTGAGAATCGCACCTTTTCAATTTCTAAGTACAACCTCGCCGCATAGATCTCTTGCTCAAGCATGACCTTATTAATCGGGTCTTTATACAGCGAATAGCGTAAGAAATCGCTTAAACGGCTGACCATCTTATTGGCAGTATCGTTATCGTTAATTAATACTAAGGTTGAGATGGCATTCAGTGTATTAAATAAAAAATGGGGGTTTAGCTGATACCGTAGCATTTTTAATTGCGCTTCATGCGCTTTATTCATCGCCGTAAGCAGTTTTTGTTTTTCTAGTTGTAAGGTTTGATAGTACTTAATACCAAAATACAAGCCACTCCAACTAAGCATAACGTAAAAGGCCACGGGCGTATCACGGATATATAAAAACCAGTCTGCTGGGCGATAGCCATGTCGATAGATCTCCCAATAGTTAAAATTGCGGATCACCGTCCAAACTAACGCCGTTAATAATGCCGCTGCCAAAATAACCAGCACCATTTTCCACGGTTCCCAGAACCAGACTTTACGATAAAGATAGCGCAGCGGTATGGTTAATAACCAACCAACATAAGCATCGAGACTAATCACGATCAGAAAAGCATCTCGGGTGTCTAACATCAGAGAGCTGAGATAATTGACTATAGCGAAACCGAGCCAGCCGAGAGAATGCAGGATCCAGAATTGTCGGTTTCTATCTTCGAAAAGTTTATTCAATGTTGACGCCGGTTTCTATCATAATAGAAATGCATTATAACGATAGCTGCGCATAATGCCTCGGCTACCTGCCGTATACAACCAGACATTAATCGCAACTTTGGCCATAAAACCGCGCACACTTCACAAACTAAATTAATAGCGAATGCGAAAACGTTGCAAAATGAAACCGAGTAACCAGGCAGGACCAATCAACAGAAAGGCCAGATCTTGAAAGAATGACGGTTTTTTACCCTCAATTTTGTGGCCAATAAATTGTAAGATCCACATCAATACAAACACCGCAGCGGCAATTTGCCAAATGGCAAACAGGCTTTGTTGCTCCAATGCTCTTAGCGCTGTCACCACGGCAGCGGTAAAGATGGTCATGCCAAGGCCTAAACTAAAAGCGAGTAAAAAGTAAAAAAGTAACGCGGGCATTACCAGTAACAAAGCCCAATTAATGCCCTGCTCTGCCAAGCCTGAAAATGGCATAGGGATCTGCCACAGCAAACCCAACACCGACGCGTAAATAAGCGGCACCGCTACCCAATGGATGGCTTTATTCACCGGGTTTTGATGACTAACGGCGTATTCACTAAACCACTCTGTTGCTGTCTTCATGTGGCTAACTCTCTGGCAGGGCTAATTTTTAATGCAACATAACAAGGTCAGGCCAGTTATACAAGTGCAACTTAGCCTAGCACCGGTGTGGGTTTGCGATCTTCATCTAAAGCGACAAAAGTAAAGCTACCCGAAATGGCTTTGTGTTGATTGTCGTTGTACATGTTTTCAACAAAAATATCGACCTGCACTTTAATACTGGTACGACCGACGTGCGCAACACGGGCAACTAACTCGACAATATCTCCCGCCGCAATGGATTCTTTAAAATCGACGCGATCGGAACACACGGTAACTAATGGCTTACGACAAAAACGCGTCGCCGCAATAAAAGCGGCTTCATCCATCCAAGCTAAGGCTTCACCACCGAATAACGTATTATGATGATTGGTGCGCCCAGGAAATACCGTTTTTGTCACTCGAGTAACCGCATATTCCATGCGCTTTATGATGAGGGCTTCGTTAGACATAAAATTCCTTAACTGATAAATGGTCATATTATACGTGATGTCAGCCCTGTGTGCTGAACACTTGTGGCACATTTGGTAATTTAATAACGAAACGGCATAATAGTGTTCAATTAGCCGTTAGCATAAGCCTTTGGAGATCTCGTTATGTCAGCCGTGCAGTATGAAATAACCTTTGATGATATCAGTGCGCATCTACTCACCCTATCGCTGCATTTTGAGCCTAGCAGCGCAGTGCATCATTTAACCCTGCCGGC
Organism: Alishewanella sp. HL-SH05; assembly: GCF_052655985.1. The sequence continues at coordinate 2,276,482 of NZ_CP199753.1, forward strand.
TTGGATCCCTGGCAGTTACCTTGTGCGGAATTTTGCGCGACATATTGTCAACATCCGTGCTTATGATGCCAACGGTGAACTTCATCTGGCGCAACGTGATAAACAATCTTGGCAGCTCAGTTGTGGGCAACAACCGGTCACCGTAACTTACCAAGTTTACGCTAATGATTTATCGGTTCGCGCAGCCTATGTTGATGATGAACTGGCAGTGCTTAACCCGGCTTGTCTGTGTTTAAACGTCAGTGAAATGACGGCACAGCCCCATTCACTGACCCTGCACAAACCCACTGATGTTCGCTGCGCGGCATGGCGTGTTGCTACGGCCATGCCCAAAGCAACTCATACCGCCCCGCTCGACTTTGGTTGTTATCAGGCGGACAACTATGATCATCTGATAGATAGCCCCTTACTGGTGGGGATTTTTAATGTGCAGCAATTTAATTTGGATGGTGTGCCGCATTACGTCGTGGTCAGTGGTCATAACCTGTATGATGAAGCGCGCTTAACTGCCGATGTCGCTAAGCTTTGCCAGGTACAGCGCGATGTATTTGGCGAATTGCCGCGAGATTTAGATCAATATTGGTTTTTACTTTGGGTGACCGAGCAAGGCTATGGTGGCTTAGAGCATAAATTTAGTACCTTGTTACTTTGCAATCGCTATGACTTACCTGCAGTACAACAAACAGAATTAACCGAAGCCTATCAGAATCTGTTGGGCTTATTCAGCCATGAATACTTTCATACTTGGTGGGTAAAACGCTTAAAACCACAATGTTTTATGCCCTATGTCTTAGATAAAGAGCAGTACAGTCGGCAATTATGGCTTTATGAAGGGTTTACCTCTTACTTTGATGATTTAGCATTAGTTAAAAGCGGTATTATCGAGCAAAGCCGTTATTTAACAGTGTTAGAGAAATTAATTACTCGGGTCAGTCGCAACCCCTCAGATAGGCAGCAAAGTTTAACGGATAGCAGCTTTACGGCGTGGACTAAATTTTATTTACAAGATGAGAATGCGGTTAACAGTGTGGTCAGTTATTACGCGAAAGGCGCGTTAGTGGCCTTATTGCTAGAGGCTGAACTGCAATCTAAAGGATTAAATTTGGCTGCTTTTTGCCAACAACTGTATCAGCAGCATGTTGCAACAGGCACCTCGGATAACGCTATATTCGAGCAACTCATCGCATGGCAATTACCCGAACTCGCTGCCCAATTGACGAGCTGGATCAATGAAGCCAAACCCTTACCGCTGGCAGCAACCTTGGGCAAACTAGGCCTAACCTTAACACAGCGCGCGCCCAGCAGTTTTAGCGATCTGGCCGGTGAAAGCAATAAGGTCGTGCCAGCCAGTTTAGGCTGCAGCCTTAAAACGACAGCGCAAGGCGTGTTTATTCAGCAATTATATCGGGGCTCGGCTGCCCATCAGGCCGGATTAATGAGCGGCGACCAATTAGTGGCCTTGGGCGGTTATAAGATCAGCGAAACGAGTTTAACGGAGCTAATGCTACGTTTACCGCTGGGTTCGGTGCAGCCGTTATTCATTTTTAGAAAAGATCGATTACTCGAGTTGGCACTACCGATACAACAGGCTGCACCAGGAGTTGCCATGTTAAATGTAGCTAACGAAGTAACAGTAAAAAACTGGTTGTCGAGTTAAAACTCAACAACCCTTTTTAGCTTTAAGGGGTAAGCGCTAAACGCTGCGTTTGGTTTGGCGTAAATTCGGGTAACAACAGTTGCGGGTCAAGCCGCTCTTGAAACCAATTGATACGCCAATCTAAATGCGGGCCGGTTACGCGGCCTGTCGCCCCAATATCGGCAATATGTTGGCTTTGTGCAACGGTATCCCCAACCTTTACTTTAATGGCATTTAAATGCATAAAGGTTGAGCTTACCCCAAAGCCATGATCAACAATTACCGTTAACCCTGAAAAATACAGATCTTCAGCCAGTAACACCTTACCTGGCCATGGCGCCAATACCGGTGCACCTACCGGAGCGGCAATATCTAAACCAAAATGTGGATTGCGCGGTTGGCCGTTAAACACACGTTGACTGCCATAAACACCACTAATACGCCCTGCGGCTGGGCGCACGGGCTCAGCGAAAATGGCTTGAAGTTCAGTTAATGTGCTGCGAACTTGTCGAACTTTAGCACTATCATTGGCAATGCGCGCGCTGACTTCTTTTGGCGGTGCTACATACTTTTGCTCCACGCCGGTGATCCGCTGAATATCGTATTCTCTGGCGGTAAAGCGCAGCGGAAATTGCTGTTGCTTGCCTTGATGTACCACTTTAAGTTGATGTTGTAGTGCAGCATCACGGCCAATACCAAAAACAAACTGCCCTTGCGCACTAACAACAACCGGTTGCTCGTTAAACCATACCTCGGCCCCAACAGGGGCTTGACCGCGAATTAAGCTGCCTTGGGTTAATGGGCCATGTAACACCACTTCCGCGGCGTTAGCCCCAAGACTAATCGCGCAGAGCAATAGCGCCTTTACCCACACCTTCATAAGCTACCACCTTATATTGTTTACTGCCATTGGCCGCTTTTAACTGATCGGCAATAAAATCGGCCAGACATTCTACCGTAGTATCACAAGGCACAAGTTCACAATGACAGGCAGGTATACATAACTCGAACCAACCTTGGGTAGCCTGATAACGGAAGCTGTAATCATCGCTGCCCGGCGTTAAAAACGACAAGGCTTCGGCCGAAACGAGATCGTCTTTACTGCCTAAATAAATATCTTCCCAGCGATCGCACCACATTTTATTTAAGCGTGGCACTAACATGCCATCTTCAAAGATTTGAATAGTAGAGCGATGACCATGGGCAATGCGCTGACAATTACCATCATGCTTTTTCAAACCATGACTGTAATGATAATAAAAACCGCGCATTGCTTCGCTGCGTAATTTTAAAACCAGTTTAGCGACATTATCAGGTAACAAGGGTTTTATTTGTTGCTCAAGGAAATGGGCTACCGTTTGCTCGTTAATCTCTGTACAGGGAAGAAAAGCAAAAGCAGAAGGCGGACAAGCGAGTTGTAAGGTGCCGCGTTCACTTTGATACTGCAGCACAATCATTTGCTCTGCTTCACTGTGACGAAGCGCAGGACATGCCGCAGCAACGGCTAACTTGTGATCAACTAATTGGTCAATCGCTTGTTTAATCACTTTTTTCACTTTAGCAAAATCGAACACCATAGCGGTGTCATCTAAAGCACCATGTAGCTCGACATCGACAATAAAGCTTTCACCCAACATGCCACGCTGCCGATGCAGATAAGAAAAATCAATTACGGTAAGATCCTGCACAAATAAAATCATGGCGCCTTCCTGAAATAAGCTTCAAGCAAAAAATGAAGCCTATTATACCTTTACCACGCGGTGGCGTCACTTTTAGCGTTTATGTTCATTTAACCAGCTATTTAAAATCCCCACTTGGCCAAGTTTATGTGCGGCATACATTAAACGCAGCGCATTGCTCAAAATAGTGCTGTCGTTCCACTGCGTTTTTTGCACAATATCTTCGTAGCACTTTAAGGCTTCTGGTGTTAAATAGCCGCGTAATTCTTTTTTACCGGAGTCTTTTTGCCGATCGCGGTAACGTCGTTGTTTTTCTGCGTTACTTAACGCCGGCTTTTTTTCATTACTCATGGGACACTCCATCATAACGCGTTACCCGCACCTGCTTGGTGTCGGAGTGTGGCTGGTTCAGTTTCAGCGCTGAACAAACCGTTTTAGAATGATTTACCTGCAGAAATCGTTAATACTATAACAAATCGGACTTGTTTAGCGTACAGCTGTTCGCTAAGCTGATGATGCATTTTTATTGGATAAACATACATGACTAAGAATAGCTTTTCAAAAGAAGATTTAATCGCTTGCGGCAACGGTGAATTGTTTGGCCCAGGCAACAGCCAACTCCCTTCTGACAACATGCTAATGATGGATCGCATAGTACACATCTCTGAAGAAGGCGGTTTATATGGTAAAGGCCAAATCATTGCCGAATTAGATATTACCCCTGAGCTGTGGTTCTTTGCTTGCCACTTTAAAGGCGATCCGGTTATGCCAGGTTGTTTAGGCCTTGATGCCATGTGGCAACTGGTTGGTTTTTTCTTAGGTTGGGCCGGTGGCCCGGGTAAAGGGCGTGCTTTAGGTGTTGGTGAAGTGAAATTTACTGGTCAAGTATTGCCAACGGCGAAGAAAGTGACTTACACCATCAATATGAAGCGTGTGATTAAGCGTAAACTGTTTATGGGGATTGGAGACGGTGTAGTGAGTGTCGACGGACGCGATATCTATGTAGCAACCGATCTCAAAGTAGGTTTATTTCAAGATACTTCCAGCTTCTAATACCTATTGCCTGTAAGCTTTAGTGCGTTTTAGCACTGAGCGCTTAATACCAAAAAGCCCCGTCTACGTACGGGGCTTTGGTTTAGGTGTAAATAAATTCTAGGCGCCTTTGTTAAATAAACCTACGTTACGATCTTCTATGGCCTCCCGCCAGCCACCTAACCACTCAGAACGAGCGTCTAAATTTTGATAAGGACAAAGTTCTTTTGAACGGCCGGTAACACCAGCACGATAACCTTGAGCATGAGCACGTTCCAGACGATCACGTTTTTGTCTTTTCATACGGCAATCTTCCTCACAATTTTTATTTAGAAATAACACTGCGCTGCCATAACAGCTAAATGTTACATTTAATAGATAGTCAAAGACGGCAAAAGGTTCAAGCGAAATTACTATAATAAACAACTTGACTTTGACTAACAGCATGAGAAGTAGTCGGTTTTTGCGGTTGTTTATTTTTAGATGGAAGTGCTATAAGGCAAAGTGAATTTCAAACATAAAAGCATATAGCGAAGGCGATGAAGTTATGCCAACAAAAAAGCTGCCGAAGCAGCTTTTTTTATGCCGTAAACCTAATAGGTTATCGGCTTAATCGCGCGCGGTTGCGACGACGCAGTAAAGGTAAAGTACCTAGCAACATTATCCATAACGCTGAAAGTGAACCGGCGTTGCGTTCATAGGTATTGTCTTCGGCATTACAGTCTTCAACTTGGCCGTTAGCAATAGGCTGTAAAAGTACCGTAGTCGCTTGCTCAGATTCAAACACATCACCGTTTTCATCAAGCACCGGTTCGCCATTATAACCATACACCACTCGATTAATTAGCGCGGTTGCGGTGATCACACCATCATCATTAATTGAACTCGCTTCCACTAAGGTGTAAGGCGCATCACATCCCACTAAACTGTTCAAATTAGTAAAGGTGTTACTGGCGTTATCGTACAGAAAAGCATTAATACGGCGTGAGGTAGTACCGCCTACAATCACTTCAGCCCGACCAACTACCTGACCTTGGTTATTCATATCCAGCGGTTCAGTACCTGAACTACTGAAAAAACCCTCAGGAAAACGCAAAGTTTGCGTGTTCATATCATAAGTAAAAAAACGTGAGCGAACACTGCTATTAATGTTTTTCAGCGCATAGCCCGCTATTAAATTCTGATTGTTAATATCAGTAGCGACACTACCCACCCATTCTTCAGTATCAATAAAGCCAGTCACGCTGTCACCATTAAAAATAGTGGCATGTGGCGCACTGTAAATAATACGGAATTCACCACCAAAACCATCTAGAAAGGTCGTAACACGGCTGGTGTCTGAATATAACGAACTACCGACAGCAATACCGCTGTCATTAACAGCATTAGCCCGGCTGTAATATACCGGCACGGTATAATCTTCAGAAGTCGTTGCCGCTAAACCTGTACCTTTCTCACCTAAAAAGCCCCAAGTGCGATTTAATACCGCTGTACCCTCTGGTGAATATTGCCAAAGAGCAGCACGCTCTTCATAACCCTCGGTATAAGTGTCTACCGTTCCATATAAACGTACTTTGCTTAACAAGGAAAGCACATTCACGCTTCTAGCAGACAGCACTTGATTTAAACAAAACTGCAATGGCTGACTAAAGCCAGTACAAATTGAATCAATGGTTTCTTGAGTGGTTGTAGTAATACCGGTAGAGGTGAAACCCGCCACCAGATTAGTGTTATTAATATCAAGAGCCGCTGACATGCCACCACCATAACTTGAAAACTGCGGCGGTAATGCGGTACTTTGCTGACCATTAACTACATAGCCAAACAAATAGCCAGCTTCGGGGATCCAGGCTGTATAAGGATTGGCTGGCTCAACCGGATCTTCACCTTCAGCTACCGGCGCAGCCGTGGGCGTGAATGTGCTTTTAAAGGATGGCGCGGTGGCAATACCTGCAATATAACCGCTGTTGTTCGCGGCATAAGCAAATTCATCGTTATTTTTGGTCTGCTGCGTATCACGCAACACCACTTGCGATTGCCCAGCGTTTTGCGTTTGGCGTATAACACGCGTTAAACCAACAGGCTGGATAGTGACAAAAGCTTGTGAACTAAGATAGTTGATTAACGTGGATTTAACCGTGGAACTAAAGATCCCATTATTAATTTCTTCGATCTGCTCATCAGTAAATAGCGCTAAGATGATTTCACTCTCAAAATCGATTTCATCAAGATCAATTTCAAAGTCTAATAAGGTACTGCCATTTAAAATTACTTCACCCTGAGGCGTTGCCGCAACACCCGAGGTGGAACGAACTTTAGTGGTAGTATCTAATTCAACGATCTGATACACCGCGGCTTGCGCCGTAAATACTGTCAGCAACGGCAATAATGCTAAGCTGATCGGTGATAATTTCATGCATGGCCCCTAAAAATTTACGAAATTGCAGCTTCTAATTCTTCCCAGCGCGTGTACGCTTGCGCCAGCTTCGACTCGGTATCTTGTAATAGGTTCAATCTTTGCTGTGTGTGCTCAGCAGAACCTTTGAAAAATTCGGCGTCGTTGACTTCCAACTGTAAGGCTTTGACTTGTTGATCAAGCTCTTCAATTAAGGCAGGTAACAACTCTAGCTCGCGCTTTTCTTTGTATGATAGCTTTTTACCATTGTTAACAGAAGCCTGTATCGGCTTTTCCTCAACTTGGCTATTGTTTTTATCATTATTTTTTACTGGCGCTTTGCTGCTTTGTGCAGTTTGTTGACGTTTTTGCCAAGCAATAACTTCATCATATCCACCGGCTAATTCAATAATTTTGCCTTCGCCGGCAAATAATAATGAGCTGGTTACGGTATTATTAACGAATTCACGGTCATGGCTAACTAACAACACGGTACCTTGATACTGCTGTAAAATATCTTCTAACAGCTCTAAAGTTTCCACATCTAAATCGTTAGTCGGTTCATCGAGGATCAATAAGTTACTTGGCCTTGCAAATAACTTAGCCAGTAATAAGCGGTTTTTCTCACCACCCGATAAAGCGCGCACGGGTGTTCGAGCGCGCAGTGGCGGGAACAAAAAGTCTTGTAAGTAACTTAATACATGCCGCGTTTGACCATTTTGGGTAATTTCTTGTTTACCATCCGCCACGTTATCTTGCACCGTGGCATTTAAATCCAGCGCCATCCGGTGTTGGTCAAAATAAGCCACTTCTAAATTTGTACCGCGCTTAATCTCGCCACTATCTTGCTGGTAATCACCTAACAGTAATTTGATCAGTGTGGATTTACCGACACCGTTTGGCCCTAATAAAGCAATCCGATCTCCGCGCATCACCAACAAATCTAAGTCATTCAACACTGCTTTACCACTAAAGGCATGGCTTAACGCTTTGGTTTCAAATACTAACTTACCTGAGCGCGCCGCTTGTTCGATATTAAAATCGACCTTGCCTAATTGCTCAACCCGAGCCGCCCGTTCTTGCCGTAATGCCTTAAGCGCACGTACGCGGCCTTCATTGCGGGTGCGGCGCGCTTTAATACCTTGGCGGATCCACACTTCCTCTTCGGCTAAACGTTTATCGAATAGTGAATTATGTTGTTGCTCGTCTTCTAGCATTTTTTGCTTACGATCGAGGTATTCTTGATAATTACCGGGGTGCGAAGTGAGCTGACCACGATCTAAATCGATAATGCGGGTTGCTAAGGCGCGAATAAACGCCCTATCGTGCGAGATGAAAATTATCGCGCCGCCAAAGCTTAATAAAAATTGCTCTAACCAGTTAATAGCAGCTACATCTAAGTGGTTAGTAGGTTCATCGAGTAACAAAATATCGGGCTTGGCAATTAACGCGCGGGCTAAAGCCGCTTTACGTAACCAACCTCCTGATAAGGTCGCTAAACTGTTATTGCCGTCCATTTCAAACTGTTGGCAGAGCATTTCAACGCGCGCTTCTAAACCCCAACCATCGCGGGCATCTAAATCAGCTTGCAGGCTTTCAAATAAGCGATATTCGGCATCGCCGGCACCGTCTAAGTTTTCAGATAAGGTATAAAATTGCTGTACTTTATCTGCTAAATCGCCGGCACCTTCCCGAATAAAATCGGCAATTTTCACGTCCATTTTCGCCGGGGGATCTTGCTCTAAACGGCTTAAAATAACGCCGTTAGTCATAACGATTTGGCCATCATCTAAGTTTTGTTGACCGGTCAGCAATTTTAAAAAAGTTGATTTGCCTGCACCGTTGCGGCCCACTAAACACACGCGCTCGCCGCTGAATAAACTAAAATCGACTTGATCTAATACCGGGTTGGTACCAAAAGCCAAGCTCGCCTGTTGAAAACGTAATAACTCCACTACTTTGTATCCTTAAGCCAATGCTGTAACTGTGCCGCTGTAAAAGGCCAATAAATTAAGGTTTCATTACCTTGCTGATCGGTGCCAGCCAGCACCGGGATATGCACCCGAAAACGCGCTAGCAATTGTTCATCGTCGATAATATCCAGAACCTGAGTTTGCTCGGCAATGCCTGCTGTGAATAACAGGCTTTCTGCCTCTTCGCACAGATGGCAACCCCAAGTACTGTAAAGGGTATAAACGGCCATTAACGCGTTAACTCAAAACACACGTGAATGTGCGGATTGCGTTTAAAATCCTCTGGTAAGGTAGCGGCAGAAATATCTTTTACCTGCCAACCAGACTCGACTAGGGCGGCTTGATCAATTTTGAAACGCCGCTTGTTGTTCGAGAAAATTACCTTGCCACCGGGTGCTAACCGCCCTATCAACATATTGATTAATTTCACATGATCGCGCTGTACATCCCAATTGTCTTCCATCCGCTTTGAGTTAGAAAAGGTTGGCGGATCCACAAAGATCAAATCATACAAACTGCGATTACGTGACAGCCACTGTAAACAATCAGCTTGCTCAAACTGATACTGATTACCTTGTAGGCCATTCAGCATAAAGTTGCGTTTTGCCCAATCTAAATAAGTATTCGACATATCGACGGTAGTAACACTCGCCGCACCACCCATACCAGCGTGAACAGACGCGGTGCCGGTGTAAGCAAAGAGGTTAAGAACCGTTTTGCCTTTAGCCTGTTGCTGAATAAGCCTACGCGTTAAGCGGTGATCTAAAAATAAACCGGTATCCAGGTAATCACGCAAGTTAACCAAAAAGCGCGCGCCATATTCTGACACTTCTTTATATTGCCCCGCTTTAGCCATGGCTTGATACTGATTGCTACCTTTTTGCTTTTCCCGCACTTTTAAAATCATTTTATCGGATGTAATACCTAGTACCGTAGGCACTTGATTGACCACATCAAACAACCGTTTTTGCGCAATATCTTCATCCACTGTAGCCGGTGCCGCATACTCATGCACCACCACTTCACCGTCGTACCAATCTACCGCGACGTTATATTCAGGAATATCGGCATCATATAAACGATAACAATTCAGGTTTTCGCGTTTTGCCCATTTTTGTAATTGTTTTAAGTTCTTCGCTAAACGATTACCAAAGGAGCTGCTTTCGCTATAAAACAACGACGGCGCACTTGAGCTGACCGCTACTTGTTTTTCAGTTAAATCAAATAAGGTGAATTCACAATCCAATGGGCCATTGGTAAATTTGTAAGTTTTACTTTTTGATAAACGCAATGAACGCAGTAAATCGGCATTTGAGGTAATAATGGCTAAACGCCAACCTTGATAATGCTGTTTTAACGCTAAAGCAAATTTGCTGTATAACGGAATTAAACTGGGTAAATCGCCTAACCGCTCACCATAAGGCGGGTTAGTGACAATCACACCCGGTTGCTCGCTAACCGCTTTTTGTAATGCCGTGGCATCACCATAATCGACACTGACTAAATGTGCGACACCAGCACGCGCAATATTCTGCCGCGCTTTACCTAATGCGCGCTCGTCGGTGTCCCTGCCATAACAAAGTATCTGATCGGGTAAACTACGCTCTTGCGCCTTCGCGGCGGCTTTAAGTTGCTGCCATATCGCGGCACGATGGCCAGGCCAGCCTTCAAAAGCAAAACGCTCGCGCTGTAAGCCGGGGGCTTTATTCAGCGCAATTAACGCCGCTTCAATAATAATGGTACCGCTACCGCAAAACGGATCAAATAACGGTTGCTCGGGTGTCCAGCCCGAACGCTTTAATAATGCGGCCGCCAGATGTTCTTTTAATGGCGCTTCACCCTGCCCGGCGCGATAACCACGCTGATGTAATGATGGGCCAGAGAAATCTTGCAAGAAATGAAAGAAGTTTTTCTCTAAACGTACTTGGAAACGCATATCGGGGTTTAAGCGATCCACATCCGGGCGCTGACCGGTTTCTTCGCGAAATTGATCGACGATGGCATCTTTTAAACGCATACCGCCAAACTGACTGTTATCAATAGTGGCATGTTTACCCACGCAATCTACGGCAAGCGTTTGACGAATGGTCATGAGCTGTGGCCAATCAATTTTACGTGCCACTTGATAAAGATCGGTTTCTGCTGTTACCGGCTCTGACTGGATCAGCCGCATAATACGGGTAGCCAAGCGCGACCATAAGCACAACTGATAAGCGCTGCTTAGCTCTGCTTTAAAGCGCACCACACCCATAGAAACTTTTAATACTTCGCCTTGATGTGAACGTATCTCATCGGCTAACAGCTCTTCGACGCCTTTTGACGTTAAAGCCCAGAATTCCAGCATAACACCCAACCTTCAAATAAAATGGCCGATAGTATAACAGAATGTGCTTTAAAGACGTTTGAAGAATTATCGTTAGTAACGATATTGATGTTAAAAACAACAAGCCGCTGCTTAAAGCAGCAGTTGACTGCCATTCGCAAAAATATTGCAATTAACCGCTTGCATCGCTTATCTAAAAACACTAAGATGCGCCCCGCAATGACGGACGCGGGATGGAGCAGCCTGGTAGCTCGTCGGGCTCATAACCCGAAGGTCGTCGGTTCAAATCCGGCTCCCGCAACCAAATTGATTGTGACAAGTAGTTATTAAGAAACGGCCCTCGGGCTCCTCTTTATAACCACGGGGCGAAGGTTTTAATCCGGCTCCCGCAACCAATTTTGACTTGTTTTGTATAAAGGTCATCAATTAACGTCTTGCATATCAACCCATTATCTCTACTGCTCGGGGATAATATCGGACGCGGGATGGAGCAGCCTGGTAGCTCGTCGGGCTCATAACCCGAAGGTCGTCGGTTCAAATCCGGCTCCCGCAACCAATTGTGACTTGTTTATACCAAAGGTCATCAATTAACGTCTTGCAAATCAATTAATTATCTCAACTGCTCGGGGATAATTTCGGACGCGGGATGGAGCAGCCTGGTAGCTCGTCGGGCTCATAACCCGAAGGTCGTCGGTTCAAATCCGGCTCCCGCAACCACTTTACACACTTAAATAACCTACTGAATTATATAAATTTCCCTTTTAAGGGGAAATATTTTGTTCCCATATTCCATCCCCTGTGACGAATCTGTGACAAAAAATTTTGCCAGCCCCTATTTTCAAAAATTAATTTGTACCCATAACCACTAAAAAATGACCATCGGGCAATTTCCCTCTGCACAAAAGCTTGTCACAAAAATCTGTGACAAAAATCGCTGTTAATTCACCTTAATCCTGTTTAAACATCTGGCTAAGAAAGTCAAAATAAGCTCTTCAGAAGAGTCACTTACATTCTGAGGGGATTGTGGAGTGTGGTTTTTGCGTTGTGCAGAATTGTGACAAAAACAAAAAAAGCACAGTGATAAAACACCATGCTTTTTTTAAGCTGAATTTCGGGTTTAACTGACGCCGAGAGCCTTATAAACAGCATCCACCGGATCGCTATAGAAGCTAATCTGAAATTTCGAGAATGTTTCGGCTGGGACACTGGCAATATCTGATGCTGATGCCATAGGCAGCAGCACCCGCGTTGCCCCCGCTTCCAGGGCTACCTGCATACAGCTGGCTAAATCTTTTACCGGGTTTACCACACCGCCAAGGGTCATATCTCCCAGAACAATCATCGCTTCTTGCGGCGGTTTATTCAGCAGGATGGAGCAAAATGCGACCAATGCAGCCAGACTGGTTGATAAGCAATTGCCTGAACTCTGTAAATCGATGAAGTGTAAATGATATTCATGATCTGAGAATTTCGTCGTTGCACTGATGCGATTCAGGTTACCCTTAAAATACTCAAAACCCACCCGTACCGGCTCTTTGGCAACACTGTCAGAGCCTAAGCCTGACGTTGAATGTCTACCATTTCCCGCTGTCATCTGTGATTCGATTCGGTAAACGCCAATCTTGCCGGTGGCGCCGTATCCTGCAAAATGTACAACGCCAGGCTTAGGTATACCTTTGGGGATCAGGTTAGAGCCGCCCTGCTCCGGCACGTTAACGAAAAACTCTTCAAGGCTTTGGTTATCGATATAACTGAAGTTAACATCAAAAAACTCCATGCCACCGATTTTCTTCAGTTGCTCTTTAACCCGCCGTCTCACTTCAAGTGCATAGGTTAAGCAACTCCGTACTTCCTCCTTGCCAAAGCTGCCATCAGGATATAACAACTTCAACAATCCTGACGTTGTACGCCGAACGCCAATCACATCCCTCTGATTAAGGTTATTGCCGAGTTTAAAGAACTTATCAATGGCATCGGCAAACGTCGTCTTGCGCATTTCGCGCATATATTCAGCCAGATAATCGGTAATTAACCCGAAGCGGTCGGTAAAAAATTCAGGCCGCATTTTCGGAATTTCCCAGCCAGGGATGTAGGCATGAAAGCGATCAAAGTAGGCCGAATCAATCATCTCCTCCGGAAATGGCGCGAGTAAATGGCTGGTTTTTACCAGCATCTCAACACTGTGGTCGATGTTACCCACAAACACCATTGAAGCCTTACCTTCGATAGAGTCACGGCCCCGAGAGAACGAACCAGATGCCATATAATCCTTCATGATCTGGATACCGTCTTTATCTTTAAAACGGATCCCGGCCACTTCATCAAAGGCAACCACATCCCACATGCCTACTAAGCCAATCTGACGGGTCGACATATTGTAAAATAAGTTAGCAACCGTAGTCTGACCGCCGGATACCAGTAAAGAATTAGGAGAACACTCTTTATAAACATGCGACTTACCGGTACCGCGCGGCCCCAGCTCACAGACGTTATAATTATTTTCAACAAACGGAATCATCCGGGCTATTAAATGCCACTTGGTACGATGTTTTAAGTTTGCCGGCTCCATCCCAACTGAGCGAAGTAGCACATCCATCCACTGATCGACTGTAAAAGCTTTGCGTGCATTGAATAGCTCATCCATATTCATCGACGGCATCTGAATGGGTTTCAAACTAAATACGGTAAAAGGCGAAATTTTTTGCCCTTCTTCAAAACGATAACTAATGGTAACAATGCACCAGATCCCGCCGGTCAGTAGCTTTTCATTATCTTTTACGATACTGCTGGGGATCACCGCATCTTTAACGCCAAGGTTTGAGAGCGCCGCTTCGTAAATATCCTTTTTCTGATTTAAGCTAACCGACACCTTATCGATAATTTTATAAGTGCCTTTTTCTTTAATCAGAGATTTTACTTTTTCAGCTTCATCTGGCCTTACATAGTTATCGGCAAGAATTTTTTTAACGTTTTTCAGGCCTTCAGCCACTAATTCATCATCGGCCACAGAGCAATACATACCAAGCAGATATTCCAAAACATACACCGGCACGTTTGCGCCTTCTTTTAATTGCTTGGTCAAATCTTTGCGAACAATGCGGCCATTAAAGGTTTTTACCAGTAAAGTATCCAGATCGTCACTTCGAATATCGGCTCTGGCTTGTTCATCTGAGCCGAGGATAGGATCTGGTTCTATCACCGGCTCAACGTTCAGTTCGAGATTTTCTAAATCTGGGCTTTCTGAATCCAAAGCGGTTACAACGGTATTATCGGGTAATTCATTAGGAGACATCATTCGTTTCTCACCTGAGTCTTGTTCAGAAGAAATCATCTTCAAACGCTAAGTCGATAGTCACACTAAAACTGTTATATTTTAGATTCGTGTCCAAATCCAGTAATACCAGCTTGTAAGGCGTCGCACGGTTAAAACCGCTGCCACTTAAGGTAATTTGCAGACCCTGTTGGCGGTCTTCCATTTTGTCAGAGGACGATTCAAACACCATTTTTTCACGGGCGCTTACAACCTTCCCTGACGGATCTTCAATCCACAGCATTAACTCCCGGGCCTTAAACTTTTCACCAACAGCTTCGGTTTGCAGAAGTTGCACTTTATCGATATTCGCCACGATTTTTATTGGGCTATTCAAAGGCACCACATTTACTGGTTGTTTAGCAAATTTACTCTGTGCTTTAGTATCCAGTTCTCTCACTGATAGGATGGGTACGCATATTTCCTGCGGCATAACTCCGCCGTGTATAAAGCGCGCGCCGCCAACAAAATGGAAACGATTACTGCCTCTTGGCACCATAAACTCCGCAGCCTCAGCGTTATCGCTAATGCCTGCTGTGGCGGCCAGCTTGCCAGTCCAGTAATAATCATCTTTTGGTAACGCAGAACCAATAACATAACGTTTTTTTGCTTCGACAGCGCTGGCAGGTAGTGCTTTTAAGGCCGTTTTATCAGTATCAGAAACTTCCGTTGTCTTAAAAATAAAACCGTGATCAGCAGTAATTAACACCCGGCTACCGTTGAGCCGGTTGATGATGCGGGCTATCAGATTTTTCAAATTTTCGATGGCATCACGGCATGCCTGAAAGGTTTGGTCTTCAGTGGCTGCTTTATCACCAATAGCGTCAATATCGTCATGGTAGATATATACCACCTCGGCATCTTTAACCTTATCCCTGCCTTCCTGATTGGTCCAATTTAAAACGTCGGTGGCTTTTACTGCGATGCCTTTATAGTTTGCCAACACCTTTTGCCGGTTTTCTAAACCGTGAGTAGAGAGGCCATCAGCTTTGTACTCCACTTTATTTGTCAGCTGTACCGTTAAGGTCTGATGCGGTAACAAAGCCGACATTCCTAACTGAGTATAAGAAGGCACTACTCCAAGCTGACTTTTCAGCTCCGCTTTAAACCGTTTTTCATCATTAATTTGTTGCATCAGTTCATGTGCCACGTCAAAACGTAAGGCATCTGAAATAATCACAAAAACCCGTTTATTCTTAGTGCTCTCCAGTACACTTTTTACCTGGCGTTGGTAAAAGTGATGCTGATTCGGCACACCGGAGAGCTGCCAATCGGTTAGTAACTTTTCCTGATCAAGCAATTTACCCCAGGCAATTGCCAGATCATGTAAGAAGCCGTGAACATAGCGGTTTTCGATATCCTCAACCAATCCGGTTAATTTCAAAATATCGGAGCCATTTTGTGACACAAAAAAGGCGTTTTCCGAAAATACCCGATAACAACTGTCGAACTGGAATAACTCTGTCTCATAGCACTGATACAACGCTTTCGCATTCTCGAAATAAAAGCCACTGCTATACCGTTGCTGTAAATCATAAAATTGCTTTGCAGCGCGAATGGCTTTGTACATAGCCTGATAATTATCAGACTGATAACACCAATGCCCTAATAAACGTCGGGAAATCAGCGACTCGACTTCTGTGCTATCTAAAGCCGGTAACTGTTTCGCCAGCATGGTAATAATACTTTGTTCAATCACTTCGAAGGTTTCTGCCAGGCCGAGTAAATCTGGCCTTACCCTTATGGATGGATCAGCTGGCGAGGTTAACTCGGTCAGGCGCTGTCTAATTTCCAGCCTGTCTTGTACCGATGCGGCCAACTGATTGTAACTTTCACTTAATACTCGACTCTCACGCCAGCTCCCGACAAAGGTCAGTACTGCAGCGCGTTTTGGCGAGTTTGCTGCAAAACGCTTTTTAAACTCATCGGTTTGCAAGGCTAAATCTGGCAAGGTTAACTCGGCATAGGTTTGCAGCAAACGGCTTTGCGGCTCAACCCCGGCCTGTGCTAAGGCATGGTAAACATCAGTGGCCAGTAAACGTGATAATAAATCCGTAAGGTTTAACACAGTGGGTTCCGCAGCGCGGTATCCAAATTCTTGCTCAAGCTGCTGCGCCAGTGCCTGAAGTAAGTCAAATTTAGCTAACTCTTCCAGCATTTCATCGCTATTCCCCTCAGCCAAGCTCAGCAGCAGTTGCTGCATAACTTGGGTAAAAGTCGCGGTTTCGCTTTTCAGTACTACAGCAAGCATTGCCAGGGTTAACTGCTCAACATTGGCATCGGTCGGCAGCACTTTTTTTAGCCGGGTAAAGCGTTGCTTATTGGCAAAAAACTTTTTGTACCGGCTAACTGCCTGACGAAACTCCAGCCGCATACCCAGTTCGTTGAGAATAATAGAACTGCTGTCGGCATAAAAGTGCTGAGCATAAAGCTTAATATCAAACAACCAATCCCGTGTTGCGGTGGGTTCATCAGCCGTGGCATACAGCAAAAACCGGCTGGTTTGATCCTGCTCTAACTGATATTTCACAGAGAAGTGCGATGCAGTATCCAGGTTAAGCAAGGTCACATCAGGCAGCTTTAACTCCAGCAATACATCAGTAAACTCCGCTTCGCTATCCTGCCAAAACACAATGCGGCTTTGCTCGTACTTAGCAAGCAACCCTTTTTCAATTTGTTCGATATTCATTACTTCTTACTCAGGCTTACCGCTAAATTTGGTAACTTTTAGTTTTTATTGTTTTAAGCATTTAACATAGTTATGTTTGCATAACCTTGATGCTCATTGCTTTCCAGCCCCATCTCGCTTTTTTCTTGTCATAGCTTCTTATCGCTTTGCCTGAAACAATACTATCCGTCCTAACATCGTGTCGCCTAACCAATACCGCATCAATAAAAATATTGCTAGTGGTAAACCCCAAACCCGCTTCAGACACGTGGCATTGCTCTTCAAAGAGTTTTACCAAATCAGCAGCCTTATCAGCCTGGGTTGCACCAAGCATCAACACGTTAAATTTACCCCCTGTTGCTGCTTCACCTTTCACAATTACCGCATCTCCAAGATTGAGCTTCTGTTCTTTTATTTTTCTTTCTGACACAAATGCTTCAATAGGATCAGACTTATTCGGCACCTTAATAAGTAAACGATATTTTTTCTTGTTTGGCTTATCCTTGAGGGCGAAGGAATCGGCAACAACCCCATAGTAACTGGGCAATGCACTATAAAGTTGTTGCTCTGCTATCTCAGCAGATTTGGTGTAAAAGTCTTGATTTGATTGCAGCGCGAGCGTTTCCTGATACCAAGGCTGCTGCATTAACTGCTGACAATCTTGTGATACGCTCTGACCTGACTCATTAGCAAACGCTTCAATCTGCTGCAGTTCAGCCTTGGCAGCTGCGAAATTTCTTTCCCTGATAAAGACTTTAGCTAACTTTAACCGCAACTTCGCCAGATATTGTTCTGACGCTGACAGGGATAAGGCTTTGCCATAAAAAAACACAGCCTGTTCTGATTGCTGGAAATCTTTGATATCACCCAACAATTCCCAAATCCAATAGTCACCCATTTTCTGTTTCGCAACATCAAGAGTGTATTTGTAGGCCTCCTCAAATTGCTCAAGCACCATCAGGGCTTTCGCTTTATAAAAAATTAACCATATTGGGTCAGAGGATGCACGAATAATCTTCTCTAGCAGCGGTAACACCTCTGCGACAAAGGCTTTATTATCCCGTAATACTGCCTGCTTCACTGCGTGTAATATAACGCGCTCAGCGAGTGAACCGAATTTCTTACCTGACTCTTTATTTAAATACGGCGTAAAGTCATCTGGCTGGAAATTTTCCAGTCCCCAAATTTTAAGAAAGGCTGGTAAGTCAAAGCCGGCCTCTTTGCTTAAACCATCAGCAACCCGCAGAATTGAAGAATGAAGCAGCGAGGGTCGTTCTAAAGCAAGTTGCAAATAGTCTTGCAATAGTCGTTTAACGGCAAACACATTTAATGGCTGCATTTTCACTAACACAGCCGCTTGTCGGTAAATTTCCCAACCCAGACTCACTTTAATACTCTGATCATTGGGCATCAGCTGTAATGCTTGGCGGTAAGCGCTAATCGCCAGTTCATGTTGTTTCGCTTCACTGGCTTTTTTAGCTTTACTGATTAAGGGAGCCGCAGGCGAAGCTAAAACTTTTACGCTGTTAATCGACTTCTGTAGTAACTCGTCATTCGGCGCAGCGATACTATCTAGAGCCGATAAATAATGATACACCGCGGTCTGATCATTAAGCGTTACAGCTTGTTTAATCAAATCAATAACGCAGTAAATATAAGCACGCTGATGCCATTCATCTGCTGGATCTTCAGCAATTAATTGTTCAGCTATTGCAAAAGCCTGACCAATTTCTCCTTGTTTGCGCAATGCAAAAACATCCTTGGTTGATGCCGTCATCCTGAAATCTCCTGCTCTATCAATGCCTCTATTGTCTGGGTCAGTTCGGCTGAGTTAGATTTACCTTGAGCATATTGATATCTGGTAAATTGTTTTTTGCCATTGTAATAAATGTTTATACAGGTAAAGGCGCTGCCTTTTTTAAAGCTAAACTCTAGGCAAAACGGACGCTCCATCACACCAGCTATAGTTATGCCAGCAGTGTCGCACATCGCCTCAAGCCGCTGATATAACTGCTGCATAAAATTCTCAGATAGCTGAGTTGGCGCCCCCTCGGCAATTAACGCCAGTGGTTTGTTCACAAGAGAAGATAACAATGAACTTATCTCTGCATTAAATTCTGTTAACTGCGCATATTGCACCCGGGTAACTTTATTTTTGCCTGAGTAATTTATATTGATACAAGCCTGCTCTTGCTGCCGCTCAATAAAATATCTTTCCTGATATTGATTGTGCAGAATACCTGTAACTTCAGCTCCAAGCGGAGCAATCAACTGGTTAACTTCATTAAACAAGGCAACCAAAAACTCTTCTGATGCAGGAATACCAAAATCAGTAGCATGTTTGCTTACTTCAACAAGTGATGTCACAGCATTAGCAGCTGGCATCGTAACATCCTCGTGCACTTCTTGTTGCTGCAGCGTTGCAGGCTGTGCCAAAGGTTGATTGTTTGCAGCGTTAAGCCAGCTAAAATCTTTTTGTGATGCCTTTTTGAGACCGCTGCCCGGTAAGATATGCGGTTCATCGAGTACATAAAGATGGGAACTGGTTCGGGTGATTGCGGTATAAAACCAGCGAAAGTAGACATGGCTCAACGTTGAATATTGGGGTGTTTTGCATTTTACAAATACGTGTGACCACTCGCTGCCCTGCGCTTTATGCACAGTGATGGCATAACCGTACTTGGCTCTTAGCGCATTGAACAATGGATCAGACAGCAAGGCATCTTTGAACTCTTTAGAGCCTCTTTTTAAATGAGGATTTCGAATACAGAAATCTACATACAACGCTTTTTGTTGATCGGAGTTCAACGTACTATCAGAGGAATTCAGTACCGTCTCCAACAGAACGCAATTGAGTTTAATAACTGAATCGTTTTCATCACGAAACGCAATTGAAATATTTCTAAAAGATAACTCTACAACCCTCTGATCAGTTTTGTTGTCTGCATTTTTAGCTTTAAGCGTAACGACACGATGCACAACCTCATCTGAACAGGCGGTGACATAGACAAATTCACCATTGGTGATCAAATGGCCTTCTGCCTCGGTATTTTTGATCATGATGAGCTTATCACGCGGCTGAATTTCGGTTTTCCCCGGGAAAAACTCTTCTCTTATACGATCGTTATAATGTTTAACGTCTGCATTTGAGCCACACAAAA
Source organism: Alishewanella sp. HL-SH05 (assembly GCF_052655985.1). The sequence continues at coordinate 2,296,659 of NZ_CP199753.1, forward strand.
TAACCGCCTGATTACTCATGGACTCGTGATTACAAGCTTCAAGATAGTGCGCTACTAACTGCTCGTGCTTTAACGCAGTAACATCCGGAAAATCCAATTTGAAATCTAACTGATTAAAAACACCCTGCGCCATGCTGTCACGCAGCATTAATGCATTTGCCATAACTCCGGAGCCGGCTTGTTGACGCACCACATGGGTCAACTCATATTCAGCACAATTAACATTAAATTTTTGTTTAAGGTAAGACGCATCCAGCGCGGGTGAGGTGTTCATCCCCACCGGCGGCAGCTGGGCAGAATCGCCAATAACAATCAGTTTTTTATTATGGTCGTTATGGTCGAAGTTAATAAACTTCATCAAATCGGTAAGCAAAAAGCCTGAGCCAAAGCGAAAAAATTCGTTTTCCTGATAGATATCAGCAAGCATTGATGACTCATCAGTAATATACACGGTGTTATCAGGTGACTCATTCGCCCGCAAAATAGAATAATACTTAAAGGTTTCAGAGCCATCTAAGTCGGGCTCGCGGAACTCCCGAATATCCTTAAAAGAGTAAATGGTACGATGGATGGTAAAAGCAGAGCTGCCGGTTTTTTTTGCAATAACTCTGGCCGCTTTGCCGGTGGGGGCCATCAAAATATAATTACGGCCAATACTATTGAAATACTCGGTTAGCCCCTTGGTAATAAAGGTTTTACCGGTACCGGCATAACCTTTTAGCAAAAACACCTGCTGTGTTGGGTGATTCAAAAACGCTTCAAGCGCCCCCACCAACCCTTGTTGATCAGCGTTAAGCTCATATTCTGCAAACGCATCAGCCAGTGACAAGTGTTTTAGCGTGGTTTCCGTCTCCAAATCAATCTGCTGAGCTACCGCCTGGTTCACCTGCGCAAATTGCTGCTGACGAAATTCAAGCTCTGCTACCGTCTTGTTAAGCAACTGAATACTAGCTAGCGCTGTCGCGTGCTCATCTTGTAATGCCAGCAAATCGGCTTTTGCCTGCTCCAGCGCTTTACTTTGAATATGTTCAGCTTGTGGTGCTATTTGCGCGTTAGTTTGAACAACCATAGGCGCGGGCTCAATATAGGCCGGAATACTCGCCGTCAGCTCAGGCTGGTAGGTGCAAACTAACCATTTACCTAAGAGGTAAGCTTCTTTTAGAAGCCACAAGGCATCGTTCGTACTTACTTTACCAGAGTGCGCAGCGGCATTTCCCTTCGAACGCAGTGCATGCAATTTACAGGCAATCGCTTTATCCAGCACGCTCTCTAAGGCAGGGTTTTTCAGACGTTCAAAAAAATTATCCTTACCTTCCAGCGTCAAACCAAGGTTGTGATAAAGCTCAGCGACCAGTTGCTCACCAAAACAGCGCAGTTTTACTATGCAAGCCTGCGGGTCGGTATAGGCATATTGCGCAGCTTGGATAACAAATTCATGTAACTTGGGGTGTTTGGTAATCAAAAAATCAAAACTTGTATTCATCCAAGGTCCCTTTCGAATGCTTAGCACTAACAGCCCATAGTGTTAGTGTTATTGGCAATAACGCATTATGTATAATTATGCCGTGTTCATACTCATAGAGTCTATTTACGCACCCAAAATGTCAACAAAAACACCTTTTTATCCGGCTTAAGAGTCCGTTAAGTTGTTGATTATTCATTTGCATAAGCATCAAACTGCTCACCACATACCTGGCAATACAAGGCATTAAAGTCATTATTTGCGCCGCATTGCAGGCAGTAGGCAAAATCGCTGTCGTCCTCATGCAATTGCTCAGTGCAGTGTGGGCATTGCAGCTGGTACACCGACACTATGGTGTCGCAACAGGGGCAAGCACTGGTTTTTTGCAATTGCTGGCGTGGGTCAACCGGCTCACCTGCCGGCCTTACCCGGTCAATAGTGCCGAAACGCTCCAGGTTGCCGCCGTAATCCAGTAGCAAGGTTTCGGTTTTTGTGGGGTGTAAGCGCAGGCCCCTACCCACTATTTGCAAGAACAAACCCGGGCTGCGGGTTGGCCGGGCTAACACTATGCACGCCATACGTGGGCTATCCCAGCCGGTGGTCAGGGTGGCTACGTTAATCAAGCCGTTTAGATCGCCATTATCGAACTGCTTTAACCATAAGGCCCGATCGGCTTTTGCCGTTTGGGCGGTTATTAGCGGAAAACTAAAACCGCTTTGGCGAAGCTGCTGTTCAAACAAGTTTGCTTGTGCCACCGAGCTGGCAAAAAACACGGTTGCTAAACGTCCGTTAGTTTTAGCCAGCCAGTCGGTGACAATATTTTCAACTAGCTGTTCTTGAACAGTAACCTGCTCCAGCTCTTTTTGAATAAAGTCGTCTTTGTTATACCGCACCGCGCTAGTGTCAGCTATGGCATTAGCGGGCGTGGTTACTGCCCTGAGCTGGCACAGGTAACCGCTATTGACCAGCTCGTCTATGCGCTTATGAAATAACCGCTGCTGAAATAACGCCGCTGGCCCTGTGCCATAAATAACGCCAGTACTGGTGCGAAACGGTGTAGCGGTAAACCCCAGTAGTTTGTATTGGCCGGTATGCAGCTTTATGGTGTCGAGTATTTGCTGGTAACGGGCGGCTTCTTGCGGCGGTATCAGGTGCGCTTCATCCACTATCACCAGGTCCCATTCGGGGCAGTCGCCAATTTCACTTATTATGGAGTCACGGCTGGCCGAGGTTATCTGGCAAATGTCGTACTGTTTAAGCCCGGCGCAATAAATACCCACCGGCGCTTGTGGCCATAACCCACGTAGCTTTAACGCATTTTGCGCAACAATTTCCTGGGTATGCGCCAGCACCAACACCCTAAAAGTAGGCTTAGCTTCCAGCAGTTGCCTTATAAACTCGGCAAATACTATAGTTTTACCGCTGGCAGTGGGCAGCACCACCAAACCACTTACCACGTTGGTTTGCGCAATAAACTGCCACAGCGCTGCAATAGCCTCATGCTGGTAGGGCCTTAGCTGCATGTTACGTCCTTGAATCAATGAAGTTATGATGCTTAACGCAACACCCGGATTAAATACGTTTTACCAACTTGCCGCCATTTCAGCTTCTCTTTGTCGGATCTGTTTAGCAAGAACATCCGCTGACATCTTCCAACCATCCCCGTCACCCGCTTCGAATCGTTCCAGTGCAAAGTGGTGGCAGATCAAATTTTTGATATACAGCTCGTCCTCAGCGACATAAGTGTGCGCGACCGGTAGTAGGTGGTATGCGTGGCCGTAAGCCAGCGTATTCGTCAATTTTTTCTTCTGCATACTCTCAATTTCCTTCTCCAGAATTGATATTCATCTCTGACTGGGCACCTAAATAGCTACAGTGCAAAAGTTCACGTTTGAACTGACTATCACCCAAGTCTACCTGCCAGCGTTGCTCCAGAAAGCTAAGCAGCTTCAGGCCCCGCTCCAGAATATGCTCAGCAGTCCAATCTTCGGCTAAACTCACTTCATTTTCGGCAGCTGAGCCGTTGTAATAGCCCACACCGTTGTTGTTATTCTTCTTCAAAATGAAACTGTCTTTTTGCAACGATGAGTTTTTGGCGCGCGACAGTGGAAGCAAATTACCCAGCGAATGCACTAATAAATACTGTTGCTGCTCTGAAAACCTGCTAAAGCGCGCCTGCCAATAGGGGTCCGTAGGCGTTTGTGGAAAGATATGCTCAATTGTAACCTGATCGGTTTTAGCTTTAGCAATACTTTGCCAACTCAGCTTATCAGTCGCTTGCTTGCCTCGCGCTTTAAGCCACTGCTCGTACTCAAACAAAAAGTACCGTAGGCCATCCCACTTATAAAAGCCGTCGTTACCAAACTCGTACTTATCCTTGATATAATTAGCAAACTTCGCGGGATCGAAATACTTGTCAGTCCACTGCGAAATATTCTCAACGACCTGGCTAATAGCCAACTTTCCCTGTAGCAACTCACGCGCCATTGAGAAAAACTCAGTATCGCCTGTGTTTGAACGGCGCTGACTTAAATTAAACAAAGTGAAATTAAACCGCTCAGCATGGATGAGCAGCTTATTAATTTCATCAACCGGCTGCTTTGACACATAGGCCGCCAGAATCAAAGGCAGAAATGAGCGAAAACTAAGGCGATTAAGCCGGTCGAGATAGATACGATTATCTTCACTATCGGTATGGCTTTGCGGGTAATACGGATTGTGTATATAAAACCAATACACGATAGACTGCTGTAAACTCTTTACATAATCAGCAATTTCTTTAATCTCAAGTTTTTGCGCCTCTGCAACGGGATGTGTCACATTGCGGGCAGTGAACTTTTCGTCCAGTAAAAAATTGATGTAGTCATCACCTTTACGCCGTGAATACTTAAAATACATGGTCCAGTGATTACGTAAAAATAAGTTATCGCTCAGCGGTACATCAGGATTGCGTCCAAGATACTCATACATCGTTTTCCAGGCGTCATTGATCATGGCCCTGAGTTTTTCTTTACCTTGGTTATCGACAAATAATGTCGATAAATAGATTAACCGGTTTTTTAGCAACTCCAGGCTGGTGAGCTTTTTACCCCTGTTGTTCATGGTTTCAAAGGTAACAAAAACATCAATCTCGTCATCAATTTCGTAAAGGTTGAATCTAAGTTTTTGCGTTAACTTTTTAAATAACAGTGCTATTTCGCTAACCGGCAACGCTTTCAACTTTGCCTTAAAGTAGTCTTTGGCCACACTTAAGTTATGGGTGTATAGCGTTTGAGTTTGCTGATTAGAGTGCGAATGCAGGCCGAAAATGCGGGTTTTCAGGTATTCATCGCTGGGGTTATCTTTTTCATAGCCAAAAATATAACTTTCGCGGATATTGTCATCGGCTTTAAATAAAATAAACCGTTTTTGAATACTCTCTATCGACTGGTAATTCAACTGCTCGTCTGCTGGCACCGTTTCCAGCATCGCCTGCAACAAAATCATCGAGGTAGTTAAGCGCTGCTGGCCATCAACAACATAATAGGGTTTGTAGCCAACATCCTCGATAAGCCAGATATCATTATCCCAGCGTTGCCACTGCTCTTTTTTAACAGGTTCTAGCGTCACTACACCGGTGTAATGTATTTTATTGGCATCCAGCTGTAATAAGTCTTCCCAAAAGTCGTCTATTTGGTGCTCAGTCCAGGCATAACCACGCTGATAATCAGGAATACGTAATATCCGGCGCTCAAAAATGTCATTTAAACTGTGCAACTTCATACTACTCGCCCTTATCGCCGGTTACAGCTTTAACCTCGGCCAGTAAATTACCAAACTTGCCGTAGTTCACTTTTACGCCGTCGTCTAAATCCAGCTTAATGCGCATATCGGCGTAATGTTTTAGCTGTTCGTCAAAGGCGCGTAGTTCGGTTTGCTTTTTTTCAAGCGCTTTAATGTCTTTTTCCAGCTCGCGCTGCTGCGCCGGGCTGGCATCGGTTTTTTGCTCCAGCAATAAGCTGTGCTGGGCGTCGTATTTACCCATTAACGGCGTAACGTACTCGGTGCGCATCCGCGCCAGCGTGCTTTCGTTATAACGGTGCAGGTATACCAGGCATTCAAAGGCTTTTTCTTTGCCGCTGCTAAACAGCCAGTAAATCGGCCGCTTTTTATAGGTTTTTAAGTGGTCTTTATAAAACTGGGTGCTTAAATAACGGCGAATGGTGTCGAGTGCGCCCTCACTTTTCTTGGGTTTAATCGCATGCAGGCACAGCGACTCAGCAATAAAGGCCAGGTTTTCCTGCAAGGTTTCTTCGCCCCATACCACTTTGACAAACTCACGCACGCGGTTGGTTACATCATCAGCAAACCATTCCTGATCCGTTAGCGGTAAAATAGCATCACTATCGGGCATAAAGCGCGGGTTGGGAATTTGGTGTAAGTAATCCTGTAGCGTTTCACCCTGACTTGCGAGAATTAAGCCGGGTTTGTCGATAGAGTAACGGCCCATCATGCAGCCGACAACATACGAAAGAAAATCTTGTAAAGTATCGCATTGAAGGAGTGTTGCTAGCTCATCTTCGTTTCGGTTAAGACCGTATCGGTAGTAAGGATTGCAGTTAAGCGTTATATCTCCAATATTAATTGTCGAATACTGTTCTGTTTGAATACCATAAGCGGATGAAAAATAATTATTATTTTTTTGTTCGAAAAAAAATGCGCTCTTAATCCTCTCATCCCAGACATTGCATACATCTTCGTATGTATGTTTTAAGCTAGCCGTTATAGTTTTCATCAATGGATGAGCACTAAACCCCATCGAACTCTCAAATTCGTCCCAATCTTGACGTGTTAAACTAATTAACTCTTTGGCACATTCGATGACATCAGAATTTATAAAACAGGGAGATAAAGTGATCTTTCTGAAGTCGCCTGATTGAAAGTGAAGAGTTGGATTTAGGATTTTCGACCAGTAATTTGCGAAATTTGTGTTCATTAGTGCCAGACCGACAAAAGTCAGTTCTTTATCCCCAAAAAAAGCTGACGGGCCGGAGGCATCAAAAATAAACCCTTCGGGCAAATACCTGCATGATAGTTTTCCACTTGTTACATCGGACCAAGTAATACCTTCGGAGAAATAGAACTCTTCTCCCCTAGCACAGGAGTTTTTCTCTGATTTAATATCTTTTCCATTGTCTAACCAATTAACGACAAAATCATAATTTCCATACCATTTGCGGAATGCCCCTCCCTTGTTGTACGGAAACCATTTGCCATTTATCTCTTTATGAGAAATTTCAAACCATCCACGTACATATTTCCCATTGTTTCCAGTTTGAACTCCATTAGAAGAAGTCGCGTATTCAGAAATCGCAGGGTAGCTTTCGAAAAAGCTTAGTTCTTGCTCGCTAGCCCAGTATGCAATTGGTGCTCCGGGAATCTTCATAAAATCCGCTGCCGAGGCGCGATAGAAATACTGGCTTTTATCTTGTTGTTCTTGTTGGCTCATGCCTGTTCCCCTTTGGGTATTACTTTGCGCGCGTGCGCCATATCCTGGTTAAAACCGTCTGGTACTGGTTTAAATGGCTTTTCTGGTGAGCGGTGGCTGGACTGAAATGCACGTAGTGCCGCCACGTCTATCTCACCGGTAATGCAATAATCGTGATTGCCACCTTTCACCCGCAAAATGTCACGGGCCCAGCTGTCTTTTGCTGGTGCGCGGATGCGGCTGTCGCCATATTTACGGTTATTGCTTTGAATAATGTAAGCGTGAATATCTAACGCCGAAGATTCTACCAGTGCATTAAAGGTTTCAATATCCGGGTTCCACTCTGGAACAAACAGCGCGTCAATTTTACCGCGCAGTGCACTGCGGTAATGGATATTGGTGAGCTCACTACAAATCAACGTAGCGAAGTAGAAATCTCCGTGTTGAATAACTGGCGGCGTTTGCCAGGGCATTTGTGGCGATAAGTTTAAACCTGCCAAATCGTGCAACTGCGCTTCTTCATGCAGGGCCGGTGTTTGTTTATCCTGGCGATAGAGTAATAATGAAGGAAAACCAAAACCGTCATGGGTCAGCGAAGCCCATACTTGGTTATGCACCCGTTTTTTTGGTGCATGTAAGTATTCAATCCCCGCGATAAGCGATATACGCCGGCCATGTAATTTAGCGGCGACACGCATAAACCACTGGGGTGGCATAGCAAGTTCTGGTAGCAACAAATAACTGGCATGGTCTGGCCGTGAAATTAACTCATTAATCAGCCGGTTCATGCGCTGGTAACGCTTTCGGCTATCAGGGCATGGCTTATTCATTGCTGCGGCGACATAGCTTTCATCGCTGGTTAGCCAACTGGCTACAGCTACGGCATGCTTAGGTTTACGGTTTGCCTCATCATCAGGAATTTGCAGCAGCCGCTTATGTTTATGCCAAACCGGCATACGCTGCGGGTTAATGTCAAAACCACGCAAGGCCATTACTGCTTGGTTAATGGCTGTTTGGCTATCCATATCAAAGGGCGAAGGTGCCAGCAGATAAAGCTCGTTTAAGCTAAAAGGCCGGGTGGCAAAAAATAGGCCTGGCGGCAGTTGTTTCAGCTTAGGTTTAAACCAGGTTGCAAAGCAATTAATGCCCTGCTCTAGCGCTTTATTCGGTAAACTTGGCCAACTTGCTGCACTGATATGCTGTCGCTTTGGTATACCGCGCTGGCTGATCATTTCTTTTGGCAGGCCGCAAAAGCGCAGCGGCATATGCGCAAGATCGTGGCTAAACAGCTTAGCCTGTAACTTTTGCAGCTCGGGCAGGATATGCGGTATTACCCGCGTTTTTATCGGTGCAAAAATGATTTCATCACCTAAGCGAAGCCAATGCGATTCAATAAAACGTTGCCAGTTGTGCTTAAATTGCCTGCCGGGTGTTGGTGGCAAAGCACACACAATGCTTTCCAGTAAACTTTGTGCCAGGCTCACCCGCCAACGCCGTACTTCTGGTTTTACCTGCTCATGCCTTAATAAACCGGCTTTAATCTGATGAGTACAATCGTTCTCGATACTGTCTGCTAGTAGCTTTAACCGGTGTAACATAGCACCCAAATGTTCAAAGTCTTCACAGGCTGCAGCCATGCGCACAATGCGCGGCAAGTAGGGTGCTTGTTCAAAAAAGGTTGGCGCGGCTAACAGGTGGTTTATCACTGCGTTAAAAAAAGCATGGCGCTGTTCTTGCCAGGCAGATGGCGGTAAATCTCGCTCGTAAGCTTCGTAATTACGTAAGTTCAGTGCAAAGCCAGCCCGGCTTAACGATAGCGCGTCAGTTTTACGTAAATTATCAGCATACTCACCAGCGTGGTTAGTCGCTTTTAATAAATCGGTGGCAATGGTCTGAGGATTTTCTGGTAACACGGGTAATGAGCGCCACTCACTCGCACGCTGGTTGATTTGTTCGGTGATGGCATTAACCAATGCTGTACCGGGTTCTCCGGATAGCACAAACAACTTGTTTTTGCTGTTTTCAAATACGATGCGATCGCCTTGCAGATAGTCTGGTTTAAACTTCACTGCGCCACCTGAGAGCGCTAACAAATCGTTGCCGCCATCACGGTTGATCACCCACTGCCAAAAATCTGCGCTTTGTTTAAGGTTGCTGGTGTTTTCCATCACTAGCAAAATATCATCGACATAGCGGCCGTAATACAGCGGTACTACTTGTTGTGAAATAAATTGGTCGAGCTTAATTAAGGCGGTATTGGCTACCACTGCAGAAGCAGGCAGGCCAACGGGTAAGCCTTTTTCTAACGGAGTGTTTTTAGCCCAGGCCTGTAGCGCAGTGATAAACAGCTGGTGCAGTTTCGTCTGTTGTTCAGATAAATTAATACCAATTTGCGCCAAAAAACTGGCCGAGAGCATAAAGCCGGCATTGAGCTCATGGTAAAAACTGCTGACATCGGCGGTTAGTGCTATAACTTTTTTCTTTTCAGTCAGCGCCGAGCGCATGGCTTTAATTGCACCATCGCGCCAATCGCGAAACGGTTTTAAATACGGTTTGAAACTGCCCAATGCCATGGGATTAATTTCATTGTGCCTGTTACGACGCAACCGGCTGCCATACACGTTGTCTGTTAGCTTCTGATCAAACAGATGCCCTACCTCTAACATCCACAACGCCGACAGCACATGAAAATCAATACTGCACAGTGCCATTAACCGAAATTCAGCGACCTGTGCTGGCTTAGTTGTAATTCTGTTAGTCCAATCCTCCTCGGGCGAGGCAAAGATCACCGACGTTTCTTTATTGTCGTAAGAGCAGCACTCTGGCTTATCTTTGGTTTTTATCGCTTTAGGTGCCAGTGTCCAATCGCCTAAAAAAGCCTTTTCGGTAATCCAATCTTCATCAGCGCCATTGATGCGTGTTTGCAGCGCAGTAAGATTATCCAGCAGCTTATCTTCGTAATCAGCAATAGCGAGTAGCGGTGGATTGGTCGAGTAATACAAATCCACCTTGGCTTTGCGCCAGGCCAAAATTAATTGTTCGAGTGTGACTTGCATGGGTTATCGTCCTTGAATTGACCTTAAAATAATTTCTATTATTTATTAATAGCCCTTGCTGCCTGAATAATTTCAAGCGCTGTTGGCCCTTGAACTGCTGCTCCTTTGAAATCAGATAACCGAACATAACCACCTCTGAAGCCAGGGTTATATGCATTTTCCAAAGTGAAAGTACAAATGGGTACCGTAGCGCCATCAAAACCGGAGTACTCAAGCTGTATCAACGACGTGATGGTTTTTTCAGTGATCAAATGCTTCCGTAGGTCTTCATAACTAGAGATGAACATCCAGACAAATGGCGTCATAAAGCCGAGTTGGCCTCGGTCTTTCGCAAACTGCAGATTACGGATGATAAACGCCGAAAAAAGGTCTTTATCGTAGCCTTTAAAATGGGTTTTTAAATAATCTTTTACAATCGGAATGAGGTACTTATTGCCCATGTAGGGTGGGTTAGCAATTACGTTGTCGTATTTATCTGCCAGTACAATCGCTTGCTGCACTATTGGCATTATCACCTCAGCAGCTTGCTTGGCAGCTGGATCGGTGCCTTGCAGTTTTTCCTGCAATAACGCCTGCAGGTTTTGCAGTTGTTCTAATTTTGCATGCTCAATTTGCACTAACGAGCCCAGCGTTTTCGCCTGCGCAAAAGCGGTTTTTAAATACTGCAATAAGGTAAAGTATTGATGGTACAAGCCATGCTGGGTAGGCTCGGCCACTTGGGGTAAGGCATCGTCTAAGCCACCAAATAAATCCCCACTGCTGCCACGCTGCTGTTTGCCTTCCAGATTCAGCGCTTGCCAGAGTTTATTTACCTCAAGCTGGTCGGTTTGTTGCAGGGCAAAGATATTTAGCTGCAGTTGCTCACTCTTTACACGCACAAAAATGCGCCGGTCGTCTTCACGCGCTTTCATCATTAGCGCAAAGCCTGAGAGCTGGGCGGCGCGATCGTCGATATCCAGGCCAAAGATATTTTTGGTCAGAATAAGCTGCGGAATATCGCGCAGCCGATAGCCGCGCTCTAAGTAAATTTCGCGCAGTAGCTCGTATACTTCCACCAATATATGGCCCGAGCCACAGGCCGGGTCCAGCACTTTAATGCTTTCTGGCTCGATGCTAATTGGGGTATGGGCTGTTAACTGCGCTTGCACTTCGGCCGGTTGCTCGCCCGGGCCAATATAATATTCCATATTGGCTTTAATGGCAGAATCGGGATAGGTTTGCAGCCACTGCCGCCCTACCGAGTTTTGTACCAGATATTTTACTATCCAGTTTGGCGTAAACAGCTGGGTTGCCGCGGGGATATCTTCTGATTTCACCACTTTGCCGATCACCGCATCTTTATGCTCAGAGATATAAAACTGATATAGCCAGCCGATAACTTCGATGTTTTGCCAGTCTTCTTCTGGTATTTCTTCAACCAGGCCTTTTAAAATCGAGTCGGTCTTGGTCAGGTTATCTGGCAGCAACAGCTCGGTGGCATCGTCCAGCGCTTCAAACATAAATGGCATAACGGCATGCAGGTAATGGCATTGGCCTAACAGCAGCTCGCGGTAGAGCTTTTCTTGCTGGTTACCGGCCAGCTGCATTTCAATCAGCGATTTTTTATCCAGCTCCAGTAGCTCGGCGACTTCAGCAGCATGGTCCAGAATTTCCGGCAAGCCGGCACTGCCGTCTTTACTGCTTAATACCCGAAAGCCATGTTCCAGGTAGCCCTTTAACTCCATAAAGCGAATGGCGGCCAGGCGGTTAAACCAAGTATAAGCCATTTCACGGACAAAAAGGTTAAAGCCTTTTGCGGTTAAGCGGCTTAACAGCCGGTTGCGTTGTTCCGCTTGCTTACGACTAAATGCCCGGCCTTCGATAATGGCGGTATCACCCTGTAAGGTAACAGCGGCGGCTTTATCGGCATAAATGCCTAACCAGGCCAGACGGTTTTCTACGGCCTGCATAAACAGCCGGCGGGCTTTCGGAGCGTAGGCTTTTAAGTGCTTAGTGTTCATCAACTGGCATCCTGCTTATTTAATACGTACTTTATGATTGGTGTTAACCAGGCTGAGCAGTTCACTTTTCAGCGCAGTTAAGCAGGCATCGATATCCTGTTCGGTTTCCAGATAGCCACTTTGACAGACCTTGCTAAAAATACTGCTGGTTTGCATCGACACCACTTTTTTGGCTGGTGGAGTATTCAGTACCCGCTCTGGCGTTTTGGGAATGGCGTAAGCTTCTGCCGGATTTTTACTGGCGGGCGCAGCGACCGGCGCCGGCTGGACTTTGGCCTGCTGCTCAATAAAGCGGTTAATCAGTTGTTCGGCGTCATGCTCCCATTCTTCGGCCTCGGTAATATCCTGATGAATTTCGGCAATGCTCTCACTGCTGCTGAGCCGTTGCAGCGCTAACTGGAAGGGGCGCAGCGCCTGATTTTTCAGCTCGGCACTGGCGTGTGCTGCATTCAGCAACTCGGTAATACGCTCGATGCGCAGTGCCAAACGGCTTTCAGCATGAGTGCGTTTTTGTTGTAACAGCGTGGTAATAACCTGATTAACCTGCTCTATCAGCGGCTCAATTTCGCGGATTTGCCGGTACGGCCTTGCTTGCTGAAAAATAGCTTGCAGCTTTTCTAAGGCGGCATTGGCTTGCGGTTCTTTAATTAGGGCCAGGCGGTTACGCTCAAAACGGACATTAAGTGCCTGAGTCAGCTTTTGCCAGGTTTGAAATTGGCTTTCATAGAAGTTTTCCAGATCCTGAAAGTCCTCTTCAAAATCCAGTAAGGCGCCCTCTTCGCTGATAAAACGCTCGATAAACTGAAAACTATTTACAGCCTCCAGTAAACCCGCCAGCAAGGTGATACCGTTGTTAATTTCGGTCAGCCCCGGGAATTTTCCGGTCGAAGCTTTAGCCTGATATTGCTGCAGCTTTTTCAGCCATTGTTGCAGGCGATTTTGCGCATCATCAAACAGCGCTTTTTCATTTTCGGTAGCGTTGACGCTAAATAGCTCGCGAAAGAGTTTGGCAGCGCGCTTAAGGTTGGCGTCGCTTTGCTGCTTAATGCGGCGCACCCGCAGTTCAGCACGTTTACGTACCTGTATAAAGTAGTCGTATAGCTGGCGTAGTGGTACGTCTTGTTGCCGCAGCTGAAAACAGATTTTATTCGCCAGCGCCAGACGGGCCAGGATCAGGATAATTTCGTCGTCATTCCAACCGTAAGGACGCCTGGCAAAGGTTTTTACCACGTCGTCGGCACTGAGCGGCCGGCCATAATCTTCATTCAGCGCAATGTGCTTTTCAACTTCCAGACAAGCCTGCGGATTAACCGCTGCATCGGCAAAATCGAAATTGGCCTGGGCAACATCATCTGCCAGCAGTACATTCTGAATTTCACGCTTAATGTCGCCGCTGTAAGGTTTTACCAGCTTGAGTTTACCGAAGGTATTTTCAATAACGTAGCGGTACGCCTCATCCAGCATGCTGCTTACCACACTACCTTTTAAACTTAGCTCAGAGCCAAGCGCAAAATAAGCGGCGTCTTTTAGCAGCTGCTCAACTTCTGTACAGAGCCGTTTGTAACGACTGTTATTTTCTGAGGCTTTATCGCGCAGCAGTCTTTCTTGCTCTGGCCGGTTGCCGGCGGTAACGCGTAGGAATTTTCGAGTTTTAATGTAGATGCGTAGTTCATTGAATAATCTAGCTTTATCATCAAGTTTAATCAGAATACAGCCATTCCCCTCGGCTGAAAAAGTCATGCAGCGGCTTTTGTCAAAATCGTTATAAGCCGGATCGATGGGTGATAATACCTTAACTACCAGATCATTCTCCGTCGAGCCATCACGCGGAATACCATTACAATAGCGGCTGATGGCGAAATCCTGTTTATTTTCCGGGTAGCGGTAATTGTTATTGCGGCGCAGTATTTCATCAAAAATCAGGTTACCCAACTCGGCGGTCTCGTCGGAGATTTCGGTGTCGGTATTTTTGATTTCATTCTCAATTTCTTTTTCCTCATTAGTGAGGAAAATATATTCATCGCCCTGGCGGGCAATCAGCAGGTTTTGCTCCAACACGATCAGGCTTTGTTCTATTTGCCGGCGCAGTGCCAGTTTATCCTGGTCAACTTCGGTGATACACAGTGTTACCAGGTTATCCAGCGTCGATTTAATCACATCGACATAGCGGATCAGGAACAGCGTTTTCAGGATATTGACGGTAAATTCGCTGATCGAGGCTTTTTCTGAGGCTTGATCAATATCTTTTTTTACTGCGGTATCTAAAAAGCTCTCGATTGCCGGGTAGAAGAAGTAAAGTGGCACCAACACCCCTACTTCGGCTTCGCCCACCTGCTTGGCTGCGCTTTGGAAGGCATCAAGTAACGATCGTTCGCCACGGCTCAGGTGTAACCCGGTAGCGCCTGCTTTACGGATGGCTTCAAAGATTTTTTGTACCAGGGTGTAATGGTATGGCACAAAGGGATAGCTGTGCACAAAACTGCTGACATCCTGATAATTGCTAAGCTCTGCCGTGGTCGTTTGGTCAAATGACAACTGATTCCGCAGAATATCGCCTTTGGCATCGTAGAGTTTACTAAGCTCGGTACGGGCTTCGCTGTTTTTTTCCAGTAAGCGTTTTTCTATAACTTCGTTGGTGTTTGAGCTGGATAGCGATAACCGTTCAAACCGGCCCTGGATTTTTGAGAAATCGCCACTGTTAGCTTTCATTTGCCCCAGCACGGCATCGATATCTTCCTGCGATGTCACAATAACCCAAGCACGACCTTCACAAATGGTACCGAGATTTTCGGTAATGGTTTGAAGTTTCAGCATCATCTGGGTGTTGTTGCCGATAAACTGCCCGACCTCATCGACGAAAAACAGTAAGCGCCGCTGCGGGTTTTCATCCAGATATTCTTTAACCCACTTACAGAAATTGGCGATATCCAGCGCAAAGTTTCTTTCTAACTGTTCAACCCATTGCCGGGTAGACTCGGCGGTTTGCCCGGTGACATCACTCAGGGCGCTGGCGATATCATCCCGGAAAAAATCATAGGCATCACGTTCAGCTAACCAGGTTGAGCCGGTACGCTCGGCAAAACTTTGTTTAAATTTTTCATACAGGCCGCGGCTGGCCAGATCCCGCTCTAAGTGCGCGATATGCGGGTGATCACCGCTGTAACCCATGGTTTCATTAAAGACTTTTAAAAAGACCTTAAGAATGGCGTCTTCTTTGTCATCGGTATTGGCGCGGCTATCGATATTAAACAAAATAACCGTATTTTCTTTCGCAACAGCCTGTTGCATGTCGGACAGTAAAAAGGTGTCACTGATTTTTTCTTTGAAGAAATCCAGCGCGCGCTTGGTTGCGCCCTGGTGCTCGGCAGTCACGTTTTGCAGCAGGTAGGATAAGATTTTAATAAAGTGCGATTTACCTGAGCCAAAAAAACCACTGACCCAAATACCTAATTTACCGGTTTGTGCTTTTGATTTTGGATCGGTAACCGATGGCATGTAGCTTTCAAAAAAAGCTTCAAAATGTTCGCCCAGCTCTTTGGTAACGACATACTCGTCCAGTTCAACAAAGACAGTAGCATTATTGGTTTGATCGGCTTTTACCACGCCGTTGATTGGCCGGTGAATGTCCTTGGTAAACAGTTGTTTAATGAGCATCAGACTGATTCCTTGTTAATACTTTTAAGGCACTAATTTAAACGCCCGGTAATAGTTATTCGATTCAATACGGCCAAACGGCTTGAGCATGGTGCCATCGTATTCGCCCGGGTAAAACAGTACGGTGGGTACGGCACCCACTTTGGCATGCAAGGCGTTCAGCAGACCATGCCCGCGGATCATTGGCCAGGCACTGCCTAAACCATGCAATAAAATAAATTGGCTTTGTTCGAGATTGGCCTTGTCAGCGATAAAATCGGCCATGCGGTTTTGTTCCAGCGGACCTTTTAGCGCATTAAATAACGCTTCGTCGCCTCGTTCTTGCTGTAGTTGAAATGCCCGCTGTAACAGGTTGCGTTGCTGCAGCAACTCGATAATGCAGTTAAACAGGTTAATGCTGGCAAAGCTGCGGCCACGTTGCTGTAATTTTTGGGTAATCAGCTGCAGATGCTCACGCACCACCAATTCATGTTCAGCGGGATAGTCGAAAACATAAAACCCGATTTCGTTACCCAAGCCCTGGTTATGCAGAAATTCCTGGCTTTCCAGTTTATCGAGTATTTTATCCAGGCGTTTTTGCAGGTTTTTAATACTACTCATTTACGCTTCCATGGCATTAATAATGTCTTCCCGACCTAACTGTGCCAGCAATTGCCGCACTTCGGGTTGTAAATAAACATTCTGTAAGTGTTTTTGGCGGGTGTCGTTGATATAGCCCGCATCCGCCACACACTTTATTGCAACCTGAGCAATTTTATACGTTGAGCTCTCGGTTAACGTTGCAAGCTCCGGAAATAAACGACAGCGCTGCTGCCAAAAGTGTTCCCAGTCGCTGGCATCAAGCTGGCTGCGGAATAAACGCCGGGCATCCAAGACAACACTGCGCATAAAGTCAGCGAGAATTGTCGAGTTGATCAAGGTGGCGGCAAATATCAGTTGCGTCGAAAGCTCGGTGTTACCATATGCCAGTTTTTCTAAAAAAACATCATTCACTGTGGCCAGACGCTTTTTGATAGTAGCGGCATTACGCTTAGCCGATGCATCTGAACGTTTTTGCAGGATATTCTGATTGGTAATCGCATTATCCCAAGCCGCTTGATCTGGCTTGGTCAGTAACAAGGCAGCTATCAACTGACTTTCACGGATCATTAAACCACCACCAATAAGATCGCCCAGATAGTCTTTATATGTCATTACAGCTAACCGATTTTGCTTGAGATTGGGGCATTATAACCTTTATTGCTGCGATTACTGTGGATATGGCCCGGCTATGCACTTGTTTGCCCAGCAATTAAGCAGGCAGCGGGTTTGTTAATTCCAGCTCGAGTATCAGTTAAACTTTTATATATATCAATAGGCTTGCCTTATCCATGGCCATTACCTATCACTGCCGTCTTAATTTCGGCTACGTCAGATAGTAGTGATGTTATGAGGCTGGTTCTATACTGATAATGTATTCAGTGTACGTTTTTCATGCATTACCCATTCATAACAAACAACATTCTATTTCTTAGCTGGCATTAAGCGGCCACCTTTGGTCTCCTGAATACGAAGCGAAGCATTTTAATGGCATACCAAAGCATGCCGAGCAACCACAGCAAAGCACCTAGCAACGTTAAGATGGCTTCAAAAAGTATTCGCATAACTTTAAAAATCGATTTCGCCATTTTGGGCGCTAGGGTGATATAACCAGCATATTTGGTTTTGGTGGTTTTTGATAACTTTGAGAGTCTGGCGGTATCGCTAAAATCATCTGCGTATTGCAAGGTTTTGGTGAGCCCGAGAGCATCAGAGTTGAGGAATATCGTTCTCAAATCATTCATACCATTAACTACAGGATCAAGGGCTTTAACGTTGACTGTTTTTTTGGCTGCAGCCGTCACCTCATCAAGCTGAGACTTACTGAACGACTCTAAATTAGTCTTCTTTACAACAACGGCTAAATCATCCAGCGCAGGTTTGTTAACAACGTTATCGAGATGTCCAGCAACATATTTTTCGAGTTTACTAGATAGCTTACCTGCCTTTTTAGCACCCTTAATCGCCGTAACACCTGTACGGATTGGCACACCTGCTGCAGCTGAAGAGCCTCCGTTCATCCATGATGCAAGGGTCAAACCTGTGCCAACGACACCGATAATAGATAAACCGACATTAAAAGAGTTGTAATCAGGGTAAGCTTCAAACTCTTTTGATAGCTCACGAAAATCGCTAATACCAAGCAAGTCTGAACTCACAGAACCTGCCAAGGCATAACCAGAGGTAACTTCGCCCGTTGACGCGCCGTGCATAACTTTACGGGTATTACGGGAAACCGTTGCCCAGGTAGTGTTTGCCTGTGCCAGACGCTGGATAAGCTCAGAATCAAACTTGACACCTTGGCCATGCCCTATATCACTAATAATGTTAGCCAAGTCGATTTCATCGTCATCCAAGGCAATTTTTAATTTATTGTTGAATTCTGTATCAGGTACAAAACGCAAATGCACTCTGACAAAGGCTTCATTGGCATGTTGATAGATAAAAAATTTCGCCGAATCAAAAGCGAGTGGTAGCAAAAAGATCCCTGAACCAAAAAAGAAAATAATTATCAATATATTACGCAATAGCTTCATAAATATCCCTATTAATTTTAATTAAGCTAGTTCTGATACTTTGCTATCTATAGAGGTGTTTTTGACACTTTGTTGTAACGCGTTTCGTACCTCATCGCGCTTTTGACGGCTCAAAAAGTCGAGATTTGCTGAACCAAAAGTTCCGGCGACATTCAGGCAGTACCTGACATGCTTTTTAGCAGACTGCTTGAATTTTGTCTTTCCTTTAGCTGTCGTTCCGGTAACAACTTGCTGCTTAGTACTCCAGCGCTGAGTATCAAGGTACAAATTTTCAATTTCAGCAAGTAATACGGTTTTACGTCGCATCAGATTCCAGTAAGGCTGCAGAAGAATAATGGCCAGAATACTGTTTTCAAGGTCACTCGCGGGAAAGGCAAAGGTTTGGTTTACCTGATCAACTTCATAAAGATGATTGGCCCGATAAATAATGACGCTTTGGATAAATATCAGAACCAGAATTACCGATAGAACTTGCAGTAAGTCGAACAGATAGCAGATAAAAATGGCTACAGCACTTAAAATAAACAGGTTAGTTCCGGATTTTCGCAGCGCCATCCAGACGTCATAAATCTTATAAACTTTCATTTAAATCCTTTTAAAAAATAAGATACTAACGAATTAGATTTTTTTATCCAAGCTAAGAAGGATAACAACCTAGACTTTAGAGAAAATCAAACTAAGTTACAATAAGCCTAACCACTTCCCCACCAACTTAGGCACTTCGGTAGCGGCTTTGCCTTTGATAAATTGATACCCGGCATCATTATCGGTGGCTTCTAGGTTAATCAGCACTTTTTCGGCATCGTCGCGCGCATAGAACAGCAATGACGCGGCAGGGTAAACTTGCAGCGATGTGCCGACAACCAGAATTTTATCGGCACTGGCAACCTCTTTGATGGCGGGCTGCATGGCTGGTACATCTTCACCAAACCAGACAATATTAGGTCGAAGCGCTGTGCCATCTGAGGCGAGCTCCCCCACTTTTAATTCGCGCTCGCCGATAACTTCAATCAGGTTTGGATTTTTGCTGCTGCGCGCTTCGTTAAGCTTGCCATGTAAATGCAACACCTTGCTCGACCCTGCCCGTTCGTGCAAATCATCGACATTTTGCGTTACCACCACCACGTTAAAGGCTTGCTCTAGTTTGGCAATGGCTAAATGCGCCGCATTTGGCTCTGCTTTCGCTGCTTGTATGCGCCGCGAATTATAAAAGCGATGCACTAATGCAGGGTTTCGCGCAAAAGCTTGCGGGGTGGCTAAGTCTTCCAGATCATATTGCTGCCATAAACCATCAGGATCGCGAAAAGTCGCCAGGCCACTTTCGGCGCTAATGCCGGCGCCACTGATAATCACGATTTTGGTTGCTTGCTGACTCACTGCACTCTCCTGATTAAATGTAAAAGCTATATCAGACGATGGATTTAAGATTGACCGCAGTTTGACCGCTTACCACGACAAAATAAGTCGCATTTTGGCGACTACTGTTGGCTTCAGCGCCTTACTCTCGCTGTGATCGGATAAATGCCGGCTCCTCAAATTAATCATAATCTCCAAGCTGTAACGCCTGTTGCCGACGTCTGGCCTCGGCAGGTTGGCGCTCGCTAATACGAATACCAAACACCTCAAGGTGTACCAGCTCCATTAACTGCTGCACCTGTTTGCGGGTGCAAAGATGTAACAGTTCCCCAGCATGAATAAAGCCCTGCGCTCGCAGCCGCTGTTCACTATTATCTTTACCGGCCTTGCTGGTTTGAAAGATGTCGCGAAATTGGGATTCGAGCGTAATTAAAAACAGATCCTTTTGCAGCATATTCATTGCCACCCCCTTTGATGCGTTTGGCATCCCTGCCAAAACATACCTGTACTATTATTGGCATCATGCCTGTCCTGATCCGTGTTGGTGCATCCAGCACCTAATCCTCTGTCAACTGCAATAAACTTCAGAAGTGTTATCTGCGGCAGCACATTACGTCCTGTTGCTACAGAATACGCTGTTACCAAAATAGCACCACACTGTGTAAGTGTTCAGTGTATGTTTTTCAGGCAGACCATTTTTATTATCAGGTTATAGCTTGCCAAGTACAGTGCATTTCCTGTTCGCTCTGGTTAAGATAGATGCCTTGATAAAGCTGGTTGACTGTCTGGTAAACAGACATATTTGACAGGAGCTGGGATGCATAACCTGAAAACTGAGTTACCAAACTGCCTGGATGACAGCGGTTGGCCACTGCGCTGGGAGCTGTTAATGCGTTACCGGCTGATTGAAATCGTCGCGCTATGGGAAGGCCGTTTAACCACTAAACATTTGTGCAACAGCTTTGGTATTGCGCGCCAGCAAGCCTCCAAAGACATTAATGCCTATTTGCGGGATATTGCGCCGGGCAATCTGGTTTATGATGGCAAATTAAAGGGCTACAAACCTGCTGCCAGTTTTACCCCAAAAGTCACCAGCGGTCTGGCCGATGAGTACTTGCATGCGCTGGCCAGTACCAAAGATTTTGCTCATACCTTTAGCCAGCTTGATTTGGGCTTTGCTCATACTGAAATGCTGACGCCACCACTACGCCAGGTAAACCCGGATATTCTGCGTGCGCTGGTGCAGGCGGCGCGTGATGGCAAAAAGATTGATATGGGTTATGTGTCGCTCACCAGTCCCGATGAAGAAAGCCGTATAATTGCGCCGCACACCCTTGTCTGCACACCGCTGCGCTGGCATGTGCGGGCCTATTGTGAGAAAAACCGTGATTTCCGCGATTTTGTGTTAAGCCGTTTTCGCGGCATAAATGGCATTGAAGGTGATGCTGAGATAACCAAAGCGCAAGATGAACGCTGGAACACCAGCATCGACATTGTGCTGGTGCCCGATTCCCGGTTAACGGACTATCAAAAAGCCATTATTGCCGAAGATTACAATATGCAAAGCGGCAAGCGAGTATTTTCAGTACGCTCAGCACTGGTACCTTATGCGGTGCAGGCTCTTAACCTGGATTTAGCTAAAATTGAAGCGCGTCCTGAAGCGCAGCAGATCATGGT
Organism: Alishewanella sp. HL-SH05; assembly: GCF_052655985.1. The sequence continues at coordinate 2,317,946 of NZ_CP199753.1, forward strand.
GGCGAATCTGGAAGAAGTGAAACGGCATGCGTTTTAAAAAAATGACCACAGGCGATACCCGTGGCCATTGGTCTACAACATCAAAGCGTTAATCTAACGAAGATAACCGCTTATCTATCTCGCTAAATTGCTGAATTTGACCATACACCTCATCACAGAGATCTGCCAGATACACCTCTTCATCAATGGTGAAATAACTGGCCAGCACTAACTGCTCACATTCAGGCTCGGGGAGTACCAATACGTTTGGGTATTCCGCCTGAATAATTGACGCCAAGTCTCGGTGATGTTGATTAAAGATCATGGTAAAACCCAAATAGCGGCTGCCCGCAGTCGGCTTTGTCCAGCAGCCGGGTAACATGCTATAGACATGAAACGTGCCAAACGAGACAGGAACGGCCAGCATCACTTCCCTGTTTGGGTGGCCTGCCGCAGGTCGAAAGCAGATATTTAAACTGGCCAACATTAATAGCGCAAATCCCTTGGGGCTGATGCCACAAATCGGCTCTTCAAAAGGATCATCCCCACCAATCACACCGGTTCTCGCACCTTTATATTCGAGATACAGGTGAATACTCAGGTTTTCCATTTCCAGCGAATGGCTATAATCAGACAGGTCAAGCAAGGTTTGGTTATCAAGTTTCATCAATGGAATGTTCATAAGGCCTCCTTTGGTTAAATGAACCAGGCCATATCAACACAGAAAATAATTCACGCTACAAAACTAGCAGCGTTGACTGGTAATGCTTCTGTTGCCGAAACCGCAGTTTGGTTTTTGATGAAAACTGAACAAAAAAGAGTAATAACGATGGTTGGAATATTAATTAGTATCGGCGTTTTTATGCTTATCATGGCCGGCGTAATCTTATGGGTTACCTATCGCTTAGCATGTCATCAGGTATCTGATAACAATAAAAGCTAAAGTAAGGCTTGATTGCAGCGGATTAGCTGTTGGCAACTTGTATTGATAGTCAGACTTTAAGTTTTTCGCGAAGGTCTCTTTTTTTAGCAACGCGTAACGCCATATATAGGGTAAAACCGATTGCGGTAAAACCGACAATTAAAGCCACAATGCCGTAAATCTGCATATTTTTTACTCCATCTGAGAACATATAATAAATCTAGCATGTTATTCATAAAAATGGCCATGCTAGGGGTGGTTCAATTGGTGTTCTTAGCTATGTGGATACTCAGCCAGACAGTTATGCCACTTCCTGGCGTTTATTGACCCGTGCAGTGGCATTATCACAATACCAGGGTTTATTTCGCAGGGAGGATGGTGTTATCTATCATGCTATTTGGCACAAACTCCACCACCTCACCTATCCCACAGTTAAAGTACTCACATAGCTTATCCAGAGTATCGGTGCCAGTAACATAACCGCGCTGATTGACCATACGGGTAAGCGTTTGCCGGCTAATGCCACTCTCTTCACTTAACTCTTTAAACGTCACCCGACGGTTTTCAACAAAACACTTCTCAGCCAACAGTTCACGCACTTTGTAACGCAACATACTTTCTCTCCTCTGAATGATTCCTGAGCAGACTATCGCAGGATCGCAATCGCGCAACAAAACGATCTGAAACCACTTCCCCCGCTTTCCTTTCTGAATTTGTACCTATTCCAGCTTTGTGGCGTCAATTTGTATCTCGGTTAGCCTCATCACAGGTGGCGATAAGTCGTCACTGCACATGGCGTTAGTGCGGTCTTTTTATCGGTTTGCCTCAGCTGCGAGGTTTGTGGCGAGAAATAAAAAGCGCGGTAACGTGAAATCAGTATCGCGAGGGTGCGGTACCTAACAAGAGGAAAACACAATGAGTGCAACACGTACTTATTTAACAACCGAGCAATTAGCAGAGCGCATTCACTACGATGTTTGCTCTATCCGTAACACGCTGCTGGATTCCTACCTGATTGAGGGGCGTCACTATATCCGGCCTTTTGGACGGCGCAAGCTGCTGTTTATCTGGGAAGCCATTGAAGCCGATTGGTTAAGTTCTACCCATGACAGTATCGGAATGATGGTGGAGTATCCGGAGGTGGCTAATGGGTAAGATTTCAGTCCGCCGGGAAACCGCCCGCCTCTACTACGATTTTATGTATCAGGGGCGTCGTTGCCGCGAGCAAACCACGTTACTTGATAATAAAGGTAACCGTAAAAAACTGGAAAAACACCTGCAACAAATTGAGGCCGAAATTCAAACCGGTACCTTTAATTATGCGAAGCATTTTCCTAATAGCAGTTACCTGAGTACTTTGGCTGAGCTCGATACTGAAGCACTGGTTGCTCAAGCTGCAATTACTGCAACCCGCATCCCGCTTTTTGCTGAATTTGTGGAAGAGTGGTATCAGGAAAACGTGATCCAGTGGCGCCAGTCATACCGCATCAGTATTCGTGGCTCAGTTGATAAATACTATCTGCCTGCATTTGGTGCGCAAACTGTCGGCGACATCACCCGTGCTGATTTATTGAAATTCCGGTCTACACTCGCGAAAGTCCCAGGCCGGAGCAATAAAGAAGCGTTATCGAATAATCGTATTAACAAAATCATGGATCCGTTAAGGCGGATTTTTGATGAAGCCGCCGACCGCTATAACTTTAACACGCCTTTTACGCGCATTAAACCGCTAAAGGTACCCAAGAGTGACGTGCAGCCATTCTCGTTGGATGAAGTGAATCTTATCCTGGAGAAGTGCCGCTCTGACTATCGCAACTATTATATCGTCCGCTTTTTTACCGGGATGCGCACGGGTGAAGTCGATGGCCTGAAATGGCGTTATGTCGACTTTAATCGTGGTCTCATCCTGGTAAGGGAAACCATCGTCGCCGGTGAAGATGATTACACCAAAAACGACTTTTCTCAGCGGGATATCAAAATGATTGGTCCGGTAATGGAGGCACTGCGTCGTCAATACCGAGCTACCAGTAATTTTTCTGAATACGTGTTTTGTAATCGTGAAGGCAAACCGCTTGAACATAACAATGTCACCAAGCGCGTCTGGTATCCGATGCTGTTACGCCTGGGGCTTGAAAAGCGCCGCCCCTACCAAACCCGCCATACGGCAGCCACTCTGTGGTTAGCCGCTGGTGAATCGCCAGAATGGATTGCCCGGCAAATGGGCCATTCAACCACAGAAATGCTGTTTAAAACCTATTCGCGTTTTGTGCCCAACCTGACACGCAATGACGGCTCAGCGTTTGAACAGTTATTAACGTCAACCTTAGGTGCAGCCCTGTAATCGAGGATACCAACATGTTAAAAATTGAAAATACCCCAGCCTACCGGGCTCATAAAGCGGAAAAAGAACTTGCAGAGAAAATCAATAAAATGACGCACTCTCTGATCTACCTTTTAAAAATTAACCGCTTCGACGTCGGGTTAGTATTACTTATCGGCAAGGACGGCGATCGCAACAATGAAGCCGCAGTAAAGTCATGGGTCACGGATAAACTCTGCTGCCCTAGCTGTATGCGCCAGGATGATGCCAGAACACTGTCGAATGATTTGCGCAAAGCGCTGCTTGCGCAAGCAGACGACATCTATAATTAATGCAAAATTAGCCGCCGCATCACATGTGGCGGCTACATAACCCTATCCATACGCAAGGAAAGCAATATGCTTAACAATTATGAGATTGCAATGCTGCTAACAATCGCTGCATCCTTTATCTATATGATGATACGGCTTTTTCGGGCATTTGAGCTGGAAAAAAGAGAAAAAGCCAAGCAGGAAAAACAGCAACAACAACCAGATAAAAACGAATGATGTCGTCCTATCCATGCTACACATTTTTTAGGTTATGAATATTTCGGCCTTATGTTGCTTGCTGCACTCTCGTTATTGCTGATATAAATTAAAGTTGTTGCTACAGACCGGGACCAGGAAACTGGGGTAGCAATGCCGGAGCAACGCTCCCCCAGCCCGTGAGCGGGATAAAAAGGCTTCCCGGAAGCCAAATACAGCTAAGAGAGTTGGATCTTTAACGAACTTGCATAGATCGAATTGCGATTATAAACATTTAAGTGTGACACATCACATCAAAACCCTTTTAAGGCAAGTACATGCATAAAAATGTTAATTGTTCAGAAGTGCAAATCGAGCATGAGCTAAACATTTTCTTTAATAATAATAAAGCTCAGTTAGATGAATTGCTTGATACGCCAATCCCGAGGCTAGATGGTCAATGCCCCCGAGACCTACTTTTCACTGAGGAAAATCGCAGAGAGCTGTTAACTGTTCTTCAAGAGATGAAGTTTGGAGATATGGCCTGATTTGACTGCTTTGAGCGAAAAGCAGAAATTTCTCTCCGCATCATAGTACTCATGCGAAAGTATGCTTTGCTTGATAGAGCGGACATTAACGCCTGAAGTTGGACGGACTTTTAACCGCAAAATGGCATGTGTCTCAACCACAGTGTCCAGCATCCATTCGTCGAGTTGATTGTCACTCGGATCGTGCTTCTCAGTAAGGCAAGCTAACTTTTTACTACAACAATCATCTTCAAAGCGATCTGCTTCTATTGATTTCCGTAGATCACGCAATTAAGTTGGATTGACAATGTTAGGGGGCGCTAATTTGTCCTTGCTCTGTAGATTAAATATGACTATTCATATCGACATAAGCTCAATGCAATTTGAAAGTTTTGCTTTTTGAGCTTAGAGTGATATTTTTAATAAGTTTCTAATTTACTGGTTGGCTCAACTTGTTTTAAAAACACGGCGCGCTGGTGCGACTGTTTCATAATGAGCGAGTCCTACAGGCAAATCAGTTGCTGGATTGTTTCTGAATTTGATTTTGGTTTTCCATCTAAATTATCGGCCCTACCCTTTTTATATCAATCGGAGCCTCCTGAGCATTAAATGAAGTCACTTATCTCTGTTCCCAAATTTTCATTACGCAGTTGGTTAATGTCATTATGGCTACCGTTAGGGTTATTAGTTATTGGCTACTTTGTGGCAACATCCATGGTAGATCAGCAACAACAAACCCAAGCAAAGCGAATTAGTGATGCGGTTACTGTCAGGTTAAATCTAATTGCAGAAGGGGTTCAGGAAAAGGTCACGCTGTATCAATATGGTTTGCGCGGCACCCGTGGTGCAGTAATGTCGCTATCCCCTGAGCATTTTGATTACAACGATATGCAGGCCTATACGCAAGTGCGAGACTATAAAAGGGAGTTTCCAGGGGCTCGTGGTTTTGGTTTAATCATCAAAGTTGAACCAAACCAAACTGCGGCATTTCTAGACCGGATGGCTGCCGAGCGACCAAGCTACAACTTCCAAATCAGGCAGCTTACGCCACACCAAGATAGCCTTTTTGTGATCACCTATATTGAACCTGAGCAAAATAACCGAGAGGCCGTGGGGCTTGATATTGGTTCCGAAGCAATGCGCCGCAAGGCAGCATTAGATGCGGCGTTCAATAACGATGTGAGGTTAACAGCGCCCATTACCTTAGTACAAGCAAATGAGCGAGCTCAACAGGGTTTTTTAATATTAATGCCGGTATATAAAACAACAACCGTGCCACAAGATAGTCGGCAACGGCTTGAACATTTATTTGGCTGGAGTTACGCCCCAATCCTGATTAACGAAGTCCTTAAATCAGTTGCAGGTCTGGAAAACGATGTCTTTCTGCAAATCAGTGACATTACCGAACAAACGCCAATCGAGTTCTTCAGCCAAGAAGTGAAAGACACTTACGACGCTGCTCTACAACATAAATTAAATCTCTCTGTATTTGGCCGCCAATGGCAGCTGTCGCTTACGCCAACCAATCGCTTTATTAATGAACTGCAACTGCGCTCTGGCACCAGCTTATTTTTTGAAGTAATGGCAGTCAGTACCATCCTGGCCTTTGGCGTGTATCTACTGCAACTTATGTTAATGCGCAGAAGTCAGTTAATCCGTCATAAGCAGGAGCTGGCAAGTATTGCAGAGCAAACTTTACTAAAAGCGAATGCTGAGCTTGAACAGCAGGTCGCACTGCGAACGGCGGAGATTTCACGTGTTAATATCTTGCAGCGCAGTATTCTTAGCAGCGCGGGCTACGCCATTATCGCTACCGATGAAGAAGGCATTATTACGGCCTTTAATCCAGCAGCAGAAAAACTCTTAGGCTATCGCGCAGAGGAGGTCCTTTTCCAACAAACCCCGTCTATTTTTCATCTGCCCGCAGAAGTGGAGCACCATGCCGCTAAGCTGACCACTGAGCTCGGTAGCAACATCGCGGTCGGTTTTGAAACCTTTGTAGCGAAAGCGCGTCTGGGGCAAACGGATAATGCGCGCTGGACCTACCTGACAAAAACCGGTGAACAGGTGCAAGTAAAACTAAATGTCAGTGCACTAAAAGATGAGCAAGGTCAGCTAGCAGGCTTTCTTGCTATCGCGTTTGATTTAACTAAACAACTTAAATACGAAGCGGAACTGGCACAAGCAAAAGAACAAGCTGAGTCTGCTAATAAAGCAAAATCTGAGTTTTTGGCAAATATGAGCCACGAGATCCGCACGCCGATGAATGGAGTTCTGGGATTATTACAATTGGTAGCCAACAGCACGCTGGATCAACGCCAGGCCGACTATATAGAAAAAGCCTATAGTGCAGCTAAGTCTTTGCTTACCTTGTTAAATGATATTCTGGATTTCTCAAAAATTGAAGCCGGTAAGTTGGAGCTAGACCCGCATCCATTTAGTTTGACGGATTTGCTGCAGGATATCGGCCTTGTTTTTTCATCTAGCGCAGAGCAAAAAGGATTGGAAGTGCTATACGATGTCACAGAGGATGTGCCTGAGCATTTGTTAGGTGATAGTTTCCGTATTAAACAAGTCCTAATAAATCTGGTCGGCAATGCCATAAAATTTACTGATAAGGGTGAAATACTCATCTCAATTAGGTCTCAATCACTGCCAGAGGGCGAGATTAACTTGTCTTTCAGTATTAAAGATACTGGGATCGGTATCACGCTGGAGCAACAGAACGCTCTTTTTTCCGGTTTTCAACAAGCAGATTCTTCAATAAGTCGTCGCTATGGCGGGACAGGTTTAGGTTTAGCCATCAGTAAGCGCTTGGTGAATTTGATGGGTGGTGAAATCGGCGTAGAGAGTGAATTTGGTTGTGGAAGTACCTTTAGCTTTAACGTCGTCGTACGCAATGCGGAGAAGAGGGCGATCCAAAACTCTCAAACGTTTACTCGTAGTAATGAAAAGTTGAGCGTGTTGATTGTCGATGACAACGACAGTGCGCGAATAATTTTACAAGGTATTGCGGTCTCGTTGGGATGGCAGGCAAAGATTGCGTCCGATGCGCAAGAGGCGTCACTATTAGTCAAGCAAGCCCACCACGATAGTACTCGCTATGATGTCGTTTTCGTAGACTGGCGTATGCCGGGTATAGATGGCCTAACCTTTGCTCGCGAGCTACGGGAATTGCATAGTAGCGTGGTTTCACTGATTGTAATGATTACCGCTCATGGAAAAGAACTGCTCCATGAGCACAATAACGATTATGAGCGCTATCTGGATGGATTTTTAATTAAACCTGTTACAAAAAATATGATGTTACAGGCAGTAGAGAGTGTTGTTTTTGGCGATCTCGACCTGTCGCTCCCGACCTCCCCCCTCCCGCACGAGCTGCCATTGCAGGGAATATCCTTACTGCTGGTAGAAGATAATTTGACGAACCAGCTGGTTGCCAGTGAGTTACTGCAGCAACTAGGGGCGACCATCAAAATTGCTAGCAGCGGTGAGGAAGCGTTAGAGATGCTGGAAAGTACGGCAGAGCACTTTGATATGGTACTGATGGACATACAAATGCCGGGAATGGATGGCTATCAAACCACTCGTGAGATTAGAAAGCTACCTAGACATCAGTTGCTGCCGATTATTGCTATGACAGCGCACGTCATGTCTGATGATATAGCCGCTTGCCTGGCAGCAGGTATGCAAGACCACATCGCAAAACCCTTTGATCTTAACGAGTTGACGACCAAAATTCTCAGCCATCACAAAACAGAAAAAGCACCTCACGTCAAACAAGTTAATAAATCAAACCTTAATTTTGATCAGGCAGCGTTAGCGTTCTGCCAGCAGCATCATATTGAACTCGAAGCTGCTGTTCAGCGCCTTGGTTATTCCCTGACGATTTATGTCAATGTATTAAAGCAATTTGAGCAGGACCTTAGGCAAGCATTACAACAACTAGAGGATAAAACACTTACCCGTCGTAATGCACGATTGTTGTTTCATAGTTTAAAAGGTGCTGCAGGCACACTTGGCTTTAGCAATCTGGCAAAGCTTACTGCCCGCTTGGAAGATGAGCTGCGTGAGCACAGTGATGACGGTTATCAGGTAGATAACAACGTTCTGGATATACTGAAGTTAACTCTTAACACCGCTACAGACTTGGTGAAATTATTACAAGTGGAACAGCAAATAGCTACCGCACAAGCCCCTGTTAGCCGGACGGAACAGGCAGCTCAGTTAATGACGCTAAAGCAACATCTCAATCTTGCCAACATGGCAGCGTTGCCACTTTATCAGCAATTGGCACCGTCACTGCAGGCTCAAACACCTGAACTAAATAAAGAGCTTGAAGAGGCTCTAGTCAACTTGGCTTTTGAGCAAGCAGTCGTGATAGTTCATAAAATGTTAAGTCAATTCAAAGAGTAGTTTATATGTCAGCTGACACTATACCAAATGTGGCTATCAGCCAATTCCCTGCAACCATTTTAGTTGTCGATGATCAACCTATTAATATTCAGATTGTCTTTCAGGTTTTAGGCAACGAGTACAATATTCTGATGGCCACAAGCGGCAAACAGGCAATAAAAGTTTGCCACGACAGTCGGCCTGATCTCATTTTGTTAGATGTAGTAATGCCTGAGCAGGATGGATTAGAAACATGCAGGCAATTAAAAGCCGATAAACAACTGGCAGATATCCCGGTCATATTCGTCACAGGCTTGCAGCATCAAACGGATGAAGATGCCTGCTGGGATGCAGGTGGCGTCGATTTTATTCAAAAGCCATTTAATACAAATACATTACGTAACCGGGTAAAGGCTCACTTAACCCTGAAAAGACAAGCTGACTTACTGCGTTCTCTCGCTTATCTGGATGGGTTAACCGGTATTTATAACCGCCGCTATTTTGATAACGTTTTATCAATCCAACTTGCCCAACATAGACGTAAACAGAGTCCTCTTGCAGTATTGATGATTGATATCGACTACTTTAAGAAATATAACGATACGTTTGGCCACTTAGCAGGAGATGATGCTTTACGTAAAGTGGCCAGTGCCCTAAAGCATAGCGGGCGACAGGCTGACATGGTCGCCCGCTATGGAGGTGAAGAATTTGTAGTGTTGCTAGCCGATACCGATATAAATGGCGCAGTAAGCGTGGCAAAAAAGATGCTGCATCATGTATTGGAATTAGATATCGCACACCCCCAAACTCCCGCCACTAAACTGAGCATCAGTGTTGGCATTGCCGTCGCCGATGAAGCGAAAGGCTACGATAGTAATATTATAGAACTGGCAGACCAGCAGCTGTATTTAAGTAAACAACGTGGTCGTAATACCTATTCGGTTGTACTAGCGTGAGGTCTGGCAAACCTATTACCAAAAAATTACTATCTATGAGTGATTAATTTTAAACTCTGTTGTTACCATGATTTTTACAGCATAATATTGAAACCGGCCAAGATAATTTACACCGAATACTGGGACCATAACCCGCTGCGCTGCTCATCGCCCTTACACTAACGTTCTGCTAACGACTAATAGCGGACTTTAATACCTGCACATTGTAATATCCGCTTCTGGCACAATCCAGTCAATCACTCACTCGTTTTTAGCCCTACTTCGGTAAGCTTCTTTGATGCGGCTCCGGCCTTTATTATTGGTTACCAGGAGCCATACCCTGCGCCGTAGGCTAAAGCCATTGCCGAATAAAGAAGTCGCACCGTGGGTGAACAACTTGTCAATATGAATTGATTATGTTGATTAAAAATCAAAATCTATCTCAATTTGAACAAATTCAAATGACTTCAGAGTGTAGATGTTTTTAAACTTATCAAACTCCAGAGTATAGTTTCCCATAGAGTTTCTATGCTTTTCGCTCTCATTAATAATTTTGAACAAAAGCGATTTATCAACAAAGCATTTTTTTGAAACATACGCATTGCTATTCAATAATTTAAATTTCATTGTAACGGCATACAACCCAGGAGGAATAATATGAAATGTTTCAAAATTCGCCATACCATTGAGCTCAACATGTGATGAAGTTAAAATTTCTTTATTGAAAATCGCATTGTTAATAACGGGGACATCATAACTTTCACCGAAAATTTCCAGTGAGCCTTCAACGCGCTTTTTATTAATTACAGAGACTAAATCTGGCAGGTTTTCAATTTTTGAGTTGATTTCAGCATGATCACCAGGTGATTCAATAATAGTCCGCTCTAAATCTTTAACAGCAACAGTCGCACTATCGATGGCACATTTAACGTGTTTTTTTAATGCATCAACAATGTCATTGCCATCATTTTTTAAATCCATTTCACCTAAAACACCCTCACTTATCAACAAAAAACAATCTATTGAAAATGAATCAGAATTTAAATAGCTCTCAAAAACCACCTTAAACTTATTAAAACTAAAATTTCTTAACGCAACCTTAACAAGCTCAACTTTCTTCTCTAATTCTATAATTGACCGCCTATACCCTGAAACTAAGTATTTATTACCTGTTCCGGGATAAAAAGATGCTGTACCAATTAGAATTTTGCTCATGTTTATTCTCCGTTAATGTTCTTTACCCCCTCATTTTAAACCAATATGTATTAGTCATGTTTTCACAGACCTACCTAAAAACAGGGGTCTGTGCATGTTATTTTTTGGAAAATTCTCTCTTGAAAAATCACGAACAATGAAAACAATTACTATATATATCAATTACATGAACGATGCCCCATAGCTCATAATCAACATTTTTCTGATTTTTCTCGAAAATAACGGTTCTACCACGACGAACCACCCTGCCCGTTTTAGCTATTGCCTCACCTGAGACCTGCGCGCTAATACCAAATCTTTCGGCAGTCGTGATAACGTCATTTAATGCAACACCCTCATAAATATATCGACTACCAGTAAAACCCGCCTTCAACAATAGAATAAATTTTTTAAAATCATCTGATTGCTGACTACACATTCTTAATAAGTCAATAATCTTTCTATTATGCAAAGCTTTAAAAATTTTCTTATGCAGCCGCTTATCTTCTTCTATTTTGATGTTTTTATTATTTAAACTAACAAATGGAAAGCTTGTGAAAGATTGAGAGCCTAATAAAAAATCAACAACATCTAAATTCTCATCAGTTTTTCCTGACATGATTTTTCGCAAGCTGTGAACAATATTCAACCAACCATCAAATATTTCATTGGATAACGTTCTTGTTTTATCAGACAAACTGCTATTTTCTCGCTGAACTGTAACCAGTTGTGGTAGATCATCAGTTTTAGAAATCAATTTCTGTACAGCAGATAGCGCTAACGTATTTTTTGACCGGTCTAAAAATTTTCGTGCTGAATAATTGTTCAAATCTGCGAGTTTTAGCACCTCAATAAGTTCATGTTTTGAATACAAATTTGTCATCTGATACTCATATGCAATCCATTCGAGGACATGACTATATCGATTTAGGGTGGTTCGTGGTGTTGTATGCCCCGCTGCTAACGCAATCGTGTGCAAAAATTTATTCTGAAACGCATTCGCTCCTGCCGTTCTGTGCAACCAACGTCTTCGAAAATCATGAGGCGGTTGTCGTAACCAGGTAGCTGATAAATTGTATAATTTTCCGGCGTCACGAACCAATCCGGCTAAAACCAATTGGCTAATAAATGTATGACGACAGTCGTATAATCGGAATGCAGGGTTATTAGTCGAAAGCTTCAGCGCCTCCAGCACACGATTTACACGCGTTAACAGTTCTCTGTCACCGACAGGAAATAACCGAGCTCTGTCGGCCGGATCCATTTTCTCTGAAAGGCTATTTAACGAATTCAAAATCGCTATTTCATTCTCGTTAATGAGTAAATCGATTGGAATTCGTCTATTACCTGCGGGGGTTTTAACCCGGTAATACTGATTTGTCAGAACTGCGATTAGATTGTTTCTGAAATCGAGATCCACACGCAGCATGTAAAAAATTTCGCGACGTCGAAGACCGAATCTAGCTGCCAATATTAAGATCCCCGTCTGAATCAGGCGTTCAGGATCAGATGCAAATGGGTCGTTGGCTAATAATTCAATAGCTAGCTTATAATCCTGCTCAGAACAGAGCTCTGAGACACGAAAATTATCGATTTTGGTGCTGATCCCAAGCTCAGCCCAATCTATCTCGGGTAGATAAACCCACCTAGCCACTGTCCCATGAAAATCTCTAAGAATGTCTAAGTGGCGAGCCTCTGTTTTTAGATCACGATTGTCGAAAATCGATTGATAAATTTCTAAAATCTCGTCTGAGTCATAATCAAAAAATGGCTGTTCACCTACCAGATCGAGTAATGGCCTACAAATTTTGCTGAAATAAGTCTCGATCGTCCTGAAACTGATATTTGCCCGTCCTACTCCCGGCCGTTTTCCAACATCGCACATAAAAATTAGCACGGCGACAGCGATATCTGATAGCCCATCGGATGAGTCAATTAAGTTGTTCACGTCATCAGTTTTGGCGCTAACCTGCTCCTGCCACATCTCCGGGATCACCTGTTTAAATGGTGTTTCGATTTTTTCCAATCGCGAAAATTTTTCTTTGACTCGCGATAAAAATGTGCTGAAAAATTGAAATTCCTCTTTTAAATTATAACCTTGGGCCACAGATCTGACTTTTGTAGATACCCTTGTAGCGGGTTTATCAAACACGATCGCAACAGGAATGACATCAGGGGTAAACAGTCGTACCAATGCAGGGAGCGACATTGGCGATGTAGAAAATTCCCCTAACCGATATGCTCTGATACAGGCGGGTTCGTTGTGATCAATGTAGTAGGTTGCAATCTGCTCACAGAACTCTGTAAATGTCGGCTGTTCACTATCCAGCTCAACGCCTCTCTCTGTTAAACATTGCTGTACCAGCTTAAAAAACTGTGTTTCGTTAAAATTTGCCGTACGCCATTTAGGACTAGCACGCGTGATCAGAGCAACGGTCATAGGGTCACAGATCTGCAGTTTCGAAGTCGTTACGTCGCTATAATGAAAAAACACCATGTCCGGCAAAGCATTCAGGCCGCGCTGTAACGATTTAATAAACGCGCGTGACTCATATACTCGAACATTGTTGATAACAAGACTCAAAACGATGTGATATAGACCAATTTGTGTTCCATTTTGTACTACCTGAAATAACTGCGTTTTTAACGCATTGATTATTTTCATGATGTATTTCTGTTTCGCGAACAGATCTGTGGGTAGCACAACCAGGCGCTCAGAAATCATCCCTCGCCAATACTGCAAATTAGGTAATTGTTGTTGCATGAGATATTTTTCATGCATCCTTAAGAGAATTTTTTGACAAGCCGCTCTTTCCAAGCCGTTTGTCAGTTCAGCTATAGCCCCCTCGATTTTTTCAAACACATCATCAGAGTTGCAACCAGGATCAGTCTGAAAAACCATATATTGCTGGCGGCACCATTTCACACGTTGTCTAAGAGTCATAGATTCCGGTGTCAGATACGCTGGAAAATATAGCGCTCCCGATACCGATGTTTTTATGGTTTTAAGCCCACGGGTTTCCAAATGTTCTGGCAACTGAATTTGCAGAGGAGCTAAAGCTGCCTCTACAAATGGTCTAGCCCGCACAATATCATTCCAGGTCATTGCAGACAGAACATTCATAGGATGCTCCCCTTCGCTGATATGTCCCATAAACCATTGGCTGTAATCATGAGCATCTACTGTAGTGAGCCTCGAGCACAGGCGGTGTCTGAATGCATTCAGAGGTAAATCAAAACCGAAACTCTCCAAAAATGCCTTTACCTGTTTGGCACTGACAGGTCGAATGCCCTCATCTGATATGAGCGTGAAAAATGGTTCGTCGAGGCCATCACGATAAAAAAATTTATGTCGTAGGTGTGTCGCTAGCAACGGAGACCCTAATTTATCAGCCAAGCGACGAGACGTTTTGGCAAAAACGTCAAATAGTTTCAGCATAAGCTGAGGTAGCGGTAACAGACGGACAGCCGCTTCTTCAAAGCAGATTTTATCTGCCAGCAATAACAGTCCATTTTCAAAATCAATATGGGTAGGCTCAAACTGGAATTCATCTCGTGTTCTGTGCCCAGTACACGCCAGGCAAACCAGCACACCAAAACAACTGAGCTGGTTATAGTAATCAATAGCGCCTTTCTCGCTACCTAGTGCTGCGTCTCTTAATTTCATTAGATGCTGATATATTTCAGAAAACATGGCTGCCAGGGCTGTATCGTCCAGTGCCAATTCACTGCCGGTATAACCCATGGGAGAAAAGTCCTGAGAAGCCACATCGAAGCCTAACTCGACTAGGATATCCCTGTAGGAGTTAGCCAGTGACTCGGATGACATTGATTTGTAATATAGCGGCGTGGGTACACAATACTCTGTATTAGCTAACAAAAGTGCGGCATACCCCGGATCATGACGTTTGGCAATGAAATCGAATAGGGTTGCCCGGATCTGCTGCTGGGTATAACGACGAGGAAATATTGCAAAAATGTCTCGAATAAGTGTGAGGGTGTCATCCTTCGTTGTTTTTGCCTGCGCCTTTATCATGACAAACGTGCATTTATCAGTAGTCATCACAGAGCGTATTGCCGCTATCAGAGCCTCGGGTATTGGTAATTCACAATTTTCCGTATGAGGATGCAGAAATGGGCTAGTAGGTGCCGAAATTGCACTGGGCATTTTGACACTTAAACGCCGCCAGGCTTTAGCTGACAAATTGATGTCGGCAACTTGATCACCCGCCACTGAAATGGTCAGTTTTTCCAGGCTTTCGGCATTTTGGGATAGCAAAAACATAAGCAGCAGTTCAATAGCCGCAACTCGAGTGGGTAATCTTTTATGAAGTAGCGCTACTAAAATCTGCTCAATAAAATGTTTTCGCTCCACTTCATCTAAGACAGATGCGCGTAAATTTAAATGTAAACGTTCATAAACTAACAGACGGCTCCCAGTTAACGCGACAGACTGCAATCCGTCATGGCTCAGTGGATGGTCAGCTGAAGCGGTGACCTCAATTGTCTCCTCTATATCCGGGTCTTCATCTAACGCAGTCGTTTTTTCGTTTGCAATTGAAACGCGTAACGCAATAGATGCACTCTTTATCGTTGATGGTTCAGCAATAAACAGCTTTACAGGATGCGTTCTAGGAGGCTTAATTACGGATTTTGAGGCTAATTGTTCAGTTTTTTGATTTTCACTCGTTGCGACTGCGTTTATCCCGGGATGGTTTTTCGTTGTACTGCTGAAGACATCATTTTCAATCCAGCCCAAGAAATTTAACTGAATTTCTTTTAACCGTGTTTGGGATTTTAACAGGCCTGAAACGAAATTTTTTTTATTGTGGTACAGTTCATTGCTCGAGGCGTTACGATTTTTAAGGCTCTGAAATATAACTCTCACTTCTGTCGCTATATTAAATGCGGTTTTTAAATTGCTCGCTTCCTGTGTTAGACAGAGTGTTATGCAGTAGAGTCGCAGAACGATGAAAATATCGAGATAGACCCCCATCAGTTCACTGCGGTCAAATAGTAATAATGCTCCGAGCGGGTATTTGGTAACTTTGAAGTTTACTGGAATGGTATTGTCATCACATTGCCGTAGAATCGTTTCAAGCTCTGAAATATACTGCTTTAGATCATCAAAACTATGCGTATCGTTAAACCATGAAAAAGTTGCTTCTGCATACAAGAGGTCTGCAGCGATAATTGTGATAACGCGTTTAAGATAGATATTGTCAGGTGTAAGATTAAGTTTATCAATAAACGCCTGATACCGATGAGGAGAAGTTCCTTGCTCTTTTGCATATCCATTAATCGCCAAATCTATTGCGCCATCCATAAAAATTCACCTGCACATCAAGAACTTCAATAATATAAAAAAATTTTAATGAGACATATTTTATCAAGATAGATAAGATTTTTTAATTTTCCAGTCTTATAAAGATTTTTATTTTATTGTTGATATATAGATCTAAATTCTGAAAACTTGTCAGTAAGAGCACAAACAACTCTGTGATTGAGTTTGCTGAGGTATCCCCAGAAATTCTGTATCTAAAATAAAAAGTTAGGTGATTAGGGAACATTCATGGCCGTTCCTGATCTGATCGTTCGCCAAAACTAAACCATGTCATTAACAGCCATGAATGTGAAAAGAATGCTCGCCGATTTCCTCCGATTTGTCACCCCCACAACCATGCATAAAGCGCGATTTTCTGTCCTGTTAGACGCGGTTACTGCGCTGGCTAAAGACGCGCGTTGTACTGTGACCGCCATTGGACGTGCTATGCCAGGCTCTTCTGACAAAGTCAGTATCAAGCGCGCGGATAGATTACTGAGTAATACCAATTTACAACGGGAACTGCCTCTTATCTATGCTGCCATGACTCGGTCTATCGTGAGCAGTAAATCTCAGCCGCTCATTTTGGTTGACTGGAGCAACGCCGATACCGCGAAGCGGCACTTTATACTGCGAGCCAGCATGGCTACTGATGGCAGAGCTTTGACGCTATTACAAAAAGTGGCGGCGGCAGAAGATTATACTTGCCCACATTTACACCGAGCCTTTTTAAAACAACTCAAGGCCATGTTACCCAAAGATTGCAAGCCCGTTATCGTTACAGATGCAGGCTTCAAAGTGCCCTGGCTTAAACAGGTACGCAAATTAGGCTGGCATTATGTCGCCAGAGTCCGAGGTAACGTGAAGCTTAAACTGGCAGAGCAATCTGAACTTATGACCGTCAATGCGCTTTATAAAAAAGCTCGCGCTACCCCCAAAGACTTAGGCGAAATCGTGCTGACTCAGTCGCAGCAGTATGAAACCCGCGCCATTCTGGTCGGTAAAGGCTATAAGCTGTTGAAGCGAGACAAAAATAAGTCTTACAAAGAGCCCTGGTTATTGGTGTCATCGCTACCTGAGTGCCATGACTATGCGAGTAAAATCGCCAAATGCTACAGTAGCCGAATGCAAATTGAAGAAAGCTTTCGAGACCAAAAAAGCCCACGTTATGGTTTAGGAAGCGACTTGCACGGTACCAAATCCAAATCTCGTTTGAATATATTACTGCTATTGGCGGCACTGGCAAATTGGTTCCACTACCTGATGGGGGCCGCAGGTGAAATAGCGGGTGTGCATTTACGATATCAGGCCAATACGATAAAAAACCGACGGGTACTTGCTCTAAACTTCCTCGGAATATTGCTATGTAATGAATCGAAGATCCCTATTCGCAGACACGACTACCAGCAAGGGCTAAAGCAAATCTTGCACTGGGTAGCTCAATGGGACTGGGCGCAAATAAAATTGGCAAAGAGCTGATACTATGGGGTGCAAATTTGTGGGGATCCCTCAGTTGAGTTTGACAGCTTACACCCCTCTGTGTCGGTGGTACTGATCAAACGTAGACGTTGTGTTAGGTAGTAATCTTTTAGAGAATTGCGGGGTTTGTGATATTGAGTAAATCCGTGACTTAAGCAAATAGTTTGGTGGCCGACATCATCATGAACTCTGTTCAACCTTAAGCCGCATATTACTTAGCGAAATTTTTCGGTTAAAACGTCTTTTTACAACAACTGTGGCATTTACAGGAACCTGAGTGGTTTCACCTTTGTTATAGCGTATCAGTTCATCTGATGGCTGCCAGGCGACACCTAACCGCTCAAGTGCTTGTTCAGAAACCGCCTTAAAGCCACCATAAGATGCCATCATAGGCTTACCGGTGAAGCTGTTGATCCGGGCTTTAGCATATATAAGCCATAACCAATTTTCAGTGGTATTTTTATCGCCTTTTCTACCCCCATTTCCACCTGCGTCTCTACCCTCATTTTATCGCTACTGGCAATGGCTTCAGCTAGCGTACGAAGAGCGGAATAACACCCTGCAAACGCTCGATATCCCCCTCTCCCACGCCCAGTCTGGCAAAATAACCAGGCCACTCACTGACTAAATCCTGTACCTGCGATATCAGTTTTCTGGCTTTTACCGTTTTTAACCCAAAACGGCTGGCATGACTGAGTAAGTTTTCGACACTACCTAACCGTCCCAGAGCACCAATGCCAAGCCCATGCTGGCGGGAATTGTTTATTGGCAACACATCATAAGCTGGAGCCAAACACCAGGTTCGTTGGTTAAAACTGTAAAGTAACGCATGATTGCGGCTGTGATCATCCGTATTGCCGAGCAGAACATTAAACACCATGCGCTGATATAACTCTTGCGCATCGGTTGCCACGGCAGAATGTTTGGCCAAAAACTCCGCCAAAAAGCCATAACTGTAATTGGGGTTTAACTGGTCTGGATTAACTGCCGCAATATTGATTAACGAATTGGCACTGATAAAGTGATGAGTAGGCCGCTGCGCATCACAGTCGAAACGTTCTACCAGTAATACATCTTCATCAGCTGATGACACCACGCGGGTATTGGCAACTTGCACCGGTAACTCGGCTAGCATCCGCATACTGGCGTGTTCAACTTTCACTTGATTAAAGAGATCATCCGGACGATTAAATTTTGCCAGATAGGTAATAGCTCCTTCTGTGATCAGCGTCTTAGGTCTTGCCCCGCCCATGCTGGAACCATGCTCAAACGCTTTTTTTGCCTCCGGCGGGATCGCCTCATCCGACAAAATAGCGGCTTTACCACGCAGCAGCATGGGTAAATCACCTAACGTATTTTTGTTATATTTGGGCTTAGATGACATTCGAGACTTACTAAATACTAAAGCACCAACCCCCATGCCCGAGCCAGCCAGTAAAAATTGCAACGCATTCGCCGGCTTGGTTTTATGTAAAGAAAGAATAACCCGCTGCCCCCAAGCATCGGCTCCGGCATCGCTTAAAACACCAAACAAGCCTTTACCACCCGATGTGGTAAATAGCTTATCGGATAAAGGTAAATTGAGCGGATCCAGCGCAAACGCATCAGGTCGCGCCAGATAGCTTTTTCCATAACGGAACTCACCATAACGGCGGACAGGATCCAGCGTTACCACCCCACAAATCACGGGCGAATCTTCCAGACCATCGATAAAAACATAGGCTTGTTCAGAAGTCATTCGACAGCTCCGCTTTAGGCTTACGTACTTTGCGTTGCTGTCTTTTATCTAGCTCAGCCAATTTCTCGTTAACCGGCTCTGCCAGCAAATGCAGTAAGTTAAGGTGAACTAACACAGCGAATAAAGCCTCGGTGCTTACGGATTTACCATTTTCAATCGCCGATATGGTATTTCGACTCAGGCCAGTTCGAGTGCCGAGTTCATCCTGCGCCATACTTTGGGCCCGCTGATGCTTGACTAATTTACCTAGCGCTTTCGCAAACTGTGCATGCACACTCAAAATTATCACCTTCTGCATATATTTTAATGCAATAAATACTTATGCACAAATTATTGCGCATAAAGTCAATATGTCAAAGAGTATTTGAAAATCTATACCACCGGAATTTAGCAAACTAACGGTCAGTTTTGTCTGAGAGCATTAAAATAACTGTGACAGCCTACGTGACAATTAAATTTTCTGTAAGACATAAAATTCAAGATTTCACATACTGGGTACGAAAAATTATGTCTCATTATTTTTATTTTATGTTATTGATTAAAATTGAAATTATCAACAAAGAAAATCAATGCCACGCATTTTAAAACAAAGAAATAAGCAATAAAAATCAGGCTCATAACCCGAAGGTCGGTTCAAATCCGGCTCCCGCAACCAACATCTTAATCAGCCTTGTGCTGATTTTTTTGTCCCTAAATTTCGGTAACCCGACGGAAGTCGGTTCGCTCTTCACTAAGACCAGGGCTCCCGCAACCAACATCTTAATCAGCCTTGTGCTGATTTTTTTGTCCCTAAATTTCGGTAACCCGACGGACGTCGGTTCGCTCTGCACTAAGAACAGGGCTCCCGCAACCAACATTTAAGCCGACTTTAAAGTCAGATTTTTTGTATCTAAATTTTGGCAATCCGAAGGTCGTCGGTTCGCTCTTCACTCAGAACAGGGCTCCCGCCACCAACATCTTAATCAGCCTTGTGCTGATTTTTTGAAATTAATTTAAATTTTTGCCCTTATAACCCAGAGCTTAAACTGCTTTAATCTTGCAAAGAATTTCCGTTATTTGCTCTAGCGCTAAGCTATGTTTCACAGCACCTAGTTTTGCCGCCTCTTTTGGCATACCGTACACCACACAGCTTTGCTCATTTTGACCGTAAGTAACAGCCCCGGCTTGTCGCATGGCAAGTAAACCCCGAGCACCATCATCGCCCATTCCGGTTAAAATAACGCCGATGGCGTTTTTACCGGCACTACTGGCAACAGAGTCGAATAATACATTTACAGAAGGTTTGTGACGTGACACCGCAGGACCATCCTTCAATAACGTATAGTAAAATGCCCCCTGCCGGCGTATTTGCAAATGTACTCCCCCATTGGCAATGTAAACATGACCAGGCAAAATACGTTCGTTATTTTCTGCTTCCTTTACTGTAACCGCAGAACATTTATCTAAACGCTCGGCAAAAGCGCGAGTAAATGCCTCTGGCATATGCTGTACTACAACAATACCTGGTACAGATATAGGTAGAGCACGACAAATATACTCTAAAACCTGAGTACCACCCGTTGAAGTGCCTATTGCAATTAACCGATCAGTCGTTTGTTGTAAGGCAGTATTTTCAGAAGAAAGCAGTAATTGCTGTGCAGTTTTTACTAAACTGGCGTTCTCTTCATTGCCAGTTCTAAAAACGTTTCGTTTTACGTTGGCTTTAGCCGCTATTTTTATCGCAGTAAGCATTTCACTACCAATCGATTTCAAATGATTTTTTAAACCTGCGGTAGGTTTGGCAATGATTTCCACTGCACCTGCCGCCATGGCATCTAAGGTCATAGCCGCGCCTTTAGTGGTTAAAGAGGAGCAAATGATCACAGGTAAAGGTTTGCTTTTCATTATGGTTTTTAGAAAGGTAATGCCATCCATCCCCGGCATTTCAACGTCAAGTACGATAACATCAGGCCATACTTGCTCTAGCGCTTTCATAGCAAACAGCGGGTTACTATGTGCGCCAATTAGCTCAAGTTGCATATCAGATTGTACAATTTGTCCTAAGGTCTGCCTAACAACAGCAGAATCATCAATAATCATCACTTTAATAGGTGAATTATTCATATCGCACCTTTTGGCTCTTTCAAGCAAATAACAGTTCGAAGCGATTCACTTCAGATTGCTCAATACTGAAATGCCCGCTGGCAATATCTACAGTTAAGCGCCGATATAGTGGGCCTCCAACGTCGGTGCTTTGTACAGGAATATTTAAAGCCCCGAGAAGACTTAAACAGCGCTCAATATTTTTTTCGCCTATACCTGGCGCTTTTTGAGCATGCGGGAACATATTGCCGCCACCAATTAAATAAGCTTTAAACTCAGAAGTTTTGATACCAAATAGTGCTATTTCGAGTTGAAATATCTGCATTAAATCATCGGCAAAACGGCCATTAAGATCAGATTTTTTAATACAAGATAGCGGCACAGTTGACTGCTGGTGATTTGGTAAAAGAATATGGCTTACACCTAACACGTGTTTTTCGGGATGCCAAAGCACTACTGAAACACATGATCCTAAAATAGTACTTACCTTGCCTTGACCTTTACCAAAAAACCACTCACCGGGTTTTAAAAACACGTTTTTGTTCATGAACGTGCTCCTTTAAAGCGATAAAGTGCAGGTTTCAGAGCGGTAAATTGCTCTGAAATACCGTGCAATGATTCCGAATGTCCTATAAAAAGTAAGCCATTGGGATTTAAACAGCGTGATATGTTATTGATGATTTGTGTTTTGGTTTTATTATCAAAATAAATCAGTACGTTGCGTAGAAAAATGATATCAGCCTTTGTATCGAGCTGCTGAGGTTCCATTAAATTACGCTGCGCAAACTGTACGTGTTGCTTGATTTTGTCATCAACTAATAAGTACCCGTCAAAATCACCATGGCCTTTAAGGCAATATTTTTTTAATAAATGTGTGGGTAATTCTTTTGCTCGGCTAAGTGGATATAACCCAGTTCTGCCACTTTCGAGCATTCTCATCGAGATATCACTGCCTAAGACTTGCCAAGGTCTACTACCAAATACTTCTGCCATGAGCATGGCGATAGTATATGGCTCTTCGCCAGAGGAACAGGCTGCGCTCCATATTAATGGAGCCTTTTCTCCCTGCTTTTCTGCAAGTACTTTTTCTAAAAAAGCAAAGTGTTTGGGCTCACGATAAAAATAGGTTTCATTGGTAGTTAGTAAATCTACCGCCATTTGTCTTTCTAACTCGTTACCTTGTTTTGCAATATAACTAAGATAAGCATTAAAACTATCCAATTTTAATGCTCTTAACCTACCCGCTAACCGGCCAGATACTAAGCTGCGCTTAGTATCTGCCAGACATATACCGGATTCTTGCTGAAAAAAACGCCGTATCTGGTCAAATTCAATGTTAGAGATCAGTTCCACTTGCATGGTTTAACCCCCTTAAAAGGCCCCAAACTGGCTTTTATCTACTTTTTTACCGAGTACGGTTTGCTTGGCTGTTGTGGGTGCAGTGACAGCTTTAACGGATTGTTGTATGGGTTTTGACGTTTGTGCGGAGGCTTTTACATAACTGGTTTGATTTTGTGTTTCATCATTAATATTGAAGTAACTAACCAGCTGCATTAACGTTTCAGCCTGACCTGACATTTCTTCAGCCGTAGCTGCCAACTCTTCAGACGCAGAAGCACTTTGTTGAGTTGCCTGTGTAACTTGCGCCATGGATTCGTTAATTTGCCCAACCCCTGCCGATTGCTCATCGGATGCCGCAGCGATCTCTTGCACTAAATCAGAAGTTTTTCCAATGGCAGGCACGATCTCATTTAATAATGATCCCGCGCGTTCGGCTTTTTGAACTGAACCACTAGCGAGCGTAGAAATTTCCTGCGCAGCAACTTGTGAACGTTCGGCTAATTTACGCACCTCTGCCGCAACAACAGCAAAACCTTTACCATGCTCGCCCGCCCTAGCTGCTTCAATGGCAGCATTAAGTGCTAGCAAGTTAGTCTGATAGGCGATATCGTCAATAATGCCTATTTTAGAGGCTATCTCTTTCATAGCCTGAACGGTATTTTCAACCGCAACGCCTCCTTCACGCGCCTCAGCAGCAGCCTTGGCTGACATCGAATCGGTGACTTTGGCATTTTCGGCATTTTGGGCAATAGAGGCGGTCATTTGTTCAACAGCAGCAGAGGTTTCTTCTACTGACGCGGCTTGCTCGCTGGCTCCCTGTGCTAATGATTGGGCGGTTGCAGATACTTCTGACGAAGCTTGAGCTAATGATTCGGAGTTAGACCGAACATCAGATATAACTTGGCGCAGGCTCTCAATAGTTCCATTTACACTGGTTTTGAGTTCACCGTAGGTACCTTGGTAATCTCCTTCAATCAAGATATTTAAATCACCGTCTCGTAAATTATTCATGACCTCAGCAGTTTCTTTAATTGGCCGTTCGGTGGCTTCTAATAGCTGATTCATGCTTTCAATTAACACTTCGAAGCTATTACTGTACTGACCGCTATCCGCTCTGCTGCTTAAATTACCTTGCTGAGCATCCGTGACCATTTCAAGAACACTGTTAACAACAAGTTTAACAGTATTGGCTACGGTGGCGGTACTTTGTGCTAATTCGTCTAATAAACCAGCACACTCCACCTTGGGCATAACTTCTAACCGACCCTCAGATACTGCTTTAAGTACACTAGCGTTATCGGACACTGCAGCATCGAGTACAGAAACCGCCTCATTATATTTGATAGCAATTTCCCTCACCACGCCCTCTAACAATTGAGTTTCAATTCGCTGATTAAACAAACCTTGCTGTATAGCAATAAACGCGTTACCAAATATCTCTAACATTTGCTCATCATATTTAAGCTGAGCGGTAATATCTTTCCATTCCACGATTGTGGCGGTTCTTTGGTTATCTTGATTAAACACCGGTGTAATAATCAGCTCAAGTGTGTATTCGGCAAAACGTAATATGGCTGTATAGGGTTGCTCAAGTGCACTTAACATTTTACGTTGATGTGACGGGTTTTTATGAAAGACATCAATATTTGTTCCAACAACACTTGCGGCGGAGAAAACAGGTATCGTGGTTTGAATTGCACTCTCAATACGCCTTAACGTATTTGCCATTGAGCGATTCACATAAATGATATTGAGATTATCATCTGCTAGCATAATATTGGCGGTACTGGCATCTAGAGCCGTTCGAACTCTGAGATTTTCTTCTGCAATCTTTTGCTCTTTAATAACTGCTGCTTTTTCTTGTTCTACTCTTTGCAGTTGGTCAGTCATATCTTGCCACTCAACAACCGTACCAATACGAATTTGCTGATCAAACACTGGCGTAACCAATAAAGTAAAAGTGCGGCCACCAATTAATAGTTTGGTTTTATGCGGTGCTTGCATGCGATCAAGCATATTACGCTGATGCGCTGGATTTTTGTGAAATACATCTATATTAGTTCCCACAACGGTGTTAGCTGAAAATTTAACTAGATCTTTCCTTATGTCTGCTTCAGCAAACTGCAACATATCCATCAGTGATTTATTCACATAGACAATGTTATAGTCAGCATCAGCAACCATAATGTTGCTCTCAACAGCTTCAAGCGCACTGACGACACGCATATTATCCGTCGCACTTTGTATCAACTCTTTTTGTTGTTGCTCACGATGAAGCTGCTCGCTCATGTCTTTCCATTCAACTACGGTACCTACACGCAGCTCTCGTTCAAAGACTGGCGTGACTAACAATGTGAACGTTCTGCCACCAATCAGTAACCGCGTGCGATGGGGAGAGGTAAGCTTATCTAACATGCCACGCTGCATAGCAGGCTTTTTGTGGAAAACATCAACATTACTACCAACAACATTGTGGGCTTGAAAGTTGGGTAAATCTTTTTTGATATCGCTTTCTGCTGTTAATAACATGTTTAATAATGAATTATTAGCATAAACAATGTTGTAATCTCTATCCGCGACCATGATATTGGTTTCTACGGCATCTAAAGCGCTATTTTTCAGCATACCTTGTCGAACATTTTCAATAAGTGCATTTACCGATGCGGCAAGTTGCGCGTGTTCTCCCGCATAATTTCTTGCAGCTAACGCTTGAAATTGTTTTTGCTGAACAGTTTGCTCTATTGCAGAGGCTAAACTTTTTGTTTGGTTTTTACTTAAAAAATCGATAATGCTCATTTGATCACCTCGTGCTTAGCATTGGCTAAAGTGCTTTTAACTGTTTGTGTATTAATTAGCTTTGGAATATCAAGAATTAGCGCGATATCACCAGAACCTAAAATGCTGGATCCGCTTATGCCCTGCATAAACTCGAATAACTTTCCTAAAGGTTTAATAACGGTTTGAAACTCACCAAGCACTTGATCAACGACCAAGCCTGCTTTATGTTGGCCATATCGCACGACGATAATGCTACGTCTGCCTTGTTTTGCCGTTGATAGTTGAAACATTTGATCTAAAAAAATGAAAGGCAGCATCTCGCCACGCAAATTCATAAAAGCTGTTGCCTGACTTTTCGAAATGTCTTCAGGTAATTCAATGCATTCAGTAACCAGATTAAGTGGGATAACAAATTTGGATTCGGCCACCCTAACCATAAAACCGTCAATAATGGCTAGAGTTAAAGGTAAACGTAATTGAAACGTGGTGCCTTTGCTTGGAACTGAAGCAATGTGCACAGTCCCTCTTAATGCCTCAATATTTTTGCGTACCACATCCATGCCCACACCGCGGCCGGATAAGTTACTCACCTCATCAGCGGTTGAAAAACCTGCAGCAAAAATAAGCTCATCTATTTCATTATCAGACAACTCAGCCGTTTTATTTACAATGCCTTTTTCTATGGCTTTTTTTAGAACTTTTTTGCGGTTAATCCCACGACCATCGTCTTTAATTTCAATAACTATTGAACCTGAGTCATGGTATGCGCTAAGCGATAATAAGCCCTGAGATGTTTTACCCGCAGAAAGACGCTCTTCTGGTGATTCCAAACCATGATCCATAGCATTGCGCACCAAATGCATCAAAGGATCGCTTATCCGCTCGACCATAGACTTATCAAGCTCAGTTTCAGCACCTTCAATTTGCAACCGAATATCTTTACCTAAAGATGCGGCAATATCACGAACAACACGATTGAACCGATTAAAGGTTTCACCAATTTGAACCATCCTTAACTGTAAAGCCGTTCCCTGAATATCATCCACCAATTGTTGAATATGTTCTACGGTCTCACTTAAGGCCGTATTGCCGCTTTGCTGAATTAACGATTGCATTGTTGCTGTGGCAATGAGTAGTTCACCCAACTGATTAACCATTTCATCTAGGCGATAGGCAGGAACTCGCATTAAACGTTGATCTTTCAGTACCGATTTTTTGGGTATTACTTGTGATGTCTCTTCTTCAGCAGCTATTGCTAAATTATCATCCTTGGCAGCCTGTGCTGAAGAAGTCATTGATGGCGTATTGAGCGGGATCTCGTTAGCCAAAGGCAAAAGATTAAGGCTTTGCCAATGCGCTTTTAGTGCAATGGCTTCGTCTGTGGGATACTTACTCAAAAAATCGTTGTAGTCTGACAATTCAGCGTTTGGACTGAAAATTTGGACTAAACTGTCTGTTTTTATGTATTCAAAGGCTTCAGATAGCAACGTGGAAGAAGCTTGTGAGACATGTAAATCTAAGATTAGCCAGCAGCTTTCGAAATCTTCAATGTGAGTTGTGTTTACTAAATTTGGTAATTTCTTCGTGTCATAAGACCAGTGCTCTAACAGAACATTAGCCTGTTTAGCAATAAAGCGAACAATAGCTATGGGGTCGAAGCCATCACGGAACGTATCTATACCAAATTTAATAAAGATATGTTGGGTTGTATCGACTGTCACAGGCGTTTCTGTAACAACAATGTGTTTATTTGTCAGTTCAGATTGATTCAAAAAAGTACTCAGCTCGTCTAGTAAAGCCTGACCAACCTGAATATCCGGCGGTGAAACCGCTTGTTGCCTCTCAGCAAAATTAAATAAATTGACAATATGATCATTACAGCGCAATAACACATTAATCAGGGGAGTATTTAGTGTTAGCGCTTTAGCACGGACACTTTCAAACGCCGTTTCTACTAAATGCGTAAAGGCAACAACCTCGTTCAACCCCACCACACCAGCTGATCCTTTAATCGTATGTGCCGCACGAAACAGCGCATTTACTGTCTCTTCATCTAAGTTATTAGGGTCTTGCTCTATGTGTAATAGTTGCTGCTCTAGAAAATCGGTGAGTTCTCTACCCTCAGTAAGAAAAATGCTGACAAGTTCTTGCATATTAAGCATGATCGTCACCTCCCGCTAAGCTAAGCCTTGGCATGAGCCAATGTGCAATATCGGGATTTACAGGTGGTTTTATGCTTAATTTCCTGTCTTGATTAAGAGTGTTAACAGCATTCGACATCGCTATTAATAACTGCAGACCTGCAGCATCAAACTCTGCTAAGGCCTCTAAAGACCAACAATCAATCACTGTCGTTTTTAGCTTCTCTTGCCATAGGGTAGCTTGTTGGGCCACCTCATAGATGGTAAGAATTGCCGGCGTTTCTATTACCTGTAAGATGTCAGACATAAGCACCTCGTTACGGCAGCAGTTTTTGTACTACATTTAATAAATTGTCGGGTTGAAAGGGTTTTACCATCCAGGCTTTGGCACCTGCCGCTTTGCCTTGCGACATAAAGCTTTCACCCGATTCAGTTGTTAACATCACAAAGGGGGTAAATTTGTATGCCGGTAGCTCTTTTACTTTTTTTAGTAGTGACAAACCATCTAACTTAGGCATATTTAAATCACTAATAATGAGATGAATTTTTGTACCATCTAATTTATTGAGTGCATCTAAACCATCCTCAGCAGTAATCACATCAAAGCCATTACCTGTAAGTACCATGCGGCTTACTTGCCTGATTGAAGCGGAATCATCTACCACTAATATTGTTTTACTCATTTCTCACCTCAGAAAAAGGTTATTTCGCTTTCAACATGCTTGGTATTTGCTGTATTACCTTGATGACTTTGCCGCTCTTCTTGCATGGTATAAGAGGCATACAGTTGCTGACTGACTTGTTCAATCTGCTCACGCTGTATGGGTTTTTTACTGTCGCTAATTTGCTGCAAGCTTGCTAGCGCGAAGATGGTATGTTCTAACTTTTGACTCACGCGATCTTGAAACTGAAATTGTGTTATAGCTGTAGCTACCTTTTGCTGTACTTCAGAAGAACTTTGCTCAAGGGCAACCACATTTTGGTTAAGGTTTTGGTTAACATCGTTCATTTGCACTAAAACATCAGAAATTTTCTGTTCAGCATTGTGCAAAATTTGCTGATCTTGATGTTGTGAAATCGACAATTTATTGCTGCTTTCAGTCACAGCAGCCATAAGCGCATCCATCCGGTTAATAATTAAGTTAGCAGCGTCTGCAGTGATATCAGACAATTCTCGAACTCGCTCAGCGACTACGGCAAACCCACGGCCTGCTTCCCCTGCTCGTGCAGCTTCAATAGAGGCATTAAGAGAAAGTAAGTTGATTTCTTTTGATATCTTTTGAATAGAAGTTGTTTGTGTCATCAGCTCAGTTGCCGTTTCTGACACATAACTCACGGCTTGTACCAGCTCTGATTTACTGGCAAGCGCGGCATTTAAGGCACTAATAACCTCGGCGAGCTCGAGTTTACTCTTGCGGACAAAGCCCTGCTCTGCATTACCAAACTGTGTAGTAGCTTCACTGGCTAAGTGGATGCTTTGATCTAAAGCCTCATAAATAAACTGAAAGTCTTGGGTTAATACGGTAACTGCACTGTTGGCATCCGTTCTAGCTAATTCGAGTTGTTGACACAGGGTGGCCAGTAACTCAGTTAAACCATTTTTTTGCTGCGCTACAACATTTTGTTCCAGAACACTAAGGCTACACTCAAGTTGCGCTATGGTGGTTTTGCCGTGCTGTAACTCTGAAAAAATTTGACGCTCCAGTAACCAAGCAACACATAGCACCGAGGCAATCAACAGACTCCACAAGCACCAAATAGCAAATACGACAAACAATAAAGTTAAACCAAGTAGTAAATAAGGTAATGACGGACCATAACGGTTGAGGTGAATAACACTGCTTTGTAAAAAACGTTGCAATAACCACTCTGAACTGGAGTGCTCTGGTGCCATAATTGAAGATTTAAGGCTGCTCATTTTAGTGCTCCTTTGCTGATGCATGCTCAGTTGCTGCCACTAATGTTGCCATTTCCTCCACAGAGAGTACTTTTTCCGGTGCCAGAATCATTAGAAGGCGGTTTGATAAACGCGCCATGGCCTCGATAAAATCTGTTCTTATTTTGCTACCAAATTGTGGAGGTGCGGTTAAATCTGCGCTATTAAGTTCAAGCACTTCATTTACGCCATCCACCACTACGCCAAGTTCTGTAAGCCCTTCAGCGTTATCTGGTATTTCAACAATAACAATGCAAGTCCGCTTCCCCTCATCAACACATTTGCCATAAAGGCGGGCACTAAGGTCGATAACAGGAACTACCGAACCTCTTAAATTGATCACGCCACGCACAAAATTTGGCATTAGGGGGATTTTAGTAATTCCGCCAAATTCGATAATTTCCTTAACAAGAAGAATGCCTAATGCATAGCATTCTCCACCTGTATTGAAGGTTAGATATTGCTTAATGCTTGGAATAGCTGAAATAATTTGCATACCATTGGATTGTTGCTGCATAGCCCCTCCCGTGTTTACTAAAACAATAATTATCGCATTTGATAAATATGCCAAGAAGAAGCGTAAAAATTTAAAAATTACTAATTGATAAATTTGAGAGTCAGGATGATCAACTTGTTTTATCTTAGCTGCAACGGTTAATAGCGAACATTTCAAATTTTGCTGCCCGCCTTGCTGCCATTTTGGTTAAAAGTGCAGCGTGTTTTTGGGAAGATTGGTCTTAAATTTGATAGTAAACCGTAAGCAGCGCTTCAATCTCACGCAGCAGGATAGTTGTTGCTCAGAAAGGTTGGATTTATTGCAGTTGCACTTGGGTGCTCGCTGTGAAGCGTTCTGTCAGCAAACGGCCAAGCCAAGCTCTAAATCGGTGAAACGCACAGAACGTGATGTCCCGATCAAGGAAGCGTTTGCTGATTCCAAAACACGTAATGGTTTCAGACGTATTCAGGTAAACCTGGCTGAGCATGACAAGAAACCTGATATAAAAACGACTAAGCAGCATGATGTGCTAAGGCTCGATAGCTAAAACTGCACGCAAATTTAAAGTGACGACTGACAGCAAACACCCGCAGTTATTAACACTAAATTTACTCTTCAGTGAATTTAACTAAACAATCTCAAGCCAGAAGTTCGTTGGTAATATCATGTCTTTGATGACCAGTGAAAGCGGGACCTATTTGGCCGTTTTATAGATCTGTATTGGTATGCAGTAATTAACTGGTTTAGGAGCTACCGTATGACAGCAGACTTGATGTGTATTGTGCTAAAGATGGCTCTGTTTCGTTGGAACTGTCCTTCATCAGTGACGGCTCATATGGATATCTTAGTCCAGAAAATTTTGAATTGAATAACAGTGCTTAGTGAACTGTGTACCGTTGTTGGTACAGAACAGGTATAAATTGCGCGATTTTGTAAACAATAACCCGCAAAATAGGCCACACTTATTTACCAAAGTTAATTAAAGATGGCAGTATCAAAAGGCTTACGTTTGAATTGGATAACCGATTCAAATACCCTGAGGATATCTTGCTCTGAAAATGGTTTACCAACAATATGATGGCTGAATTGAACCGCTTTTTTCAGCATTTCTTCCGAAGTATCACCTGTTAGTAATACTCTTACTGCTGTTGGAAAAGCTGTTTTTGCTTCAGATAAAACTTGTTCGCCGTTCATTTCTGGCATTTGATAATCACATATAATCAAATCCAGTGGAGCAATCTCTGTTGCAATTTTCAGCCATTCAGATGAGTGCTCACAACCAAAAAAATGCCAATCTGGTTTTAGTCGTTTTCCTATTATCAACAATGCTTTTAACATAAAGGCATCATCATCTATAAACAGCACATTAAAATTCATAAGAATTCTCCCTATTTAGGCGCTTCAGCATTTGCGCTTAAAAGAGCAAGATAATCAGTTTCATTTAAAGGTTTGCTGAGTAAAAAACCTTGCACCTGATCGCAACCAAGACGTTTAAGAATAGTAAGTTGTTCGGCTGTTTCTACGCCTTCAACTACTACGGTTTGATTGAGATCGTGAGCCATACGTATGATATTTTGCAACATGGTTTGTATATTTAAATTTCCATCAAGATCTGTGATCAATGCGCGATCAATTTTTAGTGTATCTACTGGTAATCGTGTTAAATATGCCAACGATGAGTAGCCTGTGCCAAAGTCGTCTATTGCTAAACTCAAACCCGCATTTTTTAACTCTGTTAGTTTTTGGGCATTACTCTCTAAATTTTCCATCACTGCGCTT
This sequence comes from Alishewanella sp. HL-SH05, assembly GCF_052655985.1. The sequence goes on from NZ_CP199753.1 coordinate 2,349,817, forward strand.
TCGGTAATCTCTAGCTGTAGTAAATCGGTACTTATTGCGTATTGTTCTATCAACTGTAGTGTTTCTTGCAGAAAATCGGCATTTACTAACTGCAATGCCGACATATTTACTGCCAAAGGTAAAACTGCTATGTCCTCTTTTTGCCACTTGGCTAGAAATTGGAGGCTACGACTTAGAACCCAATGACCCAGTTCTAAAATTTGGCCATCTTCTTCCGCTATAGGAATAAAAACCGCTGGCGAAACGCTGCCAAAGGCACTACTGTGCCATCTCAATAACACTTCTGCACCTATGATCTTATTTGTCGTAATATCCCACTTGGGCTGAAATTGTAATGAAAGCTCTTCTTGTTCAACAGCATAGTACAGCGCTTCGCTTAATTGTAGTTTCTGTTTACGGTTAGCCGTAAGGCTTGCACTGTAACGCATAAAGAAGTCAACATTACCTTTGCTGTTTAAACGGTTTGTTAACAGAACGTTGTTAAGTATCGCTTTACCTGAACGGCCATCTTCTGGTGCTATAGCATAAGCAACTGTAAAGCCTAATTGTACCATCTTGCCTTTTATCAATTGTCTAGCATCTACTAGGTTGATATATTCAAGGATTTTCTGGTGTAATTCAGATTCCGAAGACACATTTGGAAATAAAAGAATAAACTGCTCGTTAGCCAGATAGGCTAATCGACCTTGTCGTTCCATACCTTGTAAAAATGCGACTGAAACACGTTCAAAAACCCCTTCTGCTTCATGAATACCGATAATGTCAGCCATAAGATTAAAATCACGAATTTGTAAAGAGACCACCGCAAAAGTGTCTTCGCAGTAAAGAAGATTATCCATCTCTTGAATAAGTTGCGATTGGTTTAACACCATCGGTAAGTTAACGATATTGGTGAAAGTAGATGATAATTCGTCAAGCTGCTGAATTTTTATTAGTTTGATATCATTATCTGATTTTTGAACAACTAATTCGAATTCTTTCCCGAGCTTACTTGCAACTAACATTGATATCTTGGCTTGCAAAAAAGGCATCACCTTGTCAGCGGTTAAATCATTAAACACCTGCTCTAGCAAAGACCCATTTATTTCAGCTGCGGATAATTGCAAAAGTTGTTGGGCCGCGAAATTACATCGCAATACCACACCGTTTAATGCGATCTCTAATAAAGGTTCGGGGCTTGAAATTAAAAACTGAGTACGAATGTGCTCTGATCGTTTTGACTTATATTTTTTAAAAGCAGATTCAACTTCAGTTAGCAACTGAGAATCATCCCAAGGCTTTTGTAAAAAACGAAACGCAACACTCGCATTTAACAAATCAATAACCGCATTAAAATCTGCATAACCGCTTAAAATCATGCACACCGTATTTGGATAACGTTTGTGAATCTGCTTTAGTAAGGCACCGCCATTCATTTCAGGCATTCGATAGTCTGATATCACTACCTGGCATGGCGTTAACGCAAGTAATTGTAGCGCTTGTTCAGCGCTTTCTGCTGTAAAAACATTAAAACCTGCACGGCGTAAAAGTCGCTCTAACGACTTGAGAATATATATTTCGTCGTCTACTAGCAGAATTTTTTCCATATTAATGGCCTTATATCTTGATAGAAACTCAGCTACAACACGTTTAAACGCTTATTTTCAAAGGGTTTTGACAGAAATTATCAGCGGCACTCATCATAGCTGTTACAAATTCGCTGTCAGATAATCCTGATATTACTAACATTTTAAATGCCGCTAGGTCAGGCGTATGTCGAATATAACTCAATACCACAAATTTATTTAAACCCGAGATATCAAAAACAAAAGTCATTAAAACAAGCTTTAGATGCATTAACTTGAGCCTAAACTGGAAAACATTATTAACCAGCGTAGTATCCTACTCCTTGCTGCTAAGGGATCGATTTATGGCCGCATGCAAAAGTTATCCATCGTCAATCACGAGTAATGTGCTCACTGAAAATTGTGTTTGAAAAGCGAAGGCCACTGTTTGAGCTTTTTTGCTTTTGCAAAAAAGCGAGAAAACTTTCAAATTGTACCCGTAAATGCCCTCTTCCAAATAGTTCATGGCCTTTTAATTAATCATTATCGATACAACAACTCGCTTTCTGTGACGGATATCATAATAGGCGGCAATTTCACCGAGTTTAAAAGCTTTCATCAAGCAATTATCAGGCTACTGGCTACTGTTTGATCTTTTACTCGTTATAGCATATAAATACAGTTAAAGACACATAAGACAAATGGGAATTTTGGGATTGTTACATGACGCTAGCACAAAATAGCCTTTAAGGTGTGTTGATGACGAAACAAGTATCTTTAAATATCTTGTTCGGTTTTTTTCTGGGCAAATTATCAACCTGCAGTTAGCAAACACCGGGCAAGAGGTATGGGTTACTCTAAGTCGACAACCATTTCATCTTTTTATTAGTGATGTTCATATGACTAAACTGACTATAGCTAATACTTTTAGCCCAGCAGCATTAATTCAACCGGACATTTACCTTGTTATAATGATTAGCTATGCTGATCTGCGCTCGACAATTAATTCAATTAATGTTGAAAAATTAATAAGCATGAGCAACACCCTGTTTTGATAACATTAAATCGCTTTCTAAAACAGCCCTAGAAGAGGAAGAGTAGCAATGCAAATCCGGACCTTAAGAATTGTTGGTGACCAAATATCGACGCTTGGCGCTTGGCAGTTTGATGATTTATCAAATCCAGCAGAATTAGCAATTGCTTTTGGAAATATTGAGGGTATAAAACAATTAGGTCTGCGAGCCGATCTTAAGCAACTTGCCAAAAATTGGCTTGCAGGTTCTTCTTGTTTAGGATGTGCCGATCAAGCAGGATTAAATAATAGTAGTGCGCCAAGTGTCACAGTATTATTAATAGATGATCCAACAGGTCACTATGGTGTTGGCTCAGCTGAACTAACGGGCAATATCGCGGATAAAGCAAGCAACGCGTTACAAATGGCTATGGATATCGCAGGCAAAAGCCATGAACTACCAAATCTAATTTGGTGTTTACAAGCGCCAGGTACAGAAGAAGCAGTAATACAGGGCATAGAAAATTTAGTTGGTGACCAAGTTCCGATATTTGGCGGTAGTACAGCAGATAATGATGTTAGTGGACAGTGGTTACAGTTTGATGGCAATACGCTCTCTGCTAACACCCTTTTATTAGCTGTATTCTACCCTTCCACCCCAATCAGCAATTTCTTTAGTAGTGGTTACTTTTTAACTGAATGCCATGGTGTTGCCACTGCTGTAACTGAAAGGCGCCTTTATAGTATTGACAATCAACCTGCCGCTAAAATTTATAACCAATGGTTGCAACAAACAAACAACAGCGTATTGAATCCCGGAAATATTTTAATGGAGAGCACACTCTTTCCTTTAGGTCGTGAAGTAAAGCAGGAAAGTCACTTACCTTTCTATTTATTATCTCATCCAGCAGTGTTGCATGAAGACGGCAGCCTATCGCTATTTTCCGAGATACATGTCGGTGAACAACTTTGGTTAATGCAAGGTGACAAAACGGATTTAATTGCTAGAGCTGGCGAGGTGGTTAGAACGGCAAAACAAAACTTAAAGTTTCATTATAATTGCGAAGCGGCTGGCGCAATAATTGTATATTGTGCAGGCTGCATGCTGGCGGTGAAAGACAACATTGATGAAGTACAACAGGCTATTCAAGCAGAACTTGGTGATATCCCCTTTATTGTGACTTTTACTTTTGGCGAACAAGGTTGTTTTGTTGACGGCTCAAACAGACATGGTAATTTAATGATCTCGGCTGTTTTAATTGGAGCACACCATGCTAACGAATGAGCAGTTACATGAGAAGCTCATGCAACTTAGTTTTGAGAAAAAACAACTTGAGCGATTTAAGTTTTTAAACGACCTGATATTAAATGGCTTGAATGCCATTTTAAGCTCTGATAACCATGAACAAATATTTCAGAAATTATTCTCGGTAATCCATGAGGTGATTAGTTGCCAGCATATTGTTTTATTGTTGGTGAATGACAAACCGCAGCAGCTAGAACTGGTTCGCAGTACCAATGAAAACTTGCCCTGTGAGCCTAAACCTTTGGATAAGTTAGTACATCTAACAGAGCATACTCTCAATTGTTTTAATGTGAAAAACTTGCCATGGTGGACAGATATTTTTGCTGATACCTTTGACACAATTAATTCGGCTTTAAGTCACCCTTTTAAAACATCTCAATCGCACTATATATTACTTTTATTAAGTGAAAAGCGTGGTGCTTTTAGTCCACAGATCCAAGAGTTGCTTAGCTCATTTACCAGCTTTGTTGCCAACACCCTCACTCAGGTAGAGACACGCAAACTGATATCTGAACGGGATAAATTATTACTACGCCAACATCGTATTGAGCAAAGCTTATTACAACAAGAAAAAATGGCGTCTTTAGGCCAATTAGCTGCTGGTGTGGCGCATGAGCTTAATAATCCGCTAGGCTTTATTTACAGTAATTTAAATACCTTAAAAGTGTATTTAGCTGACTTTGAAAAGGTGATTAGAGCGCACCCTTCGGCAGAGCAAAACCAACAGAAAATTGATGTAGATTTTTTATTAGATGACGGCAAAGATTTAATTGAGGAGTCTTTAGAAGGAGCACGTCGTGCAAGGGATATTATCAATAATCTGAGAAGTTATTCTCATCCCGATGACAAAACCTCAAGCAAGATGGCATTAAATCAATTATTGGACAGCGCAGTAAAAATTGCCAAAACGCAGATAAAGCACAATTCGGTAATTGAACTTAAATTATGCGCTCAGAATCCAATGGTCATTGTCAATGCGAACCAACTTAATCAGGTTATTTTGAATCTGATTGTTAATGCTAATCAAGCCGTAGCTGAGGGTAAAGGTATTATCACCATCCAATCAGGCTTTGTTGAAGATAATTGCTATTTTGAAATTATTGACAATGGTTGTGGTATATCCATAGAGGCACAATCGAAAATATTCGAACCCTTTTTTACCACTAAAGATATTGGTCAAGGTACAGGTTTAGGCTTATCTTTGTCCAAGGCAATTATCGATCAGCATAAAGGGCAAATTGAACTGCGCCATTCTAGTCAAACAGGTTCTACATTTAGAGTGACCTTACCTGCTGTGCTAGTGTAATTAAACAAAATAAGTTGCTCTGCCTCATTTAAGACTTCGCCATCGGCTTCGTAAGTCTCACTCACTGCTTGGGCTAAACATCTGATACTGCGCTAGGTTGTAGCATTCAGGCACTGGTTTTGATTATTAGGCGTTATCTGAATCTGCACTAAACTGTGTGCAGGCCATTCAAACCAATAGACGCTATAGCGAATTATTTGCAACACTAATAACATAAGTTAAGGAATAACTTATCAATTTAGATGATTTTGTTTTTTTTGTCAGTTATTATCAATTGTATTGTTTATTGATTGAGAGAGTCAGCTTGAACACTTCTACTAAAAAAAATCAATATTGCAGCACTACACAGGCCGCAAAATTATTAGGTATATCGGTTGGGACTGTTCAACAGCTTGTTGAAAACGGTACATTACAAGCTTGGAAAACGGCAGGTGGGCATAGACGTATTTTATTAACGTCTGTCGAAACACTACTCTCCACAAAAGACTCTGAAACATCAGTCAATACTATACCTAATCAAAAGCCGTTATCGCTCTATATTGTTGAAGATGATCCTTTGTTGCTTAAGAGCTACCAAAAACTCATTGAAAAAACACAATTACCTGTAATATGCGAGCCCTTTGACAATGGCTTAGATGCCATGCTTAAAATTGGCTCAGATTTTCCGGACGTGCTCTTTCTGGACTTAGAAGTACCTTTTATAGATGGCTTTGAAATGTTAAAGCGGCTACAGAAAATATCCGTGAATAAATCTAAACATATATTGGTAATTACTGGTTTAACTGATAATGAAATCCTTGTAAGTAATACACAGCAACATAATATTACTTTATTAAAAAAACCTGTTAACCCTGCTTTTATAGAGGGCTATTTACAAGCCATTTGTATGGAGAGACGCCGATAGGAATGCATTATTATTTTAGATAATTATTCAATTGCTCCATTACAACAGCGGCAGTTGCAATTAAAGTCTGGTAGATGTCGTTAATCTGCTCTTTATGGTTGAGATTATTCGAGGCGGCCGCCTTGCTGGCTTGTTCAAAGATAGCAAAAACGTCGCCTAATTCTGTTGCGCCTACAAAACGACTTGACGACTTCAGTTTATGTGCCTCAGCAGAAGCAGTAGCAAAATCTTTTACTATCATAGCTTGTTCAAGCTTCGCTATGGCGTTATCAAGAGAGCAAGCGTAATCTTGCAAAATTTCTGTTACCGACTCTTCACCAACCGTTTCTGCCAATACGCTAATATCAAAATCTATCGTGTTGGTGTTGATTACACGGGGCTCAGCCGTTTGAGTTTGTAGCTTAGGATCCATACTATTTTTTTCACTTTTTGAATTTAACCAAGTATCTAAAGTGGCTTTTAATTGATCTGAGGGCAAGGGTTTAACTAAGTAGTCATCCATGCCCTCGTCTTTACAACGCAACAACTCTTCGGGGACGATATTTGCTGTCAAGGCAATAACCGGAATTCTGGTGCGCCCCTGCTCTAACTCTTGCTGACGAAATTTTTTAACAAATTGATAGCCATCCATATTCGGCATGTGTAAGTCACTTAAAATGAGATCAAATTGTTGTTTTTCTAAACAACGCAAACCTGTGAGACCATCTTCTGCCACAACCACGCTATAACCTAATCGCTGTAATTGTTGTTTAATAACCTTTTGGTTGGTTGAGTTGTCTTCAAGTACAAGTATGCGAGAGTGTTGTTGGGTAAAAACCGGTTGATGAATTTGTTCGACGTCTTGCGCTAAGTCAGCATCATGAAAAGCAGCGTGAACAGCTTGTATTAACTGACTACGTTGTAATACATTAACATCAACTTTGACCGAATCAGGGCCAGTGCGCCGAGTTTTTCTTCTGCGCCCTCGGCCGAGAACAACAAAACGACTGTTTTCTTCACAATACTGCTTTATTTTGTCGATTAGTACTAAAGAATCACCTTGACTGTATACATTGTCAAATAGCCAAACTACTCGATGCTCTAACTTAGTTAACCAATCTACCGTCAGTTTAGTAATTGGCATCCAACTTATTGTTGCACCTGCAGCGGTTAGATAGCTAGCATAATCAACAAGCTGCTGTTGCTTGCTCTCACCTAAAATGACTACTTCTATCGCGTTTAAGTGTTTTGTTCGTGACAAATCTTTATTACTACACATTTCTACAGGTAAGCTGACTTTAAAAGTACTCCCTATACTAGGCGTGGATTCAGCAGTGATGATTCCCTGCATTAGTTGCACTAATTGATGGGTGATAGCTAATCCCAAGCCCGTTCCACCATATTTGCGGCTGGTAGAATCGTCAGCTTGAGTAAAGGGCTGGAAGAGTTTTTCAACAACATCAGGCGCCATGCCAATACCATTATCGGTAATAGTAAAATCAATTAAGGCTTGATCTTGTTGTTTATCTGCTAACGTCACGGCGAGTCTAACTTGGCCAGTTCGATCGAGCTTGCTGGAAAATTTAATCGCATTGCTTAATAAATTAACCAGTATCTGCCGCACACGATTGGGATCAAACATAATTTGGGTGTCTATGGCAGGATCAACATAACAGGTCAGTTCAACGTTACTTTTTAATGCCAAGTAATCGAGCATATTGCATATTTGCTCTATCACCGGTTCGAGCATTAAAGGCTCTTTAGCAATGTTTAATTTACCTGCTTCAAGTTTAGAAAAATCGAGAATATCATCAATGATTGTCAGTAACGAATACGCAGATTCGCGCATCAAGCTGATACTTTCGGTCTGTTTTGCGTCAGTATTATTTTCTGCCAGAATATCTAACATACCAATTACACCATTCATCGGTGTTCGAATTTCATGACTCATGTTGGCCAAAAAACTGGATTTAGTAGCAACAGCGAGTTCGGCTTGAGCTTTTGCGGCTTCGAGAGTGAGCTGCATCTCTGTTTCTTCTGTGACATCCTGAATATAACCATGCCATATGATAGCGCCATCATCTTGTATTTCTGGACTGGATTGTCCTGCAAGCCAACGATAATTCGCACCTTTTGCAGAAATTCTAAATCGCAGACTCCACTGTTGTAATGTTGCAGCAGAATGATTTAGAGATTCATAAAAAACCTTAAGATCTTCAGGGTGTACCTTTGAGAAAACCAAGGCGCCCTCTGTCGCAAGTTGATCAGCAGTAAAGCCGAGTAATTTTTCGACGGCAGGACCCACATAGGGAAATGAGCTGCTTTGATCGGGATTTAGCTTAAATTGATACACCATACCCGGCACGTGCTCTGCCAAATGACTTAATTGATTTTGTAATAATTTCTCTCGCGTAATATCGATATTAATACCATAAAGTTTAGAGAAATTAGTGCTTTGCTCTGAATCAACCATAATACGTCCACGTGCTTGGATCCATACCCAATATCCTTTTTTATGGCGGATCCTAAACTGGCTCTCGTAAAAATCTTTAATGCCCTCTAAATGTAAACGAACGCTTTCGCGTGAAGCAAGTAAATCATCTTTATGCATATTATTACGCATCCACGACAACGTGACTTGGGGCAACTCGTTTGGTTGATAACCTAACATCTCCAACCACCTTGGATTGACCTCGAGTAACTCCGTTTCCAAATCTAATGTCCAGGTCCCAATCTCAGAGGCTTCTACAATATTTTTCAGTTGTTGTTTAACCTGTTTTTGTTGGCGTTTAATTCGGGTAGCATAAACAAGTTGACCAATAGTAGTAAGAAACGGACGTAAAAATTCAACGTCTTCTTCATGATAGCCACCAACTTTATTTGCCAATCCTATCATCGCAATAAGCTGATTATCGAAAAAAATAGGAAGCCCAAGATAGCAATTCAGTGGCGGATGTCCTTTGGGTATACCGCAAGAATGAGGATTTGTTGTTGGATCATTGGTAATCATCACTTGTTTTGTGCGTAGCGTATAACCAAATATTGACTGTAAATTTCTAAATTCCAGCCCTACAGGGGCATGTTCATCATAAAATCTTTGGCTTGCTTCATCCCAAGCGATGTTGGTTAGCGCAAAAGTTTTAAGGTAAGGTGCACCCTGCTCATCGTAGAGCACCTCTCCAACAAAACCGTATCCGCTATCGGTGATCTGTAAGATATCGTTTAATACACGAGCAAAAGCTGCTTTTCTATCATCTTCGAGAATAAAGTCGGATTGCACGCGCGCAATACTTTCACTAACCATCTGAACTTTATTGATTTTATGGATTTGCTCACTAATTAAGTCTGAAGCGAATTCTTCTGCAAGAATATCAGCAAGATCGACCAATTGTGCCTTGGCTTCATCAGAAAAAACTCTTGGCTGATGATCAATAAGATACAGGATACCCAAGGTATGTTGTCCCTGAACAAAAATCGGCACGCCAGCATAAAATTGCATACTCATCTCATGCATTTCAGAAGATACTTTAACGGGCCTAGTAATATTTTGGGGCTCTGTAAGAACGAAAACCGCTTTTTCAGTAAGCGTTGCAGCACATAACCTCGCAATTTGAGCTTTAGAAAAGGCAGATTGGCCAAGTTCAGCAAAGCGGTAAAAAATCTCGTCATGCACAAGGGAAAGCGATATGAAAGGAGTATTAAATAGCGCTTGCGCTAAACGAAGAATACGTTCGTAGCGAGGAATATTCTGCTCTCGGTTTGCCAGTAGCTTTGCAATCAGCACAGAATGTTTATGTGTAATTAGCTCAAATTCGGCCATTATTTCGGCTCCTTTAGCTTTGTCAACAGCACATTATCGCTCACAATTCAGACTTGACACTGACGGGAAACGAATTTGTATCTAGAAACTAATACTAGGTTGACATTGCAGCTCAATATTGCCATTTGTTGATTAACAACACTGTAAGCAATGAATAAACCTAGCCCAATTTCTTTGCCAATATCATTAGCCGTAAAAAAGTTTCAAATACTCTGGGTAAAATAGCTGCATGTATAAAATAGTCATTAACTTCAGTATTTAATAAATAGACATCAGCATTCACTTTACAAGTAATCACAATAGCGCTCTTTTGTGCGATAGATTGCACAGCATTATAAATGTAGTTTCACCGTCTAATGATCCATCAAAGAATTTATGGATGAACCTTTGAACTTCATTTTGCAACAATAGCGAAGCCAAATCTGAGGAGTTGCAATTAAAATTTTAAGTATAGAAAGCGAGATTCTGATTTCTATTAAACGTACCAGCGGATCAGCAGCCTGCCCTATTGAACTCTTCATCAATACATTAAATGCATTTCTATGCGCTTCGTTGAGAGATGTATTCATAGCAGGCCAACCAAAACTAAGACAGACCATAACCCCTCAGATTTAAATGGCTTGTCGAGAAAACGAAAAGAACCTAACGTAATATCGAGTGACGTTGCCTTTAGCTGAAGATCCGCGCTGATAACAATTACAATAGTTTTGATATAATGCTCTCTCAGTGTTTCAATACTTCATAGCTGTCTATTTCAGGCATTTACAAAACAAAAAAGCACATCTGTTCTATCAACATCACGGCCGTTGAAGCCTCATTACCATTGGTTGCTTCACGGAACATTGCAGCGTAATGTTCCGGAAAAACTCGCCCACGCTATCAATTTAAGGGATAAGGCAGAATCATCTGAGATGGTACCAAGTCATGGCATTCACCCTCGACCCTTCTGACCCATTTGTCTTATATGTCCCATAATGGCTTTGAAATCTTACCCTGTCAAGTTGTAGATTTATTATTCAGCGCTTTTGGCCAACCAATACTGTAAAGCCGATGATAAAGTGGCAAGTGATATAGGTTTAGCTAAATGTGCATCGACCCCTGCAGCTTTTGCCTCAGCCTTATCGTTATCTAATACGGCAGCAGACAGTGCGATAACAGGTAGTTTAGGAAATGCGGTCTTTAACGCGCGAGTCGCAGCAAAGCCATCCATGACAGGCATTTGTAAATCCATTAGAACTAGATCAAAATGCTGCTTTTTAGCTTTAGTTACTGCTTGTAAGCCATCTTCAGCTAAAGTAACTTGCACACCTAACTTAGCAAGCATTTTGCTGATTACCAGTCGATTGGTGCTATTATCTTCCGCTACCAAAATGTGTTTCATGCACATCTCAGTTTGTGATTCTATTTGCTCAGTTTTAACATCCGGTTCAGTTTGCTCTAAAACAGTTACACCGGCTACTACCAGTTCAAAGCTAAAATTACTGCCAGCACCCAACTGAGACAAAATATCAAGCTCGCTATTCATTTGCTCTAACAATTTACTCGTGATGGCTAAACCCAATCCGGTGCCACCATAGCGTCGGGTAATGGAGGTATCGGCTTGAGTAAAAGCATGACAAAGTGTGGCTAGATGAGATTGATGTATACCGATCCCTGTATCTTTAACCTGAAACCTTAATACATGGGCGTTCTGACGTTGCCCGAAGTAGCCAATAGTTAGTTTCACACTGCCTTTTTCTGTAAATTTAACAGCATTACTCAACAGATTAGTAAGAATTTGCGTTAAACGGAGCGGATCTAAATATAATGTTTCTGGCAGCAAAGGATCCAATTCAATGTTAAAAGCTAAGCCTTTGTCTTCTGCTACATGAGAAAATAAATTGTATAATTGCTGACTAATAATACCTAAGTTGGCTGGTTTAGGCTGTAAACGCAGCTTACCGGCTTCTACCTTGGAAAAGTCGAGTATGTCATTGATCAGATTTAATAATAATTCTGATGATTGGGTAATTTTTTCTAAATAGCTGCTTTGGGTGTCGTTCAGCTTACTAAAAGCCAACAAATCGGCAAACCCCATAATGGCATTAAGAGGGGTTCTTAATTCATGACTCATATTAGCAACAAAATCACTTTTCACCCGGGTAGCTTGCTCTGCCTTTTCTTTGGCCGCAGATAACAGTGCAATAGAGCGAACTCTAGCCTTAATATTGACCAGCATCTGTGCAAAAACGGCTAATAAGGTACGCTCTTGCTCACTGTAGTGATGATAGGCATTAACCGAATCGAATCCAACAAAACCTAACAACTCGCCTTCATTTAACATTGGCAACGTAATAATGCTCTTAATTCCCTGCGGAAATAATATGGCTTTAATAGGTTCGTCATCGGCTAAACCTGGTACATCTGCGATATACATTTCTTGACCATTCTTATGGGCAGCTACCCATTGAGGAATTGCATCGATCGGTGTTTGTTGTAAGTGGGCAATTTCTGGTGTAATACCTTTGGAACACCATTCGTAGGTGTTCGAGCAAGTATTATTTTCAAAGTCATAATCAAAAATATACACTCGATCAGCATTTACAAATTGCCCCATTTCAGCCAGGGTGAGATTAATGGTGCTATGAGCTTCTGTGAGCGGTACGTTGATATAACGAAGTGCGATTTTTAACAATAACTCATATAAGCCATCAGGCTTATCTACAGTGTTTATCGCTGATGTCACCATTTAAAACTCCGAAACTGTCTTATCTGTCTTTAAGGATAAGACTTTAGAATAGCTTGTCAATATTTTAGTACATTAACTCCCACTAAATTACTTAGATACGTATTGAGTAAAACTTCGATGTTCTTCCTCACTTTTAATCAATCAGCCAATAGATAGAGCTCACCCATTTTACGATGCAAAAAAACACATATGCTAACGAACTAAGCAAATCATTTTGCTACATACTCAACAAAATGCCTTCTTGATGTAAACGAAAGGCTAGATAGTTAAAGGCTCGATTTTCCTGTAACGGCTCGCAAACAAATTGCGTCAGTCTTAACACGGGCTGTTGTTGCTTTGGCAAAATGGCTTACTAAAAAAACAAATAGTATCAGTGCCTTAATCATCGGATTTTCGTCTGGTAAAAGCATTGAAAATTAAAAGATAGCATTTTGATACGGCACAAAAACTCGCCGATTGAAGAAAATTATTCACATAACACAAGATAGAGAGCTTTGCCTTTGTGCGAATGCATTCTTGCTGGTGTTTAAAAGAAAAACATAATCAGAGCTAGCACGACTTTTATAAGCCGGCTGCTTATCACTAAACCGCTGGCTGAAATGAACCGACACTGCCACAATTTATGATTAACTGTGTCAACAGCCCCATGCCGCCACTAACGCGGGCACCTGAGTTGCTGCCTTACCTTGAATAAATTGATAGCCCGTTTCAATATCAGCAATATCCAGGTTAATTAGCACTTTTTCGGCATTCTCTCTGGCGTAAAATAACAATGAAGCTGCCGGGTACACTTGCAACGAGGTGCCTACCACCAAAATTTTATCGGCACTGGCCACTTCTGTCATAGCCGATGCCATAGCGGTAACTTCTTCACCAAACCAAACAATGTTAGGCCTAAGCGGTGAGCCATCAGCGGCGAGATCACCTAGGTTAAGCGCCTGGCTGCCAATCTCTTGTATTAGTTGTGGATCGCGGCTACTGCGGGCTTCTGATAATTTGCCATGTAAGTGCAGTACCAGGCTTGAACCAGCCCGCTCGTGCAAATCATCCACATTTTGTGTGATCACCACCACTTGATAAGCCTGTTCCAATTTAGCAATAGCCAAATGCGCGGCATTTGGCTCTGCCTGTGCCGCTTGCCTGCGCCTGGCATTGTAAAAGTGGTGTACCAATTCAGGGTTGCGTGCAAAGGCTTGCGGCGTTGCCAGATCTTCCAGCGAGTATTGCTGCCACAACCCTTCGGGATCACGAAAGGTTGCCAGGCCACTTTCGGCGCTGATGCCCGCGCCGCTGATCACCACAATTTTTTGTTGATTGTTTTGCACTTGTCCTTTACCCCTAGCCAGTCATAGTTTAAACACAATGTAAAGTATCACCTCGACAAGATAAGTCGCGCCGCTATTTAAAAATTAAAAAAGGCCAGAGTTTTCCCTAGCCCTTGCAATACTTCACACTGTGCTATTGGCAAGCATGTTAGTTGCTCTGTTGCTGATACAACTTAACCCACTCTGTTAATAAACGAACACCATAGCCATTACTGCCTTCTGGATGAATGCCTTTCGCGCTGCTATTAAAGGCATCACCAGCCATATCCACGTGTGCCCATGGCGTATCAGCGGCAAAGTGTTGTAGGAAAATGGCACCCGCTTGCGCACCGGGTGAGCCGGTATTGATCCTATCGGCAATACGGCTTTTAATAATGCCGTCATAACCGTCAAGAGGTAATGGCCATACACGCTCTTGCACTTTTTCGCCTGCCTCGCGTAGCGTTTGTTCAAGGGTCGCGTTTTCGGTAAACACGGCCGAATAAACCGTGCCTAAAGCGCCCACTTTGGCCCCGGTTAAGGTAGCCACATCAACAATTGCCCGCGCCTTTAAATGCTCACGCGCATACCAGATGCCATCGGCTAAAATTAAACGGCCCTCAGCATCGGTGCTACCAATTTCAATGGTACTGCCATCACCGGCGGTAACCACATCACCCGGTAGCTGCGCATCACGCGAAATAATGTTAGTAGACAGTGGTGCTACCGCAACCACATTCACCGCCGCTTTTTGCCCTGCTAACGCTTGTACTGCGCCAACAACAGCGGCCGCACCGGCTTTATCGGTATGCATACGAATAATAGAAGAGGATGAGGTTTTTAAGTTATAACCGCCAGAGTCGAAGGTATTGCCTTTACCCACTAAGGCAACGGGTTGCCCGTCGGCGCCTTGCCAATGCGCAATTAATAAATGTGATTTTTTATCGCTACCTTGGCTGACACCATACAGCGAACCCATGCCTAACGCCTTGATTTGCTCTGGCCCTAAGATAGTCACCTTAACACCCAGTGGCTCTAATACCTGTTTGGCATAATTAGCAAAGGCTTCAGGATAACCGCTACTACCCGGTAAATTGGTCAGTTCCCGCGCGGTAAATACGCCTTGTGCTAGCGCATGCAGTTGCTGGTATTGTGCTTGGCTGGCTTTAACATCAGTGACTTGCAAAGTATATTGTTGCACAGGCCGTGCATCCGGTTTCGATTTGAAGCGATCAAAGCGGTAATTACGCAGCTCCATACCATGGGCTAAAGCAGTACTGATGTGGGTATTCAGGGCGGTATCGCTGATCAACTGGCTATTGACTTGCACCCGTTTAGCCGAGGTGCTGTTAACATGTACGCCTAGCGTCGCACCCAACTCTTCGGCTTTTGCCCGACTTAACTCTGCGGGGTTACCCACACCGAGTAACACTACTCGGCCAACATCTAACCCAACGGGTGCAACGACTTCCAGTTTGCTGCCACTTTTACCGGTAAACTCGGCCACTTGCATGGCGCGGTTGATGTGCGCGCGGCTGGCGTTGCTCCACTTAGTTATCGCCAGATCAGTGGTATTTTCAGGCACCAAAAGCACTAAAATGTCGGCCTGTTGCTGGCTTTGATTAAATTGCACCTGCGTGTTTAAAAACGGCTGTGGTGTGACTGCCGCGGCACTAAAACTAAAGAGCGCGACTGCGCAGTAAAGTAGAGACTTTTTCATATGGCTCCTAAAATTTTCAATAAACATGTTACCAACGTCAGTACTGGCTTAACGGGGTTATGAATATTTAATTATCATCCCCGTCATGGCTTGCGTACTTTTTAGCGATAAAACTGAGTATTTAACCGATAGTTAACGGTGAAATTGCTTTTGTAGCACCTGGCTATTTCGATGAATTAGCTCATGAAAACCACTGTTTGCTGTCATGCTTAATAACAATGAGCTTTTCAGTGATTATGCCTTGAGCAATAACGGCAGGTTACGGCGTTTAGAACAGCGCAACCTGCATCAGATCATCGCTTTGTTTTAGGCTTTGGTTGGCTGATGATAACGCTCAAACCAGTCTAAAATGCGCTTTAAACGCTCGACCAAATTAACCGGTGTACCGCTTCGAGACAAACTGTGGTTTTCATCTTTAAACACCACCATTTCAACCGGAACCTGGTTGGCTTTTAACGCATAAAACCACTCTTCGCCTTGACCAATTGGCGTTATGTGATCGGCGGTGCTGTGAATAATCAAGGTGGGTGTTGTGACTTTATCGGCATGCTTTAACGGCGAGCGATCCCAATACAAGTCATAGTTTTCCCAAATGCTACCCGCAAATTCACGACGCATTGAATTGGGTGGAAATTGCTGAGTACCTGCTTCAGAGATCCAGTTACTGACACTACGCTGGGTGACCGCCGCTTTAAAACGGCTGGTTTGCGTAGTGATCCAGTTGGTTAAAAAACCGCCATGGCTGCCGCCGGTCATAAACAGGCGTGTTGCATCAAGCCAGTCATGTTGCTGTAATACCGTATCCAGCACCGCCATATTATCGCGATAATCTACACCGCCGTAATCGGCATGCACCGCATGTTGATGAGCAAAACCATAGCCGGTACTGCCACGATAATTGGTAAAGACCACGGCGTACCCCCTGGCGGCCATCATCTGAAATTCATGAAACCATTCGTCACCCCACATGCCGCCGGGGCCACCTTTAATATTTAGCACCAGTGGATACGACTGCCCAGCTTGCCAACCAAGCGGTTTAATGAAAAAGCCCTGACTTTTGCCCTGCTCATGTTCAAACCAAAACGACTCTAATGGCTGTAGTGTTAACTCAGCCAATAACGCTTGATTAAACTGGGTTAATTGGCGCGGCGCATTGCTCTCTGTTTGAAACCAAATTTCTGGCAGGTTTAGCGCATCTTGCCACAGGTAGCTTAGCTGTTTGCCATTGGCGGAAAGGCTCACATTTGAAGCACTACCTTGTTCGCTTAAGCGAATTTGCGTTTTATCACGCCGTAAGTTGAGTTCAAAAAGAGGCCGAGCGCCTAAGTGATCCGCACTGAGTAAAATACGATCATTATTAAGCCACTGCATGCTATTAGCATTACGATCCCAATCAACTGCCACCTGCTTGTTAGTGCCATCGCGTAAAGTCAGCAACACTAACTGCTCTGGCGTAAAGTAATCGGCTTGATATTGATAGAGCAGTCGACGGCCATCGGGTGACCACTGCGGCGCGCTGGCATTACCGGGCAAGGTAGTCAGTTGCTTGGTAGAGCCATCGCTTAATTGATAAAGATATAACCCTTGCTGCATGCTGCCTTCCAGCGCATCAGCACTGCGATCTGAAGCAAATACAATCTGTTTGCCATCAGGAGAAAATGCCGCTGAATGATCATGCCAACGCGCATCACCGGTGAGTTTTGTCAGTTTTTCGCTGTTCAGATCCAATAACCATAAGCCAGAGCGGCGTTCATTTAAATAGCCACCGCCATTGCGTTTATACAGCGCATCCGTAATCACCACCACATCGGCTTGAGCTTGCTCACTTTTGCTTTTTTCTGTGCTGGGATCCGTAACAGTCGGATCCACAGATAACGTCAATAGCAGCTGTTGGCCATCGGGTGACCACTTAACATCCCGAATACCGGCTTGTTTTAATGCGGTTACCGCTCTGGCTTCGCCGCCTGCCAGCGGCAGGATATACAGCTGTTGCCCCGCTTCACGACCCGAGATAAAAGCCAACATGCTGCCATCAGGAGACCACACCGGGCGGCTATCGGCGTTACTAAAACTCAGTTGCCGTGGCGGGCTTTTGCCATCGGTCGCCACCAGCCAGAGGTTACTTAACCGCTCACGTTTATCGGCAGCAATGGTGGTGTGTACAAAGGCTACCTGCTTGCCGTTAGGCGCTAATTGCGGCTCTGCCACAAACACAAAACGATAGTAGTCTTCTGGTTGCATGCCTCGGGTATCGGCAAAAGCGCCAAAACAACAGCACAAGATGAAGTAGAGAAAATAACGTAGCAACATAAGATGGACCTTTAGCTGATTCACGATACTCTCGATTGAAACGTAACGGCTAAATATCTACAAGTGAAAACCGTTCAACGTGCAAATAAATACGTTTTATGTTAATTAAATCAGCAGGCTTTAGTGAACAAAGCCAAACCGGTAACGCCAGTTGCCTGAGGCAATAGCGCTAAACGGTTTGTTTAGCAAAGAAGCATGGCGGGATAATGAAAAATCCAAGCTTTTGCTAGGCTATAAATAGTTTTTAAAACGCTGCTCAGCTTGGATATAGGCTTGCTCTGCGCTATAGGCTTGTTCTTCTAACCCAGGCAACGCATTAAGCGCTTCATTAATATCATATTTATGCAGCTCAATTTCATTTAATAACTGTACTCGGTCATCGCGCGTTAAGCCATCGGCTACCAATAATTCGGTTTTATCGACGATTTCCTGCTGTAAATTCGCAATAACACGACGTTGTTTATCAAGGCTCGAACGCGCTGAATTTAACGCTCGCTGCAATTCAAACACGGTTTTACCATCGCGATAACCGAGCAAAAAGCCCTTTTCTAAGTCGGGCATACAGCTATTTTGATAACTACTTCCGCGCTTGCCTTCAATAAAACCGTTACGCGTAGTGCAATAACGCTCTGAACCTTCACGATGACCCAGCCGATACGCTTCCAGTTGCGGTGTGACACCGTGCTCTGCACACTCTTGCCGGTAAGTGGCAATGGCGTTTTCTGCTTTACCATTAACGCCATCTTCAAAACCGATGGTGCGCCAATCTGCCGTAATACATTGCGATTTGTTCATGCCAGAACAGCCAGAAATGATAATGCTCAGCAGCAAAAGTGGCCATTTATTGTTATTCATTACCGTCTCGATATACTGATTACGCCTTGTAACTCATGCATTACAAAGCAATGATGCCGTATACGTTAACTGCTAACACGCTGTTTTGGCAAGCGAGGATCCTAAAGACCCGGTCTTATCGCCGTGCCGTGACGAAACGCACCGCTCTGCAGACAACATTTTTATCACCCGCCTGTTGCTGGCACATACCGTTTATTTAAAAAAAGATTGGCCATTTTGCGTTGCTAACAGGCTAAAGTCTTATTGGTGATGCTATCGCTCATGCTTTAGGCTGGATCTGCTATTTTGTTAGTTGGCAATGCGTGATAGTCGTTCAGCAGCGCTTGCACCTCAGGTTTACTCGCGCCATAACTGACAATATTAACGGTTAAACCACTGTGTTTATATTGCTCTAGTGCAGCGCTGATCGCCTGGATAATCCATTTTGTCGGGTTACCAAAGGCGCCACCACCGAGTAACGTTAAATACAGCGTTTTATTACCCGTTGCTGCGGCGTTTACTACTGCTGCAGCCAGCGTTGCCTCGTATGCAGCTTGCAATACCAAGGTGGCTAACGGTTGCCATAACGCTGTACTGTGTTGGCTATATGCCACTGGCATGGCCGAGCAATATGCTTGCGACACGGCATGAAAACAGCCTTTGAGCGTAACTTGGGTATCGAGTTGCAAGCCAATTTTTATCCGGCCGCGTAACTGCGCCAATTCAGCGCTAGAGCAGGTAGTTAACACCTGATTAATCAATAATAGTTGTTGCTGATTTGGTAATGCGTAACCATTTTTCATCAACCAAAGTGGCTGAACATTGCGCCCCGTGCTTGTTTTAATATGGCTAAGTAAAGCGTCAGAAAAATCTTCCAACATATCTAACTGGCGCTCAGCCGTTTGGCCTAGTTCACCTTGCACCGGCACAAAGTAGTTGCGATAAATCAGCCCAGCACCACAGGCCATCGCGCAGGCTGGGCCCTGGGTTTTATCAAATTGATAATTAGTAATACCGCTATCTGGGGTAATGGTCGGTGACACCATTTCCAACAAGTTAAATTGTGATGCGACTTGAAATAGCGCCCCTGCATTTTTCGGTTCGGCATGTAAGGCTTGTGCATCTGCCACCACCTCGCGCAGTTGCAGATGTGATAACGGCTGTAGTTGCTGTTTTGACACAGCCGCTGCACGGGTGTGTAGCTCCGCTAAACTTGGCGTGATTAACGAGCCCACTTTATAGCTTACACCATTCACCTTACTGCGAAGATAATCACCCTCTAGCTGCAGTAATTGTCTGATCTGGGCAGCGCCCTGCTCTTTAAAACCGGTTAACTCTGCAAACCACATACTTATCTCCCTACAATGGCATCCCTGCCTCGTTATCCCTTGCTCATCCTGACCTACTTTTAGCAGTCGCGCCGCGTTAACTACTGAATCAACAGCGGCGTACATCCTTGCTGCAAACAGCATAACGCAACGTAAAAAAGCCACCATACTGTGTAAGTATGCAGTGTCGCTTTTTCAGGCAGATCTCGTTTACCTTGCAAAAAAAGTATTAGGCCTTAACCTCAGTATGTTCTACGGTTTGATGAGCCGGTAAACGGTTAAGTCAAGTACCTAGCCACGCTTCGCTTTTGTCGCTTTACGCTTATTCGTTTAGCCAACCTGCGTGAAACCAACACAAAAAGAAGGGCTTGTCAGGATAAAGCGATTTATGCAGGCAGCATAGGGTGTTTTGCTGATTTAGTGTATCTTGTTTACCAGTATTATTTTTGTCAAAACACTTCGATTTAAATACCGACAGTGTTGTCACCGGGTTAGTGCAATAACATGCCATTTTAAACGAGCATCATTTAGCTTGGCCCATTTAGTGGTGTCTGTTTTGTAAACAGATCAGCTGCATTTGAAAAGGACTTTTATGCTATCTAACGCTATTGCTGTATCAGCGCCCACCGAAAATTGGCCGCTACGTTGGGAATTACTGATGCGTTATCGGCTGATTGAAATTGTGGCGCAATGGGAAGGTCGGCTCACGACTAATCATTTGTGTAACAGTTTTGGTATCGCTCGCCAACAAGCGTCAAAAGACATTAATACTTATTTACGTGAAATTGCGCCAAACAATCTAGTGTATGACAGTAAGTTAAAAGGCTATAAACCTACTGCCGAATTTAGCCCGAAAGTTACACGTGGCCTCGCCGACGAGTATTTACATGCACTGGCCAGCTCGCAAGATTTTTCGCATACCTTTACCCAACTCGATCTAGGGTTTACGCATACCGAAATGCTCACGCCACCACTGCGTCAGGTGAAACCCGAGATCTTACGTACTTTGGTGCAAGCGGCACGCGAGGGTAAAAAAATTGATATGGGTTATGTGTCGCTATCATCACCCGATGAAGAAAGCCGCATCATTGCGCCGCACACCTTGGTATGCACACCACTGCGGTGGCATGTGCGTGCTTATTGTGAGAAAAACCGGGATTATCGTGACTTTGTACTCAGTCGCTTTCGAGGCATTAACGGTTTAGAAGGTGATGCCAATATGAGCCGTGAGCAAGATCTGCGCTGGCAAAATACCGTTGATATCGTGCTGGTTCCCGACTCACGCTTAAGTGCTTATCAGCAAAGTATTATCGCCGAGGATTATCATATGATCGCAGGTAAACGCATCATCACGGCTCGCTCAGCTTTAGTACCTTATGTTGTACAGGCATTGAATCTGGATTTACATAAATTAGATGCCAGGCCCGAAGCGCAACAAATTATGGTCGCTAACCTGGCAGAGGTGCGTTTACACGCCTTTTAGCGTTGATTTACACACAGCCTTGAAACATATCTTTATTGCGCTGATACACCGCAGTTTGCACATTAAACATACCCAGCAAGCTATGAAATACATTATCGTGACTGTAAGGCTCGGTTGCTTTATCTCGCAAACAGGTTGTAGTTAACGTATTTGCACTTGCATAATCGGGCGACATCCACCAAATCAATGGCACATGCGTTTGTGCGTCGGGCGCCATAAAATAGGGTAAACCATGCAAATAGACACCGTTTTCACCTAAAGACTCCCCATGGTCTGAAACATAAAACAGCGCCGTCTGAAAATCCGTTTTTTGCTGCAAGCGGTTTATCAAATCGGCTAATAAACGGTCTGTGGCAACAATACTGTTATCGTAAGCATTGATTATGCTGCTAGGTTCGCACAGTTGTAATTGCTTATCACCACACTCGGGTAAAAAATGCTTATCCTGCTCAGCACTTCGCTTAAAATACTCTGGGCCATGGCTTCCCAGTTGATGAACCACTATCAGTCGATCAGTGGTTAAATCCAGCGCGATTTGCTTATCTACTGCCGGTAATATAATGCTATCTAAGCATTGCCCATTTTGACAATCTTCGGACTGTTGCTGTTGAAACAACAATTCGGTGGCAACACGATCACATACCCCTTTACAGCCTGAATTATTATCCAACCACGTTACCGCTACGCCACTGCGCTGCAAAATATCCAACACATTACTGCTGTTTTTAGCTATGCGTTCGTCATAGTGTTGTCTGCCCATATTCGAAAACATACAGGGTACAGAATGTGCCGTTGCAGTGCCGCAAGAGCTTACTTGCTGAAAACTAAATACTGGTAATTGGCTTAATTTAGGGTTAGTGGCGCGCTGATAACCGTTTAATTGAAAATGATCAGCCCGCGCGGTTTCGCCAAGCACCATGATGATTAAACGAGGTTTGTTTGTTCCAACATAAGGGGCTTGCACAGCGTCTTGCCCTAGTAAAGTAAACTCTGTTGGAAATTGTTGTTGCAGCAAGGTATTACCCATGGATACCGCTGCAGACACCGCACTAAAGGGTAATGCCATATGTTTAACTTCACGATTATTACGAAAAAAAGGCGCGAGCTGTGCATATTCCACCACCACAATACTGCTTAAAGCCAACATAATTAACACTAAACACAGCAGCCAATGCTTAAGCCATTGCATACGGGGCAATCGCCGTATTTTAATCAAGGTGCTGGCCAGAAACGGAAACAACATAATAGTGATCACCTGCCAGTACAGGTTTAATGACAAGATCCCTTGTGCTTCGGCCGCATCGGTTTCGATAGCATTTTGTAACATGGATTTATCGATAACGATGCCAAAATTATCGATAAAGTAAAGACTGATGGCTCCTACGGCAAACAGCGCGATTGAAATAGGCTTTTGTAACCGATTAACACTCAACAAAACGAGTAATAACAAATTAAGTAACAGCAACATACTGAGTAAAAATGCTTGTAACAGATATTGGCCTGGCACTTTGGCTTGTAACGCGGATAAAAAAGGCGCGTTTAACATTAAGGTCATTCCTATAGCCATTAATACAGCAAACCATAACGGATGCCAGGCATGTTGTAATGCCCGTAAACTAAAGGTTGTGTGATTTACCGTTAATGCCGCTTCCGCCATATTGCCCCTCTTAAAACTCTGCCATGTTATTTCGGCGCTGAAACACCGAGCTAAACTGATGAATCAGCAAACCCCTGCCCGTTTTGGCAAAGCGCACCTTTTGAGGCAGGTGCTGAGCACCGAATACAGCAAATTTTAAAGCAGCTTACTTAAGAAAGGCTGAAGTTACGGGATGAAGTAAAGGCAGTTTGCGCGATAAATTTATAGAAAATACCGCGCAATTTGAGCATGTTAAATGAGATATCTCATTTTCAGGCAAACTTAGCATATCGCTTTAAACTAATGCTAAGCCATACATCTGGGATGTTGCACTTTTAAAGTCTTGGCTTAAGATGATTGCTCTAACCAATAATTCACAGCAGAGAGCAATTCATCGGGATGGAATTTAGCAATAAACTGATCTGCCCCGACTTTTTTTACCATAGCTTCGTTGAATACACCGCTCAATGACGAGTGAAGAATAATGTGAATATCTTTTAGCTTAGCATCGGCTTTAATTTCGGCGGCTAGGGTATAACCATCCATTCGAGGCATTTCGATATCCGAAATTAATAACGGGACTTCATGAATCAAATTCGCCCCTGCACTTTCTGCTCGTTTATGTAACCAGTCGAGGGCTTCTTGACCATCTTTCACTAATTCCGCATGAACATTCACGCTATTTAACGCCCGTTTTACTTGATTTCGCGCTACCGCCGAATCGTCGGCTACCAGTACCACGATTTTGCTCAGATCTAGTTTATGTGACTGCGCTTTAACCTGCTCACTGACCTCTTCTTCCATCGGGATAATTTCAGAAAAGACTTTTTCAACATCAATAATTTGAATTAACTGCTTTTCTATTTCTGTTACTGCCGTCAGATAATGACCACGGCCTGCACCTTGTGGTGGTGGCTTAATTTGATCCCAATTTAAGTTCACGATCCGATCCACGCCCGACACAAGAAACCCTTGTACATGACGGTTGTACTCAGTCACGATAACAAAAGCTTTCGACATATCTGCAATTGGTACGCCGGTTGTTGCTTGGGATAAATCTACCACAATAACCGAATCACCCCGCAACTGCGCAATCCCCTTAACACAAGCATGTGAACCAGGCATTTCTGATAATTCGGGAGCTTGAATCACTTCGCGCACTTTAAATACGTTGATACCAAACAACTGATTACCATTTAACCGAAATAACAGTAACTCAAAGCGGTTTTGCCCAGCTAAGTTAGTACGCTGATTAACTGAATTTAAAACATTACTCATTACTGCAACCCCTGCTTGCACGCCTTCTGCTCTTTTGGCAAAGCGTTATTTATTGTCATATAACGATAGCATAGTTTTTCTGCTTTCTTTTTACCACATCGTTAAATCTATAAATTAATTTATTCAAGGTACATAAACAATTTGCCGATTCAGGCCTTCACTGTCTGGATCGGCCACTGACGGCAGATATTGCCAGTGTTTAGGCTGACTCGCCGCCAGTAACAAAACAAAAGCATCGATAATATCATCGGGTTTTGCGTGTTTTTTTAAGGTTTCGCTTAACGCCTGCTCAATAACCGGTAGCCAGTGAGGTACTTGTCTCGCGATCACCGCTAAGCGTGCTTGTTGCCCAGCAGCAGTACTTTTCAACTCCGCCATCGGCGCTTGGGCGAAACCGGCAAATACCAATTCCGGATGCGATTCGTAATAGTCGCCATTACAGCGTGGTTGTGTTTGTAATAATTGATGTACTTCACGTATTTTCGGCACAATGTGCCAGGTTTGAATGGGAAAACGTTTCCCGATCTCAGCCGCATTGATGTCACAGGCGGTAGGATAATCATCAGCATACACCGCCTTACGACATGGCACCGGAAAGACACTACCACGCCGTCCTGGCAAAGCCTGACGGGCTAAGCGATCGCATCGGCGCTGCGCTTCACCGGGTTCAATAAAGCCAATTGGCATATCAATAAACACAATACTGTGCCTGGGCAAACGGGCATCCACTTCAGCTAAGGTATGACACAGCTGAAAACGAAGCTGCTCGCCCTGCAAAATCGCCACAAACCAACCGCTTTTGCAGCCATCAATGCCCACATAGGTTGTGTTATGTTCTGTTGGCGTTGTTTGCATAAAAACTCCTTTTGTTTATTTCGCGATGAGCCCCGCTATTTCTGAGATAACTCATTCTAGGGCTTGTTGACGTTTTCAGTTAGGATAAGTGCATACCTTACGTGCTTTAACTTGCTTTGTGCCAACACTCAGCTGAAAAAGGATCATCTTATGATATCTGTCTCTTCTTACTTGGTTCGTTCTGCGGTAGTCACTGCCTTGCTTGGCAGTGTTTTTTTAAGCGCTACGCTAACAGCCGCCACGCCGGCCAGCCAAGGCCGGGTGCTGAATAGCGCTGCTGACTTTGCGGTACTTAGCCCACGCCAGCGTATTGCACCTGAAAATGCGTTACTCAGTGAGCGTATAGATAAGCTTTTACCCACCTTAATGGCCGAGCAAGATTTGGATATGTGGTTAGTGATTAACCGAGAAAACGCTGAAGATCCGGTGTATTTCACCTTAGTGCCACAACCCACTTTTGCTGCTCGACGCACCACTATGCTGGTGTTTCATCGTTTAGCCGACGGTACTATCGAAAAACTCACGGTGAATCGTTACCCGTTAGGTGCACCTTACAACTCAGCCTGGCAAGGCGGCAGTTTAGATGAACAATGGCAGGCCTTGGGAGAGTTAATTGTCAGTAAAAACCCGAAGCGTATCGGCATTAATGTGTCTAAAGATTGGCCGGTCGCCGATGGTTTATCGTCAGCTTTACATAGCCGTTTACAAGCTGTGCTGCCGCCAGAGTATCAATCGCGTTTAATCTCAGCAGAAAAGCTGGTAGTACGTTGGTTTGAACAGCGCACAGCAGCCGAGCTGAGCGTCTATCCACACAGTGTCAGCCTTGCTCGCAGTGTGATTGCCGAAGCCTTTAGCAGTAAAGTGATTACGCCAGGCGTAACCCATACCGATGATGTGGCCTGGTATATCCGTGAGCGTTTTGCTCAGTTGCAACTGCCGGTATGGTTTATGCCCTATGTCAGCTTACAACGTGCCGGCACTGCTTGTGCGGCTGATGCCGCCAATTGTGGTCAAAGCGGCGTGATCCAACGCGGTGATATTCTGCATACCGATGTTGGCATTTGTTATTTAACCCTGTGCACTGACACCCAAGAGATGGCTTATGTGCTCAAAGCCGATGAGGAGCAAGCGCCGGCCGGTATTCGTGCGGCTTTGGCCACCGGTAATCGTTGGCAAGATCTGTTAACTGAGCAGTTTGTGGTGGGTCGTACCGGTAATCAGGTGTTAGCGGGCGTTCAACAAAAAAGCCAAGCGGCAGGTATTATTAGCAGCACTTACACCCACCCAATTGGCTTTACCGGCCATGCCCCAGGCCCAACTATTGGCATGTGGGATAATCAGGGCCCTACTGAGATCCATGGCGATTGGCCGCTTTATAGTAATACCGCTTATGCCATTGAAGGCAATATTAAACAAGCGGTACCCGAGTGGCAAAACCAACTGCTGCAGGTCAAGCTAGAACAAAGCGCCTATTTCGATGGCCGGCGCGTGATCTATTTAGCCGGTCGGCAAACACAGTGGCATCTGGTGCGTTAACCCCGTTACTTTTACGTCTCGTTGCTTAAATACGGGGCTAACAAAGCGCGCACATTAACGCGCGCTTTTAACCGCGCCGCCAACAAATACAAACCACCTATTTTGCGATGTAAAAAAATCGCATCTGCCGGCGGTGTATGCCAGTAATCTTGCTGCATACTTAAGGCGGTGCCCGCTTCACGAATTCGCAATGCTAAATCCGTTTGCCCAAAATCAAAGGCGCTATCGTGCTTTAAAGGCTCGGCCGCTAAATTCACTAAAGAAAGTACGGCTTGTTTTTGTGCGGGTAAAATCTGTTGGCTGAAAAAACCAATCTGCGTTAACGCAGCGGCCATGGCCGCGTGATCTTCAGTTAAGGCTGCAGCAAATAATTGGCGATAACCATCACTAAAGCGGCTGCTGTAATGCCTACAAGCGCCAAAATCTAATAACACCAGTTGTTGGGTTTTCGTGTTGTATAAATAATTGGCAAAGTTCGGATCGGTTTGCACCAATTTAAATTCAAATAATTCACGAAACAGCAGTTCAAACAACAAGCCCATCACACGATCGCGCTCGGCTTGCTCATGACTGCTTAATGCCTCTAACGCACTGCCTTCCACAAAACTCATCACCAAAATGTTTTCGGTGGTTAATTCTGAGAACACTTCGGGAACCACAAAGTGTGGGCTTTGCCCCAAGGCTTGGCGATACTGCCGCAAGTAGGTGGCTTCTTGCAAATAATCGGCTTCGCTGTGTAATTGTGCTTTTGCTTCGGTTAAGAGCCCACGATAATCGACACTTTTAGGCACCAGCCCGCTAATACGTAATAAGGTTGCCACGTTATCAACATCGCTGTCGATACTGGCTTTAATCCCCGGATATTGAATTTTTACCGCAAGGCGCTGGCCATTATCATGATAAGCCTGATGCACCTGACCTATCGAGGCGGCGGCTAAAGGCGTAAAGGTAAAATCACTGAAATGACGCTGCCATTGCTCACCCCATTCGTTGCGTAACACCTGTGCTAACTGCTTAACGGGCATGGGGTTACCGCTGGCACGCAAGCGCGCTAAAATCTCAGCTAAAGCTGGTGGCAGCATATCACCGCTGTCCATGGACAATAACTGACCGACTTTCATCGCCGCACCGCGCAAATGCGCCAATTGATCGGCAACGCGTTTGGCATTGCCTGGGGTAAGTAGCAAGTCTTTTTTAGACGGCACTTGGCCTTTGGCTAATTGTCGTGCCCCTTCAGCCAGCATGCCACCGGCGACTCGCCCTGCTAATGAGGCTAAACTACCAAAACGGGATATCCGGTGCGCGGGCACCTTTGAACTACCTGCCGACATAACTACCTTACTCTTGCAATCTGTATAGTAGGCTATACGCAGCTAACCGCTTTTTGGTTGCTTCTCGGGCATAAGTTAGCTCTTGTTGTGCAACTTGAAGCAAGGCATACTATACTGTATGGATAAACAGTATTTGAGGTAATGCCATGTCTGTTCAGTTTCTCGGTCAGGCGCAAGCCGGCGCACCTATTCGGTTGCCTTTTTTTAGCAGTAAGGTGCCTGCGGGCTTCCCTTCACCCGCGCAAGATTATATCGAGCAAAGTATCGATTTAAACCAGTTGTGTATTCATCACCCCACCGCCACATTTTTTGTGCGCGTATCGGGTGATTCGATGATTGAAGCCGGTATTTTTGAAGATGATGTTTTGGTGGTTGATCGCGCGATCACTGCCGAACATGGAGACATTGTGGTGGCTTCAATCAACGGCGAATTTACCGTGAAGCGTTTAAGCTGCAAAATGAATCTGATGCTGCTGCCAGAGAATCCGCGCTATCAGCCAGTGCACATTAAAAACGCCGATGAGTTACAGATCTTTGGCGTGGTAACCAATGCTATTCGTCGGTTTAATCGTAAATGAAAGCAACGTGTTTTGCGCTGGTCGATTGCAATAACTTTTATGCCAGTTGTGAAAAACTGTTTCGGCCTGACTTAGCGCACCGCCCGGTGGTGGTGTTATCGAATAACGACGGCTGTATCGTGGCGCGCTCTAAAGAAGCGAAAGCGCTTGGCATAAAAATGGGCGTGCCGTTGTTTCAAATTAACGAGTTAATTAAACAGCACCGTATTGTCACCTTTTCATCGAATTATGCCCTGTATGCCGATATGTCTGCTCGGGTGATGACCACCTTAGAATTAATGGCTCCCGCCGTTGAGGTGTACAGTATTGATGAAGCCTTTTTAGATTTGAGCCTCTTACCGCATACCGAGTTAACGCAGTATGGCCAATTTATCCGGCAGCGCATTGCCCAGTGGCAAGGCATTTCCGTGTGTGTGGGTATTGCGCCGAGTAAAACGTTAGCCAAATTAGCCAATCATGCCGCAAAAACTTGGCCAAAAACCCAGGGCGTGGTCGACCTTACGGCGGTCACACGCCAACGTAAGCTGCTGGCTTTATTACCTGTTGGTGAAGTCTGGGGCATTGGTCGTAAGTTATCGATCCGTTTACAAGCACTGGGGATCCACACCGCTTTACAGTTAGCTGATGCCAATCCCAGTTTTATTCGCCAGCAATTTTCGGTGGTGGTCGAACGTACCGTGCGCGAGCTGAATGGTGAGTCGTGTATCCCGTTAGAAGAACAGCCCCCCACTAAAAAAGAGATTGTTAGTTCGCGCTCTTTTGGTGAGCGCATTACCGCGCAGCCATTATTGCAAGAAGCCATTGCCGAGTATGTGGCACGAGCCTGTCAAAAACTGCGCAAAGAGCGGCAACATGCTCGACAACTGACGGTATTTTTACGCACCAGCCCATTTAGCAAATCACAAGAGCCGTATTATGCCAACAGCGCCAATGCCACGTTGGGCGCGCCTAGTGCTGATACCCGTGATTTTCTGCCCTTAGCTAACCGCTTATTACAGCAGATCTGGCGCGATGGCTATCGCTATGCCAAAGCCGGCGTAATGTTAAGTGACTTTTATGATGAGGGCGTATATCAACCCAGCTTATTTGAACCCACCGCCAGTTATCATGCTGATCCCAGCTTAATGCAAACACTCGATCGTTATAATCAGTCTGGCAAAGGTAAGATCTGGTTTGCCAGCCAAGGCGTGAAGCAAAGCTGGGCGATGAAACGACAACATTTGTCACCAGCGTACACCACCAACTGGTTACAGTTGCCGGTGGTAAGCTAAGTGTTAAGCTAAGACGGGTTAATCACCGGGTAAATCGCCTCACCCCATAATTGATCGGGCGCATTCATCATCAAACCAATAATCAGCGGTACCAGTTTACTCAGTAAATTACTGGCATCGTTTACTTGTTGACGATTTATCTGGCTATTCCACGTCGAGCCGCCATGCATAAGTTGATTACGTAAGGTGTATAAACGATTAAAAATATGCGATAGCGCCAGCGGCACATTCTTGTTGGCTAAGGCGTTGTGGGTTTGCTCTTTAGACTGCGCAAAACGTTTTAACCACTCCACCTCACTGATACGACCGCGTTGGAACTCCCAATACGGCGCATAAACAAAATGATTACTCATTAACAGCCGAATACTAGATGAAAATTGCTGCCAAATCAGTTCATAAAGATGCTCATCGGTATCATAAGCGCAGATCTTAGCTAAAAACTGCTGAAAGTGTTCTTGCTCCGGTAACCGGTCGGCTTGACCAAAATCATTGGCATAGGCGGCATTAAAGCTGATCCAATAAAAGATAAAGGCACTGTCGCTATCTTGCGCCGCTCTGGCGGCTTCGGCGCGGGCTAGCCAACTCAGCGCCCGATGTACCCGCAACGCTAAATTTTCAGGGAAATGATCACGATATAATCGCTGATAGGTTTTGAGTTTAGCGTAGGATAAATCCGTTAAAGTCAACATAAGAGCCAATCCATAGCATTCAATAACTTATGATGCATAAATATCGCGAGGATGGCAAGTACCATTCCCCCCTGAATAGCGCAGCTTATGCCGCGTTATCAGGGGGAGATTGACCGTAATATTAACGGCATGGGCTATGGGCTAAAAGATAAATGCAATTGCCCTGCCCGGATCGTTGGCCGATCCACCGCTTGTGTTAGCACGGGCCATGACGGCACCACTATGGTCAGTTGCTGAGCAGCGCGGGTTAAGCCGGTATATAATAGTTCACGGCTTAACACCGGGTTATCACGATCCGGCAGTACTAACACCGTATGCGTAAACTCTGAGCCTTGTGACTTATGCACCGTCATGGCAAAAACAGTCGTCACCTCGGCTAAACGGCTGGGTAAGATCCAACGAAGCTGATTATCACTGTCCACAAACACCACCCGTTTCTGCTCTGTATCGGCGGAACGCAGCACGATACCAATATCGCCATTACGCAAATTCAAGTTGTAGTCATTCGCCGTGATCATCACCGGCCGCCCTTCATACCAACTATCTTGGCGCCCTTGTGCCGAGGCGCTACGTGATACAAAGCTAAGGCTTTGCTGCACTAACGCATTTAAACCGCTGACACCAAAAGGGCCATCGCGTACGGGCGTTAACAGTTGAAAGCCTTGATAAGCCTTAAGCACCGAGCGTGCCCACCGCTCAAACTGCTCAGCACTCGCGCCAGGCGCAGGCCGAGCTGAAATTTGCTGCAAATAACCGGCAAAACCTTGCTGACAAAGTTGCTGCAAAGACGCTAACAGCGCTTGCTGACCTTCTGGATCTGGCTGTGTTGGCTGTAATAAATGCAGATCGGTAAAACCACTGTCCGGTTTAAATAATGCCGCCACCTCGTTACTGCGACCGTCATTAACAACACGAGCCAGTGCGCCAATACCACTGCTATCATCAAAACGTCGACTAACGCGCAACATGATCACATGCTGAAGGTGCCGTGGTGCTTCAGCAACATGCATAAACTCCGGTAAATGACTTTGAGTAAAACCTTGCAAGAAGGCTAAGGTTTCACGGCTATAACCGCCCTGCTCAGCGCCAGCACATAACTGCCCTAAAATAGCGCCCGCTTCCACCGAGGCCAGCTGATCCTTATCGCCTAGCAATACTAATTTCGCACCGGGCGGTAAAGCCGCTAAGGTGGCATGCATCAACTCAATATCCACCATAGAGGCTTCATCAATAATCAATACATCTAAGGCTAAAGGTTTGGCGCGATGATGACGAAATTGCCGTGTACCGGCTTGCACCCCAAGTAATTTATGTAAGGTCGAACTGTCGGCGCTAATCTGCTGAAGCGCACTGTGCCAACTGGCGGGTAACTGCCGTAATTGCTCGGTGGCCGCTTGGATCGACTCTTTTAAACGTGCCGCCGCTTTACCGGTAGGCGCTGCCAATTTAATCACCAACGGCCGAACCTGAGCATCAGCTGAGTCTGCCAAATGCAGCCGTTGCAATAAGGCTAATAAGCGCACCACCGTATAGGTTTTTCCGGTACCAGGCCCGCCCGTGATCACACTAAAATGGCTGCGCAGCGTGTTCACACAGGCCAGTTTCTGCCAGTTAATGGCAGCGGTGGTTTGCGGGGTATCAAATAATTCACTTAACCAGCTATTAAGCTGCGCCACCGGCGGTAATGCTTTGGCAACCGGCTGCATTAAACGCTGTAAATCAGCTGCTAACTGCCGCTCATATTGCCAATAACGGTAAAGATAGAGTGTCTCACCCACCAGCACTAAAGGATGTGCTTCCTGCTGTTCACTCGAAACTTGCACCGCGGCACTGTGCGCTAAGGCCTGCTGCAGATCGCTAAGCGTTAAGCCTGCTAATAACGCTGTAGGCGTGACTAATGAAGCTTCCTGCTCGTTGCCAAGACTTGGCGCG